>NZ_CP019980.1:3759378-4066826 GCF_002982115.1 Lysinibacillus sphaericus | reverse complement strand
TACGACTGGTCATTAAACCATAAGTATTTGCTTCATAGTTAAAAAATAATGAAGAAATCAGTGTGTCAACATCGATTGCTGCACCACTTGTAGTAAAACCCCGCATCGTATAATTGCCGTTTTGAGCTGATTCAATACGTAACTGTTGTTTTTTCGTAAACGGAGAGGGAGCATGTAATGTCATCATACTAAGTTTCCTTTCTCAATTTCTTCCTGAAGTGCACGAAGTCGTTTATATTCTGCACGGATTGTTTGCATGTAATTTTCAAAATAAGCAACTTTCCCTGCTCTTTTTGCGGCACTCCGCATACTTTTCCAAATACGTACAGCTTGCTTATAATTCATACGAGATTTTTGCGTAATCTCTGCCATTGCATAGACGTGATACAAAGGTAAAACAACTGCTGGAGCTAGGTGTAGAACATCTTTTAATCCACACATTTCTAAATAAGAAAAAGAGGAAAGATTTAATTGATGCAATGCTGCCCATTCGCGATAGCGCTCTTTTCTTATAAGGAAAAACGAATAGGGCTGTAGTCCATACACACCAAATGCGCTATAAAGTGTTGTTTCTTCTTCTTCTGTTAATTGTATATCTTCATATAACAATTGAAATTGCCGTACGTATTGAGCTCGCTGTACGACGGGCACAGTTTCCTGTAAAAAAGCTTCAGCAAATGGGAGCATCGCACGTAAAATGAATGCCTGTGAATGTGACTCGCCAGCACGCTTAGCAAAAGTGGCTAACTCAAACAAATCTTGCATTTGTGGTAAGGAAATATGCGCAATGCTTTCCTGTAATAACTGTTCTTTTTGTAATAACACGTAAAATAACAGTTTTAATGACTGTAAAGAAATCTCGGGGGAAACTTCTTCAAGATTGTTAATCAGCGTTAGCTCCTGTTCACGGCGAGGCTTCTCATAAAAAAGCACTGCCCACAGCAGCATATAGATTTGTAATCGACTAGCAAACAGCCCTTCACGCTCTAGTAAAAATTTACGGACAATTTCTTGAAGGGCATTATAAAATGGATCAGTTGCAAAAAGTCGAGAACGATTCGTTAATTCAGTTAATATACTTTCAAATGACTGTACGCTTTGATCGATAAAGTATTTCATATATGGTGAGTCTAATGAATGACCTTGCGTATTATTTAAATGCCGCCAAATTGCATTAAAAATCGAAAGTTCGATAAATAGCTTATACAGTGGCTGCCATTCACGTTCAAATGGCATATGCTTGCGCAGTCGTTCCAATGCATCAGAACGGATTGCTGAAAGTCCATAGCCTTCTAAAATGCGACCAGATGGTAACAGACGTTTCATTACTTCGTCGACCATTAGCTGCCAGCTTTCAGGACTACGCTCATCCGCTAATGATTTTAACTGCACAGATTTTTGAGCACGCCATGCACCTGACCAGTTTTGTACAGAATCAAAATACTGATAGAGAGCAAGTAATGCGCCAACTTGATGACGACACCATTTTAGTTGGGGACAGTTACAGCTTAGAGTCCCATGAGCAAAATCAATTTCTACAGTTGCAGGTCTCACATCCTGTACACTTGCATATAATATAGAACTTGCTCCATTAAAACGTTCAAATACGATGGATTTGTTTCGTACAGAAAATACAGCACGACGCACCAGTTCCTCGTCTTCGCTAGAGGACGGATGTAAATCCTGCTCAGCTTCTTTTAATTTAGCAAGTATAAATGGTTGATGTTCCTTAGCTAGTTGCGAAATAGACAAAGCCATAACCTCACTCCTCTCAATTGCATTGGCCAATGACTTTAGCTTTATTTAGATGATTCAATGTCATCTTTCGTGGGAAGAAAAAAAGACTGTCTTTCCATTATACGATTAAAATGCAGACATGATAAGCTGAATGATGAGAAAGAAAAAATTTGAGGATAAGATGGTTAACAAGATGCGTGATTTGTGTTAAAATCTGAATAATCAGATAATAAGGAGGGATGAAGGATGATGCAAGTTCAGTATATGAAGCCGTTTTACACGAAAATCTCTGGAGATAAATTGCGTCTCGTATTTGCTTATCAATATTTCTCAATTTTAAAAGAGAATGAGATTTTTCATTTCATTCCAATTGAAGGGAAAGAGATGATTATTAACTTGCATACACAACAAATCGAAAATTTATCTGAGGTATTTGTTTTCCAAAAGGGCAATCGTTTTATCCGATTACCACTCTATCAGCTATTACTCATTACCAATGTGCATGAACATTTAACGCCAATTCTTGAAAGCGCTACACCAAAATTGCCACAGTTACCCCTTGTCTCTTCAGCAACTGTAGGTGAGATTGATCAGTTGATTGCTGAAATTGAACAAAAAAACATTGATTATTTAATAGACCAAGCATTAGCAGATTACAATGAAGCACTCTTTTTTGAACTACTACATCAAAAGAGCACGCATTTCGGAGGTTTCGGAAATTGAATACTCGGTACATCAAATAAGCACCCACTTTTCAAGAAAGAGAAGCGGGTGCTTTAACACTTTTAATAGATAGAACACTTCAATTATTTGGATTATTTACCAATGTAACTTTAAAGAAGTTGTCACAAACCGATATAACTAATAATACTTTTAGCATGGGGGTGGGGGAATGCTTGGTAAGTGGTCTGCTTCAGGGTTATCTATATTAAGTAACATGAATAGGCACTATAATGCTATGAGCAAGTCAATGTTGCGAATTTCTACTGGCTATCGGATTAATAGTGCGGCTGATGATCCAGCTGGTCTTGCGATATCCGAGAAAATGCGTGCTCAAATTCGCGGGTTGAATATGGCGTCGAAAAATATACAGGACGGTATTTCACTTGTGCAAACAGCAGAGGGTGCACTAAATGAAACACATGCCATGATTCAACGAATGCGGGAGCTAGCAGTACAAGCATCCAATGACACATTAACTGATAGTGATCGACATCAGCTGGATTTGGAATTTCAGGAGCTAAAAAAAGAAATTCAACGTCTTTCTAAAGATACTGAATTTAATACGAGGACATTATTAAATGGCGATTATTCAACGAATGGTCTCAAGATTCAAGCGGGTGCAAATGCTGGTCAAACGATCGAGTTGTTTATTAATGATATGGGGGCAGGGGCGCTTGGGTTGGACGCCACGACTTCAATAGCAACACGAGATAATGCCAATAATGCGATTTCCTCGATGGATGAGGCATTAAAACGGGTATCATCGGAGCGTTCTCGTTTGGGCGCTTATCAAAATCGTCTAGAGCATGCCTATAATGCAAACGTCAATACAGCGGAAAACTTAACCGCAGCGGAATCACGAATTCGCGATGCTGACATTGCGAAGGAAATGATGAATATGGTGAAGTCGCAAATATTGCTTCAAGCAAGTCAATATGTTCTAGCATTGCATATGCAGCAGGCACAATCTATTTTAAAGTTACTAGAAAGCGGAACAATGAGGAATCCCCGATACTAATGGAGATTCCTTTTTTTGCTGTTATAGTAAATAGATAAGGAGTGAAGTGATTAATCGTAAAGCCTTTGGTACCGTCGTCTTGGACATTGGAATTGCAAGCACTTGTTCGGGCGATTGCCTTCTTCACATCCGCAGTACATAACGTTCCAACAGGAGCTTAAAAATAAGGAAGCGGGCGATTTTGCAGAACAATATATTTTGAAAGAGCTACAAAAGTTACCGCAGCTTAGTGACTGTCACCTTTTCCACGATGTTATACTTCCTACGATCCTCCCCATGCAAATGGATAGATTAATTATTACAGCTAGCGGCATCGTCATATTAGAAGTAAAAAATATACGGGGAACCGTCCATTTTAAAAAATAATCCCCGTCGTACTAATGATAAAGGAGAAGTTCAAGCATTTACGCATCTTGAAATTCAATTGGAGCAGTATATCCAGGCAATGCATCATTTTCCTAACGACCATAATATGGCTGTACCAATTTATGGAGCAATTGTTTTTCCTATTAATAATGTAGCAATCCATCGTGAGAATGACGGACTACCAATCGTCATGGGCAGAGAACTTCCGATATATCTGTACAAAATCATCGAGAAAAATATGGGGATAGCTACGAACGAAATAACAAACATTATTTTGTCACAATTACAACACAGAAACCCATTTCCGCTTTGCCGCTATTATCAACTTGAGGTTAACGCTTTGCAAAGAGCTGTTTATTGCTAAAATTGTGGTTACTTTGGCATAGAAAAATTAAAAAGAACGTGGTTTTGTCCAAGATATCATCATCAATGTACGTATGCACATATACAAGCATTGAAAGATTATTACATGCTTGTTGGACATACGATAACGAACAGGGAATGTCGTGCGTTTTTAATGCTTGAGTGTAAACATGTCACAAAACGATTATTGCAAGAAACAATACGATCATGTTGTAATTCAGGCAAACTTACGAAGTACGATTTGTCGAGTTTATTGGAAACGCCATTAAAATTTTAGATATCGCCACAAAGCGTACAGAAAACGCCACAAAACTAAAAAAAGGCGCTACAAAACACAAACAAATCGCCACCAGAAAGCTACTTTAAACCCACCATTATCCAAAATCGCACACAGAAAATACTGTAAAATAACAAATTGATTCACACTTTCCCTTGAAAGATGTATACTATAATGCAGAACAAAAATGCAATTCAGCATTTATAGACCATATAAAAATTTACTACTCGTTTTTGAAACGGAAGGAAGAATAGAGAATGACGAAATCAATTTGTGTCGTTGGACTTGGCTATATCGGATTACCAACGGCTGTAATGTTTGCCAACCACGGCATAAAAGTACATGGGGTGGACGTAAACCCAGCAGCAGTAAAAAGTATTCAAGAGAAAAAGCTTCATATTGAAGAAAACGGTTTACAAGAACGCCTAAACAAAGCAGTAGATGAAGGATTCTTAACAGCATCAACAACACCACAAGAAGCAGATGTTTTCATTGTAGCTGTTCCATCACCAATCAATCCTGACAATACAGCGAATTTAGAATATGTACGTCAAGCAACGGCATCTATTGTGCCTTATGTAAGAAAAGGGAACTTAGTAATTCTTGAATCCACAGTTCCACCGAAAACAGTAGAACACATTATGCTACCAGAGCTAATTAAAGCAAACCTAGAGTTCGGCGTTGATTTATTTGTAGCGCATTCACCAGAGCGCGTTATTCCAGGTCGTATTTTTGAAGAATTAGTGAACAACGACCGTATCGTTGGTGGGATTGATCCAGTATCTGCACAAATGACAAAAGAGCTTTACCAAACATTTGTAAATGGCACAATTCATCTAACAGATGCTACAACGGCTGAATTAGTAAAAGTAATGGAAAACACATACCGTGATGTCAATATCGCGTTTGCCAATGAATTAGCAAAAATGGCTGAAAAATTAGACGTGAACATTTGGGAAGCCATTAAATTTGCTAACTACCACCCACGTGTAAATGTTCACTTCCCAGGTCCTGGTGTAGGTGGTCACTGTATCGCTGTTGACCCATGGTTCCTTGTAGAGCTAGGTGGCGAACAAGCACAAATTATTCATCTGTCTCGTAATACAAATGACAGCATGCCAAGCTATACTGCACAAAGAACACAAGCTATTTTAAATGAAAACAAAATCGCAGGTGGTAAAGTAGCAGTGCTTGGACTAGCCTTCAAAGGAAACGTTGATGATATGCGTGAAAGTCCATCAACAATCGTCATTGATGAGCTACAAAACCTAGGCTTAGAAGTGATTTCTTACGATCCGCACATTAAAGAAAACAAACATGCTACCCAAACACAAAGCTTAGAAGAAGCTACAAAAGACGCAGACATCATCGTTGTACTAACAGACCACAATGAGTTCAAAGCAATGGATGCAGCAGCTATTACAGTGAAAACAAAAATCGTCTTCGATACGAAAAACTGCTTAAACCGTGATAAATGGCAAGAAGCTGGCTTCCAGTTCCACTTACTAGGGGATGCGAAAAACCGATGAAAGAAACAGTACTTGGCATTAACGTCAATACAGAAGGTTACGATGAATTAATGGATATGGCATTCGAGCGCATTGAAAAGAAACAAAAAGCGCTCGTCGTTGCCATTAATCCAGAAAAAATTATTAAAGCAAAAGAAGACCCTGCACTAAAAAAGCTATTAAATGAAGCAGAATTTCAAATTCCAGATGGGATTGGTGTTATTCTTGCTTCTAAAATTCAAAAAGGGCAAATTCGTGAACGTGTTACAGGCGTTGATATGATGATGAAGCTTTGTGAAGAAGCGGCCAAACGAGGCAAACCTATTTTCCTGTATGGAGGTAAGCCTGGGGTAGCTGATGCAGCACAAGCAAAGCTAAAATCACTATTTCCTTCTATTAAAATAGTCGGCACACAGGACGGCTATGAAAAAGACGAACAGAAGGTCATTGATCGTATTAATGAAGCACAACCGGATTTACTATTTGTAGCAATGGGTAGTCCAAAACAGGAAAATTGGATTAACGCCAATCGCGACCGTTTGCACCCAACAATTTATCAAGGTGTCGGTGGATCATTCGATGTGTTGGCAGGTACAGTAAAACGTGCACCAGAAATTTTCCAAAAATTTGGTCTTGAATGGTTTTACCGATTAATGAAAGAACCTAAGCGTATCAAGCGTCAAATCGCTTTACCACTTTTTTTATTGGAAGTGGCTAGGCAAAAACGTCAATAATTTTTAAAAAATGGTATTGTCGTTTTAATTTGAAAGTGTTAGACTGTAGGTGTATAGGAATTTCCTCTATGAAATAAATAGAATTCCCTGCAAGGAAACAACGGTTGGTAGCCCAAGCGAAAAAAGCTCAAGCATTTATATGCTTGAGCTTTTTTCGTTCCCTGATTTAACTTAATTATCCATTATTTTATAAGATTCTAGAAAATATGAACAAGGAATGATAGAAAATTAGATTTTGTTGGTAAAGTTGCATATTTTCACTTGAAAAAAACTGTTGGATAAACGACAATGGTAAAAGAGAGTTCGATGTCCACTATTTTCCGGAAACCAATTAGTAATTTTCCCAAAATATGATTGACAACTTTTAGGGATACAACTATACTTTTATGTGTAGTTGTTTATTTACTACATAACTATGTAGTAGAGACATAATTTTTGAACTTAGAGGAGGAAATTTTTCTATGGCTAACCAACCAAAGAAATACAAAAAATTCGTAGCTACGGCTGCAACGGCTACTTTAGTAGCTTCTGCTATCGTACCAGTGGCTTCTGCAGCAGGATTCTCAGATGTAGCAGGTAACGACCACGAAGTAGCAATCAACGCACTTGCTGATGCAGGTATCATCAATGGATACGCTGACGGCTCATTCAAACCAAACCAAACAATTAACCGCGGTCAAGTGGTTAAATTATTAGGTCGTTATTTAGAAGCTCAAGGCCAAGAAATTCCAGCTGACTGGAATTCAAAACAACGCTTCAACGATCTACCAGTAACAGCTGAAGAAGAATTAGTTAAATATGCTGCACTTGCAAAAGATGCAGGCGTATTCAACGGTTCAAATGGCAACCTAAACGCTTCACAAACAATGCAACGTCAACAAATGGCAGTAGTTTTAGTACGTGCTATTAAAGAAATCGCTGGCGTAGACTTAGTAGCTGAGTACAAAAAAGCGAACTTCGTAACAGAAATTGGTGACTTAGACAAAGCTTACTCTGCAGAACAACGCACAGCGATCGTTGCTTTAGAATATGCGGGTATTACAAATGTTGCTCACTTCAACCCAGGTAACAGCGTAACACGCGGACAATTCGCTTCATTCTTATACCGCACAATCGAAAACGTTGTAAACAACCCAGAAGCTGGTGTTGCGGCAGTAAAAGCTATCAACAACACAACTGTTGAAGTAACATTCGACGAAGAAGTAGATAACGTACAAGCTCTTAACTTCTTAATCTCTGATCTTGAAGTGAAAAACGCAGCTGTTAAATTAACAAACAAAAAAGTTGTTGTATTAACAACTGCTGCTCAAACAGCTGACAAAGAGTACACTGTATCTCTTGGCGAAGAAAAAATCGGTACATTCAAAGGTATCGCAGCTGTAGTTCCTACTAAAGTAGATTTAGTAGAAAAATCAGTTCAAGGTAAACTTGGCCAACAAGTAACACTTAAAGCACAAGTAACAGTTGCTGAAGGTCAAACAAAAGCTGGTATTCCAGTAACTTTCTTCATCCCAGGTTCTGCTAATGGCGTGAAAACTCCAGTAACAGTTGAAGCTGTAACAAACGAAGAAGGTATCGCAACTTACTCTTACACTCGTTATGCTGCAACAAACGACACTGTAACTGTATACGCAAACGGTGACCGTTCTAAATTCTCAACTGGTTATGTATTCTGGGCAGTTGACCAAACTTTAGAAATCACTGAAGTAACAACTGGTGCTACTATCAACAACGGCGCTAACAAAACTTACAAAGTTACTTACAAACACCCAGAAACTGGTAAACCAGTATCAGGTAAAGTACTTAACGTTTCAGTAAAAGAAAACATTGACGTAACTGTTGATAAATTACAAAACGTTACTGTAAATGGTGTTAATGTGGTTCAAACAAGCGATAACAACACACGTGCTGCACAAATCACAACAGATTCTAAAGGTGAAGCAACATTCACAGTTTCAGGTTCTAACGCTGAAGTAACACCAGTGGTATTTGAAGCAACTCCAGTACAAGTTACTAACACAAATGGTACAGTAACAACAACTGGCTACACTCAAAAATACACTGCTGATATTTTACAAGCTTCTGCTGCGAAAGTAACATTCGGTGCTGTTCAAGCTGCTTACACTCTTGAAGTAACTCGTGATGGTGGCGAAACTGCTGCTACTGGAGTTTTAAACGGACGTAAATATAACTTAGTAGTAAAAGATAAAGATGGTAAATTAGCTGCTAACGAAATTGTTAACGTAGCATTTAACGAAGATATTGATGGAGTAATTTCTACAGTTACTTCTGCACAATTCGTAAAAGTAGAAAACGGTAAACAAGTTGGTTACGAAGATAAAAAAATCACTGTTAAAACAAACTCTAAAGGTGAAGCAAGCTTCGTAATTTCAAGTGATACTGTAAATTCTTACGCTACACCAATCGCTTGGATTGACATCAATAACCAAAGCGGTAAAGATGCAAACTTGGACAAAGGTGAACCATCTGCAGTTGCACCAATTTCTTACTTCCAAGCTGCATATTTAGATGGTTCTAAATTAGTATCTTACAAAGGTACAACTGAAACTGATAAATTTGACGGTGCAGAAACTGCAACATTCAAAGTACAACTTACAAACCAAAGTGGTAAAGTAGTTGCTAACTCTGGTTACACAACGAAAGATGTTACTTACACTGTTTATAACACTGGTGCAAACAATGTAAAAGTTGGCGATGTAGAAATCGCTCCAAACCGTGTGCATACAGTAGTTGCACCAAATGGTGAGATTAATGTTACTTCTGTAGAAGGTAAAACATCTTCTGTAAAAGTTCTTGCTACAGGTGTAGCTAAAGAAGTTAACGGTAACAAAGAATTTGCATTTACTTCAAAAGAAGCTACTGCAACATTCACTAACACAGGAGAAATTACAAACCCTTACACAGGTGTACTTGATCTTGCAAGCATCAACAAAAAAGATAAAGAAATCAAATTTGCTGATAAATCTAAAGCTGTAGTGTATGCTGGTGAAACAGGTAAAACTTACAAATACTTCGGTATTGGTAACACTACAATTTCTAGTGCTGACGCTTTCATTTCTTTACTAGAAGAATATAAAGCTGCTGGTAAAACAGTACGTGCAACATATGAAGTAAAAGATGATGTAGTAACATTCACTATCATCAGTGAAAATACTGCATCTGGTAACAATGGTGCTGCATCTGGTAAATTAGTATCTGCAGTAGTATCTGATGAAACAGCTGATGTAGCTGGTTTAGTAGATACAATTACATTTACATTTGACAAAGCAGTAGCAGCGTCTACTGTAGCAGCAAGTGATTTCGCAGGAACTGGATATACTGTAACTGGTTCACCAATTGTTTCTGGTAATACAGTTAAACTTACTATTACTCCAGCTGCAGCTGTAAATACTGCAACTGTGGCAACTGTCGCTGATTCTATCGGATTTACAGATGGAAAAGGAAATGTTGCTGATACTGGATTTAAAATTACTCTAGGCTCTAAAATTAGTAAATTATTCACTGCTGATGCAAATCAAACTACAGTTGCTAAAGTAGATGCTAAAGGTGAATTAGCTGTTGGTGCTAATACAATTAAATTAGCTGTTAATACATCTGAACTAAACCAAGCAGATTATAACGGCTTAAAAGTTAAGTTTGTAAAAGGTACTTCATTAGGTACTGATCCTGTAGCTGTATATAACTCTTCTACTCGTGAAGTTGAAGTTACTTTAAGCTATAATGATACAAATAATACTGATGCTAAAATTAATTCAGCAATCGCTGCTGTAGGTTCTCATGGTACAGTTGACTTTACTAAAGTTACAATTGATGCAAGCGCTTATGTACCAAAAGATGCTGATGTAACTTCACCGTTAACAGTAACTGTAAGTGGTGGTGTAAATGGTACAACAGGTCAAGTTGGTAAATACAATTTTGCATTATACCCAACTTTAGTTGCTGGTGATACTGTAACTGTAAATGGTGTTACTTATACTAAAGTAGTATCAGGTTCAGCAGTTGCTGCTAACAAAACATTTAATACAGCTCAAGAATTAGTTGATGCAATTAAAGTAAATGATGTTCGTTTCGATACTACTTCTGCAGCTGCTGGAGATATTATCACTTTAATTGATAAAGCACAAACTGGTGCAGCTGCTCCTGTAGTTACATCTAACTAATAATAAATAATAAAGTCTACTTAAATTATTATAAATATTAGTGATTTGAAAAGCTCTACATAGCTATTGCTGTGTGGAGCTTTTCCTTTTTATTAAAGAGAAGTTGTATAAGGAATTTATTTACTTGGAAGGGTAAGGGAATTAGAAATAGGCTAATGAAAGATATTGCGCATTAGTAGGGTGAAGAACAAAGTATAAAATAGTAAAGCGTTTAAGCCTTAGGATGTGTCTATCAATAAACATAATTGTCACCAATGCGAATATAGCTAAGAAAAATGAGACACTCTTACGAAGAATCTCTCATTTCTACATAATTCGGTTTATTCACTAGGAAGGATTTTTACGTGTTACATGTTCTCTAAAAAATAGAGGCAATTTATTTTTTTCGTTGGTCAATTAACAAATTCTAATTGGAAGAGATTTTTCAAGTGAAAATATATTAATTATTTTATCTTTCCTTAGCCGTTCTTATGTCATTTCAATTTCTTCATAGCCGACCTTAAATCATCTACTTTTAAATGTTGGTAGCGTGCAGTGGAACGGGAATCGGTATGACCTAATAGAGTTGCGATATAATGTTGGTCTACACCGAGTAGTGTTAAGTGTGTTGCGGTACAGTGACGAATGACATGGGGGGTTAATCGTTTTGTAATATTGCATTGGGCGCCAATTTTTTTTAATTTAATACGGATTTCTACTCCGCTTATGGGCATATTACGGCTTACCGGAGAGGGAAATAAATAATCTGATCCGTTGTCTTTTGTTTTCTGTAAATATTCCCCTAATATTTTTTGTAGTTTTGGATGTAGGGGTAAGTGAAGATCTCTGCCACCTTTAATCCGTGGGAAGTATATTTTATTATTTTTTATATCAACATTTTCCTTTAATAACGTTCGAGCAGCTGTAATTCTTGAACCGGTATAATAGAGTAAGCTGATTAATACATAGTAAAACTCGGAGTACTTTTTCGCTGTAGCCAACACTAATGCCATTTCATCCATATCGAGTATTTCAGGTAAAGGTACATACACATTTCGAGTGGAAATACCTATTGTTGGATCGACTTTAAAGTTCAACTCTATTACAAGATATTTGAAAAATGCCTTCACACCATAAAAATATCTACTAATCGAATTAGGTTTATAATCCTGATTGCCTAAAAAATCTAGATATTCTAGAATATCATCCTTCGATATTTCCTCTGTTAAAATATGACCATCGTATAATTGATAAATAAAGGACGAGAACTTTTTTATATCATTTTCATAGCCAATAATGGTTTCTTCTGAATAGTACTTTCTTTTTAAATGTTGAAGAAATTTTTTAGAGTACTTAGGCAAATCAAAGTCAGAATGGATAATCAAAGAGATATCAGCTCCTTCTCGTTAGCTAATGTGTTCTTGAATATCTTGCATTGTATTGTGCTGCTCGTAATTATGAACAAACCAACTTAATTTCACATCACAATAGTTTAACTCCAATGAAAGTAACGCTTTTTGTACTAGGTAGTCATGTTGTTGGCGATAGGACATATTAGGACTTAACCATAAAATATTAACGATTTTCTGTGGTTCACGAATATGCTGTAAATATTCCTCCGTTTGATAATAAAAGGAACAATCGCCTAACCAACTTTCAAACAGAGAGCGTTGTCTTCTATCAGCATGAAGTAATTGAAGATGCAATATATGTTGCTCTACTTGTAATTGAAAATAGATTGGCTCATTGGATAGGTTGATATAGCCCTTGTAGCTTTTATATTGATCAACTTCTTCACTTTCTTCACTTTCTGAAAACCAAGCATTTTTTATTTTCGTAATACTTCGTTTTATATCTGAAAGCTCATAGGGTGTCAGCAAATGATAAAGCGTTTGTTGAATTTGCTCCTTAAAGTCTTCAATCATTGTACAACGTATATCTTCATTTAATTTCAGTAATAAATTGTTTAACTCTATTATTTCATTTGTTAAAGGGGGAGGCGTTTCGCTAGATGGACTATGAATGGTAGGAATAGTTTGCAACTGTAATTCAACTAATTCTGCAAAAGATACATCAAAAAAATCTGCATACTTTTGCAATACTTTTTCAGATGCTTTCCTCGTCCCTTTTTCTATAAAGCCTACATAACTATGGGAAATACCTAATAAATCTGCCAATGCAGCAAGCGTTAGATGATGTTTATGGCGTAGCATTTTTAGTCGATTTCCTAAAGCAATGGCTTGTCCATCTTTGTTCTTCATTTTC
Organism: Lysinibacillus sphaericus; assembly: GCF_002982115.1. Lineage (GTDB taxonomy): Bacteria > Bacillota > Bacilli > Bacillales_A > Planococcaceae > Lysinibacillus > Lysinibacillus sphaericus. Next base: position 4,053,675 of record NZ_CP019980.1, on the reverse strand, counting down.
TCACGCCCCTTTCTAAACTATCTTCCATTAGTACATGCTTTATAAAAGGACTAGTAAAAGTAATGTTGGAACTATGCAATATATTGCGAAGAAACAGAAGATAAGTTGATAACTAATTCGAATTGCACTATATTGGATAATTTCAATAAAAGGATTTATATACTCTATTTGGTAATATTGGTTAGAAAGAAAACCCAATGTATTGCGATAAACAAGACATGGGTTTTCATTTCTACTTATTTTTACTAAATTTATATGCTTATAAAAGAAATGTTTTGTGTTATGGAGTAGGCTTTACTGTAATAGCTAAAGTACGGTTCGTTACATCATCAATTGTAATAGTTGCTACAAAGCTTTCTTTAACATAACCAGTAGCTTGAGCGTCAAAATAAATTTTTAAAGTCTTCTCGACTAATTCTACAGCTTCTGTAGAAGCAGAAGGTGCTTTAGCTATAGTAATCGCATTATTATTAAGATAAGCCATAATGTCAAATGCATTATCAATATCTGGATTTACATTCGCAATTGTGAAACCTGCAAGAGCAGACCCTATATTAAGGGTTAAATCTTTTCCATTTGTATCCACTGCAAGTGAAGAAGTAATAGATTCAGCAGTTACCTTTTGACCAAATTTTGGTGTAACGTTTACTGTAGCAGTGCTTGCGCCTTTAGTTAACGTAACAGTATATGTTCCTGCTGTAGAAGTTTCTACTACACTTACAGTTACTGATGGGTCGTTAATTTCAGTGACAACATTTGATTGTACAGCTAAACGTTTATTTTCTGCCGTATCAGTTGAAAGTGTAGAAATATTAGGTGTTACTGTAACTTTAGCTTTTGCAGTTGTAACAGCAGTAGCATCAGATGCTTTATCTCCAATAATATCAACCGGCTTAGTTCCCCCAGCGTTAACAGAAACAACATAGAATGTAACAGTATTATCTTTTACTTCATACGTTATTTTTACCCCTGAAGCTGCACCTTTAAGAATATTTACGAACTGGTCTTTAGAAAGTGGTGCACCATTTACATTTCTATACACATATGTTTTATCCGTTTCACCAGCATATTTCACCGCATTTTTTAGAACGGAACCATCAGTAAATACGACAGTTTCTTTGTCTGTATCGAATGAATGAATATCACCTGTAAATAGGTTAGGGATTTCTGAAGTAGAAGTGAATGTTGCAGTTGCTTCTTTTGAAGTAAATGCAAATTCTTTATTCCCGTTAACCTCTTTCGCTACACCTGTAGCTAAAACTCGTACAGAAGAAGTTTTACCATCTACAGTAGTAACAGTAATTTCACCACTTGGCGCAACTACTGTATGCACGCGGTTTGGAGCGATTTCTACAGTACCAACTTTTACATTGTTTGCACCAGTATTGTAAACCGTGTACGTAACATCCTTCGTTGTGTAACCAGAATTCGGTACTACTTTACCACTTTGGTTTGTAAGTTGTACTTTAAATGTTGCTACTTCGCCACCTGCAAATTTATCCGTTTCAGTTGTACCTTTATAAGATACTAATTTTGAACCGTCTAAATATGGAGCTTGGAAGTATGAGATTGGTGCAACGGCTGATGGTTCACCTTTGTCTAAGTTTGCATCTTTACCGCTTTGGTTGTTAATATCGATCCAAACGACTGGTGTAGCGTAAGAATTTACAGTATCACTGCCGATGACGAAGCTTGCTTCACCTTTAGCGTTTGTTCTAACAGTGATTTTTTTACCTTCGTAACCTACTTGTTTACCGTCTTCTACTTTTACGAATTGTGCAGAAGTCACTGTAGAAATTACGCCATCAATATCTTCGTTAAATGCCACGTTAACGATTTCGTTCGGTGCTACTTTGCCATCTTTATCTTTCACAACGATGTTATATTTGCGACCGTTTGTTACACCAGTAGCCGCCACTTCACCACCATCACGCGTTACTTCAAGCGTATAAGCAGCTTGAATAGCACCAAATGTTACTTTGGCTGCAGAAGCTTGTAATACATCTGACGTGTATGTTTGAGAATACGTGTTAGCTACATTTGTTGCAGTAGCTTCAAATACGACTGGTGTAACTACAGCGTTCGAACCTGACACTGTAAATGTTGCTTCACCTCTAGAATCTGTTGTGATTTGTGCGGCTCTCGTGTTGTTTGTACTCGTTTGAACTACCGCTACCCCGTTCACCGTTACGTTTTGTAATTTATCAACAGTTACGTCAATGTTTTCTTTTACTGAAACGTTAAGTACTTTACCTGATACTGGTTTACCAGTTTCTGGGTGTTTGTAAGTAACTTTGTAAGTTTTGTTAGCGCCGTTGTTGATAGTAGCACCAGTTGTTACTTCAGTGATTTCTAAAGTTTGGTCAACTGCCCAGAATACATAACCAGTTGAGAATTTAGAACGGTCACCGTTTGCGTATACAGTTACAGTGTCGTTTGTTGCAGCATAACGAGTGTAAGAGTAAGTTGCGATACCTTCTTCGTTTGTTACAGCTTCAACTGTTACTGGAGTTTTCACGCCATTAGCAGAACCTGGGATGAAGAAAGTTACTGGAATACCAGCTTTTGTTTGACCTTCAGCAACTGTTACTTGTGCTTTAAGTGTTACTTGTTGGCCAAGTTTACCTTGAACTGATTTTTCTACTAAATCTACTTTAGTAGGAACTACAGCTGCGATACCTTTGAATGTACCGATTTTTTCTTCGCCAAGAGATACAGTGTACTCTTTGTCAGCTGTTTGAGCAGCAGTTGTTAATACAACAACTTTTTTGTTTGTTAATTTAACAGCTGCGTTTTTCACTTCAAGATCAGAGATTAAGAAGTTAAGAGCTTGTACGTTATCTACTTCTTCGTCGAATGTTACTTCAACAGTTGTGTTGTTGATAGCTTTTACTGCCGCAACACCAGCTTCTGGGTTGTTTACAACGTTTTCGATTGTGCGGTATAAGAATGAAGCGAATTGTCCGCGTGTTACGCTGTTACCTGGGTTGAAGTGAGCAACATTTGTAATACCCGCATATTCTAAAGCAACGATCGCTGTGCGTTGTTCTGCAGAGTAAGCTTTGTCTAAGTCACCAATTTCTGTTACGAAGTTCGCTTTTTTGTACTCAGCTACTAAGTCTACGCCAGCGATTTCTTTAATAGCACGTACTAAAACTACTGCCATTTGTTGACGTTGCATTGTTTGTGAAGCGCGTTCAATTGATGGCATTTTTCCACTATGCAAAGCAAACGAAACCTTAGCTGTTTATTCTATTGCAGTAAACAATTAATAGAAGGGTGTACTAGTTGTTGGTAGCGGAGGCGGTGACTCCTGCGGGAATGCACACAGCGTAAGACGTGGACATTCCGCGCGCAAGCAGAGGATTGCGGCTTACTGTGATGAGCGGAAAGCACCGCCATAGCGAACAACAACGGTATAGAAAAAAAGTGTTAGATTTACCCCAATCAATCTAACACTTTTCCTACGTTTATCTATAGCTAACCGCTGTAAGGAGTAACCATGAAAAAGTACGAATTGTTTAGCAAAAGTGAAGTTTCGGTTAACAATTGTACTATTTTGTTGTGTGCTTAGGTTCTTGGAAAATGCTATAATTTAACAGTTACTATATAGTAATTCAATAGTGCATTAACAGTTATATGGTTTCATATATATATACTGGGGAAATAAGTTTTACTACTATTGATGGCACGCTTTATGCGTCTGGTGTAGGTACAAACCGACAGCCGAGATAGAGAGATGGTAGACCTTCTTCGGTTAAGAAGAAGGTTTTTATGAAGCAAATACTTAAAGAGGAGCTAACTGATGATGTCTAAAAAGAAATGGAACAAGTCATTCAATGCTTTTCTCGCAACGACATTAGTTGCGAGTGTATCGATGCCAGTAATGCCTAGTCAAGCTGTTGCGGCTGAATTAGCTACTGATTTAATTATCTCTGAGTATATTGAAGGGTCCAGTAATAATAAGGCGATTGAACTTTACAATGGAACGGGTTCAACGATTGATTTAAGCCAATACAAACTTGAACTTTATACAAATGGTAGTACGACACCAACGAACAAACAGACGTTAAGTGGCACTTTAGCACATAATGAGACAATCATTCTCTATAATTCTAGTGCAGTAGCAGCGATCAAAGAGAAAGGTGGACTTGCTTCAGCTGTTACCGCGTTTAATGGTAATGATGCGATTGTTTTAAAGAAAGGTGAAGAGGTAGTAGATTCTTTTGGTCAAATGGGGTTTGATCCAGGCAAGTCATGGAATGACAATGGGGTGTCGACTGTTGATACAACATTGGTTAGAAAGAGTTCCATTACGTCTGGTGATAAAAATCCAAGTGACACCTTTGACCCTTCATTAGAATGGCAGCCCTATCCAATTGATACATTCGAACATTTAGGCAGTCATACAATGGATGGAGGACACGGTGGGCCTATTATAAAGGCAGAAGCCGTCACAGCTTCTATACCTTCTGGAACGGTTGCGTCAGGTACTGCCATTGCATTATCTTCTGCCACTGCTGGTGCAACGATTTTTTATACAACGGATGGAACAGAGCCAACATTACAAAGTGCTAGTTATACGCAACCAATCGTTATTGATAAAACAATGACGATCAAAGCGATAGCAGTTGCACAGGGGCTGGAAAATAGTGATGTGCAAACTTTTAATTATACCGTCATTGGACAAGCAGATGTTCAGTCAATCGCGGATGCAAGAACACAAGCGAACGGTACAACAGTAACAATCAAAGGTATTGTGGCAGGGAAGCTGAAAAATACCATCTCTGTACAGGATGGAACAGGTGGTATCGCTGTACGTCCGACGAGTCTAAATGTAGAAATTGGGGACGAAGTAACGCTTAAAGGGAAGCTTGCGGACTATAGAGGGTTACTGCAATTAGACGGAGCTCAAATTATCGACAAAGTGGCAGGTGTTGGTGCACCAACTGCAAAAGTAGTAACAGGTGCAGAGATAGCAGAAGCAAATGAATCACAACTTGTTACGATAAAAAATGTTGCGCTGACGAATGTGCAAGCAGGAAGTGGCTGGGCAAACTATACAGCTAGTGATGGTAGCAATTTCTTAGTACGCGATGAAACGAATGCGCTAGGCTTAACGGTCGGCACAACATATGAATCGATTACGGGCATTGTCCAACAATTCGATCAGGATTACCAAGTGATACCACGTTCTGTAAACGATATTGTTGTGGATAGTACAGCATTAAAACCAGCGATTGCGTCGCCAAGTAGTGGTACATTTATTAATCAAACAACGGTCACTTTATCAACATCGACAGCTAATGGGGAAATCTATTACACAGTAGATGGTACGAATCCTACTATATCAGGTATTAAATACGAAAAACCAATCGATATTACGCAAAACACAACATTAAAAACGGTTGTCAAAGCAAGTGATGGCACGTTTAGTGAAGTGATGACCTATGACTATGTTATTACAGATGCGCTGCAAATTCATGATATTCAAGGGGAAGGCCATCGTTCTCCATTTGCTGGCAAAACCGTTGATGGCATTCAAGGGATTGTAACATATTCATTTTCTTTAAATGGTAGTTATTATTATACAATTCAAACACCTGATGAATTAGCGGATGATAATCCGAATACATCGGAAGGAATCTTACTTTATAGCGGAAAGAATGCTTGGCCGATTCAAGTAGGAAATTTAGTATCGGTAACAGGTAAAGTAGATGAATATGCGTATGATGGCTACAGTGATGCGAACCAAACAGATTTAAAAACGACGCAAATCAATGTACGAAATGATCAAGGGGGCAAAGTACAAGTACTTAATGCCAGTGTAGCATTACCAAAAGCCATTCAAATTGATAAATTAAAAATGTCATTTAGCCAAATTGATAGTGACAATCTGCAAGTTTTCAACCCAACAATTGATGCCATTGATTTTTGGGAAAGTATTGAAGCGATGCGAGTGGAAGTAGGCAATGTCAAAGCTGTTGCTCCACAGGAACATGGCGATTTAGTAACGGTTCTTGAAAGTGAGCCAACAAACACGCTGCATGGTGGGGTCTTGTATGAGGAAGGAAAAACAAACCCAAATCGTATCCAATTTAGATTGGAACCGAACGGAACAGCTCGTGATTTCGAAGTTGCCACAGGCGATAAGTTTAGCGGACCGATTACGGGTATTGTGGGCTACTCTTATCAAAACTTCAAAATTTACGTGCCATTAGATAACATGAAGCAAGCCCATGTAAAAGGGACGGCAACACCTGAGACTACCAAAATAGTCAAAGCAGAGGATAAGCTAACAATTGCCTCGTATAATTTGGAAAACTTTTCTAATAACAAAACATCCACATCGGATGATAAGGCGCGAAAATTAGCACGCGCCATTGGTACTGATATGCAAACGCCAGACATTGTAGGGGTGACGGAAGTACAAGATAATAACGGCGAGTCGGCTGGTGATGCCAAGGCAGATCAAAGTTATCAACGCTTAATTGATGCCATTAAAGCTGAAAGTGGTATTGATTATAAGTATGTCAATATTGACCCTGTGAATAATGCAGATGGTGGTGCACCGAACGCGAATATTCGTGTTGGTTTCTTATACAATCCAGCAAGGGTGAACTTGAAGGAAGGAATCCAAGCAGGGGATGCGACTACTGCGGTTAGTTATCAAAACGGTCAATTAACGCTGAACCCAGGCCGAATTGACCCGATGAATGAAGCATTTAATAATAGCCGTAAACCGTTAGCTGCACAATTTGAGTTCCAAGGTGAAGATGTCATTGTGATTGCTAATCACTGGAATTCTAAATCGGGTGACACACCATTATTCGGAGCAACACAACCACCGCAATATAAAAGTGAAGTGCAACGCCAAAAAATCGCAAATATTGTGTATAACTTTGTTGCGGATGTTAAAACGAAAAATCCAGATGCAAACATTGTATCGTTAGGTGATTTTAACGATTACCAATTTGCCAAAGCGCTTAAAATTCATGAAGGTGAATGGATGACTAATATGATCAATAAAGCCGATTCATCTGACCGTTATACGTATTTGTATCAAGGAAATTCGCAAGTATTAGATCATATTTTAGTTTCTAATAACCTTCAAGAAAAAACGATAATTGATATTCTTCATATTAATGCAGACTTTACAGATATGGCAGGCCGTGCAAGTGACCATGACCCTGTCATGGTGCAACTGGATTTAAAACAAGGTCCTACAGTAGAACCGATTCAACCTGAAATCACATATAACTATGAGAACTTTAAGAAAAATATCTTAGTTATTACAAAACCGAGTGTAGCATTACATTTAGATGCAGCGTCGTATATTACGAAGGGCGTACACTTAAAAGGGAAGTATGTCGAGCTTCACGGTGAAGGCTTTAACAAGACAGATGTGATTATTACGCCAAATCATCCAGAGTCCATTGTAGACTTAAAGGGCAATACGTTTAAAAAGATTACCATTGAAGGCAAAAATGTAAGTGAAATTAGAGGCGCAGAAAATATTGACTTACAGTTGATTGAATTGAAGAAGGGTGCATCGTTAGAAAACATTAAATTTACAAATTCTAAGGGGCAACCGATAGTGTACCCTCCTGTCCCTGCTGAAAACAAGCAACCAATCATCAAAAAGCCTTTTACAAATCAGACAGTAGCTGTAGGAACGGACATTACCATCGATTTAACAGAGCATTTCGCTGATCCTGATAATGACGAATTGACATTTACCGCTACAAAAGGTTCGATAAAGGGCAAACGCTTAACGTTAACTTTAGAAGCGGGTAGTCATATTGTGGGTGTTACTGCATCTGATGGTACAAAAAGTGTTACGGCCAATTTTAGTGTTACTGTAACGGCTAACGACTACTATACTGCTGCCTATAACAAAGAGGGGCAAGCACTCAAAAAGGCGCTGCATGATATTATTGCAAACCAAAAAGTATTATCCTATGATGCTGCATGGGATGCTTTGAGATACACAGATGAAGATCCGAATAATACAAATAATGTCCTGTTATTTTATTCCGGTAAATCTAGTCCAAAAACAAACAACGGCGGCAATGTAGGCAACTGGAACCGAGAACATACGTGGGCAAAATCACATGGGAATTTCGGCACAAGTCAAGGACCAGGAACTGATATCCATCATTTACGCCCTACCGATGTTCAAGTAAATAGCGCAAGAGGAAATTTAGACTTTGACAATGGCGGTAGTCCAGTCGCTGGCTGTAACGGTTGCTTGAAAGACGCCGATTCCTTCGAACCACCGAATCGTGTCAAAGGGGACGTTGCACGCATTCTGTTTTATATGGCAACGCGTTATGAGCTAGGCGATAAAGTAGACCTTGAATTAAATGACAAAGTCAACAATGGAACAGCTCCGTATCACGGTAAACTTTCGGTTCTTTTACAATGGCATCTACAAGACCCAGTAGATGACTATGAAAAACGACGAAACGAAAGAATCTACGAAATCCAAGGGAACCGCAATCCATTTATCGACCATCCAGAATGGGTAGAAACGATTTATGGCAACAAACCAGCGGTGCAGATGGTGAATTAGCAAAATGCAAAAACCAGCCAGTTTTCAGCGGTAAGTCGCTGAAAACTGGCTGATTTTATTATGGATTGGCGACAAGCAATTGATTTCAAACGAGCTTGTGAATACATAATACAAAATATAGTTGTGAAAGTCATGGGTATGTATTCCATTTATGATAAAATTTATTACAACACTCTATAGGAGTTAATAGAGGGGTGAAAAATGGATACATCAAAAAATGCTTTCATTATAGTAGCGGTTGCAAATAGTGCAATTGCATGTATAAGTCAATTTCTTGGTTCAATGTTAGACGGAAGGTTTGATTCATTATTCCAATTTTTAGCTTTTCCTTTCGTTATAATTCTTCTGAATGTGGTGTTAGGATTTAAATTTAGAATGAAGTTTTATCAATATTCACTGTTCGCATATTTAGGATTATACGTATCTATCTTTGTCTGGGGCACTTTTGTTTTGGTGGAAAGCACAAAAAAAGAATTGCCTCCGGGCGAGATTGTATTAGGTGCAGATCTCTTATTTATTATAGTTGTGACAATAGTCCAGTCGATTATTTTCCTTATTTTTAATTTAATTACATATGTAATTTATAAAATGGTTTTTTCAAAACTAGTAAGGTTGTGAAATAGAATGGTTAAAAACAAAGCAATCGCTGCTGTCGTTACAATTATTATTGGCATCTTTATTATTCCACTATTTATTACTTCTACATACAGTATTGTTTATGGTATGTATGGTACTGCATTTACGGCACCTTCTATGCTTGTAGCTTTAGGAGTTTCCTTACTTATTGAGAAACATAGTAAAAATAAACATATAGTATTGATGTATATTAAACATCTCCTTTGTGCCTTAATTTTTTCACTGTTGTTTACACTCCTTAATTTTGATATAAACACGTATAAAGATACTTTTTACATTAGTTCTTTATTGGGGAGCGTTTATATTATAATATTTGTCACATTTGATTATTTGTTGAATAAGTATAGGATTGTATAGAATTTTAAATTTGTAACGTTCCTTTTTACGCACATGTTCCCGTAGAAAAACACCTCCAATTGAAGTGTAGGTATCTAAACCCTATTTCAATCAAAGGTGTTTTTTTATTGTCTATTCTATTGGTGTCAGTTCCGTCGTCGCTGTAAATGAAAGGGAACGGTTCTATTTAATGTGCTACTACTAATTTCTTTAAATAGCTTCGTCAGATAATGAAGAAGCTTCCTATAAATAACAGTAAAAATATACTGATGCCCATTGCCGTCATTTCATAAAATGACGATGATATCATATTGCGCATGGAGAACATTACACAAACTAATAGAATGCTAGCAAAGGTGAAGGGGATAAAAACTAGCATAGCTAATTCCTTGGTCACTACAGAAAGACCAATTTTTCGAATGCCTGTATATTTTGCTTTTTCACCTTCCACTGATGTTTGTAAGTAGAAGTAAAGAATGCTCATAGATAGTAACCATCAAAGGCAAAACAAGGTGCGGTTGAAATGCTTGAAAATGATCGAGCACTTTGTCAAAGTCTTGTGTAATAACGCTTTGATAGCCGTATTTATCTAGTTGATTTTTCAATGTTTGAGCAATATCCATGTCATCTTCCACAATTGATATTTTATACATTTTATACCTCTCTTATAGCTAGAAGCTTTCTTCTATTTTTATCACTAAATGATTGCAATATACCTGAAAGGAAGTCAATTCCTATTCTATACGCAAATAATTTACTATAAAGCAAAAATACGATTTTTCACTTGTAGCCACTTTGTGTACTGAAGATTTTAGTCCATACTAAATATAGAAGTGACAGAAGGGGGGAGCTGTAAGATGATTCGTAATCGTCAAATGGAGATATTGCTACATTTGTTGAAGGTGAAAAAGACAACGCATGAGGCGCTGGCGCGTCAGTTTGAAGTAAGTGTAAAAACGATTCAGCGGGATATTGATAAGCTATCGATGATGGGTGTTCCAGTTACTTGTAAGCAGGGGCATAGAGGTGGCGTGTATATTGAAGAGCATTATAAACTATCTAGTAGCTTCTTTAATGATGAAGATTTGCAAGTTTTAACATTTGCGTTATCTGTTTATGATAGTTTGTCAATGCAAATGCATAAGGAGCGTATATTAAAGAAACTGGCACTCATTTCTCCAGAATTGATTTATCTGTATGAACAAGATGCCAAAGATTATTTTATCGTTGATCTTTTCGATAATAAGGTCGATATGACAGAAGCAGTCTATCAACGGATAAACCATTGTCTTGACGAGGAATACTATCTTCGTGTCATTATTGGTGAGAAACAAATGGACGTAGCACCGATTAGTTATGTTTTAAAAGCGGATGGGTTATATTTATATGCTTTTGAAAGGAAGTATGTATTAATAAAGATTGCTTCAATTACTTATTCGCATATAACGAATATTGAGTTTGAACGAAATTTTACTCCGTACCAACAAAATCACACAATTATTTTCAAATAAGACATTAGGTGTCTTATTTGACATGATATTGTTTGTGTTGGAGGGGATGCTAGATGAAGTCCAATAACTTCGACAACTATTCAATCAGTAAATTAATTGCAACGTTCTCACTTCCTGCAATCTTGTCCTTAATTCTTGAAATGATGACTTCCGTAGTGGATACGTCTTTTGCAGGGCATATAGGTAGCCAAAGTGAAAGTGCCTTATCTGCCATGGGCTTATTATCGCCGATACTTGCTGCTTTTGTAGCACTGCAGACGCTCTTTGCCACGTCAACGGCAATCATGATTTCAAAGTATTTAGGTAGTGGCGATCAACTTCAATTAAATAAGTATTTTCAGAGTGGGTTTGTGATGACCTGTGTTGTTAGCTTTGTTACATCTGGTACTACATGGATTTTGATGGAGCCACTTTTAACTATGTTGGGTGCTAAAGGTGAAGTATGGAAGCTTGCCAAAGATTATTTAACTATTATTCTACTTAGTAATATTTTGAGTGCTATTGGTTATACATTGACGAGCGTTATTCGAGCATTTGGTTATCCAAAAGTAGAGGCAATTATTATTACCATTGCAGTGGTGATTAATATTGTGTGCAATGCTATTTTAACTTTCGGCTTTCAATTAGGCGTTGTTGGTATTGCTTTAGGCACTTTCATTAGTGAGTTAGTATGCGCTATTATTTCCATTGTTTATTTGGTGAAACGTCATATCTGGTTTTTAGCGAGCAAGGTATCTTTAGGAGAACATGGATGGCTGTCCTTTCAAATGTTGAAAATTGGTTTTGCCCAAACGGCCATACAATTATTAGCCGGTGTTTCTGCATTTATAGTAAACCATCAGCTCATATCAATAGGAAGCCATAGTCAAATAGCGATTTGGAATATAGCCAACAAGATGTATATGCTTGTATTAATGCCGATTATTGGTATCACGCAGGCAGTTCAAACAATTCTTGCTTATTTTGAGGGTAAGGGAGAATTATTGAAAAAAAATAAAACTGTAAAAAAGACAATGTTGTATGCGATTATTTATGGTATTGGTATTACTGTAGCCATGTATATGTTCAGTAATGTGATTTTGTATTTGTTTACTTCTGATGAAACGATGTTAACATCAACACAACATGTGATAAAGGTCATTTTTCTAACATTTCCGCTATTGGGTATTACCTATACAATTATGACTGTATTGCAGGTTACAGGTAAAGAAATTTATGCCGTAATCCTTGGTCTAATCAGACAGGTTATCGTAATTGTGCCGCTCGTTCTGCTTTTACCGACTTTTTTTCGTAAAGAAAATGTGTTCGATATTAGTCCTGCTTTCTCCATATTTTTGTCAATTCCACTTGCTGATATTGCGACACTTAGCATCGCTATTGTATTTTATAGAAAAATACTACAAAAATAGCTACCAACTAGTGCCATTGCATTATCTGATAAACTATGACATGCTTAATAGAGAGAGTATAGTACTAGGAGAATGTTGTAGTGATTAAAGAGTGGGATTTCCTACGTGTAGTGGCATGCCTATCCATTTTACTATTACATACATCATCCTGGGTAATTTTGGAGGTTGGTGTAGAACCCGAGCAACAGGTTTATCTGTTTTTGCGGATTGCGCTTTGCTATGCAACGCCGACGTTTATTGTGTTATCGATTATCATATTGTCAAATCGTTATCGTGAACGGCTACCAATTTATTTTTGGTCGAGTCGTCTTCAATATATTTTAGTGCCTTTTTTAGTGTGGGCTTTTGTCGATGCATTATTGGTGGAGTCAATTTATCGTAAAGGTTTGTTATGGGACAAGTATTTCTATAATGTAGTTTATGGAGAGTTTGTGGGCTGGTTTGTTGTAGTTATTTTCCAGTTATATGTAGTATTTGCGTTGGTGAAGCGTTTTAAATGGTCGATTACGTGGTTTCTACCGCTCAGCGTGCTGATTACGCTAGTACATCATGCGGTCATTGCCTTGCCTTATCCAATTTTTGAGGACCATGCGAATGTGCTACGCTTGCTGTTTACAGGATGGCTTGGTTATTTTGCAGTTGCCTATGCGATGGGAGTCTCATATGAGAGACTAGCTGCATTGGCGAAGAAGTACCGAGGTGCAACGGTTGTTTTCGTTGTACTTGCTGTACTGTTTTTGATGATTCGTATGTTACTTGGCTATACTGAGGTGCATTCGAGGCGTCTCGATATAGTCCCACTTGTCTTTAGTGTTGTGCTTTGTGTTATTGCTTGGGGGCAGTCATTGCCAGCTACGAAGTTGGTTCGTATTATTAGTCAATATGCGTTTATGATTTACCTTATCCATTGGGAAGTGCTACGTCTATCGACAAGCTGGTTTGTGGCACATTTTGATAGCACATTGACGCGTGTTTCCATGCTTATGCTGTGGACACTTGTTGTTTGCATTGGGCTGACGAAACTATTGTCATTCCTACCGTTTAGTCAATGGATTGTGGGAAAGTTGAAAAAACGTTAAAAAGCAGTGATCTCTAACTAGATAGAAATCACTGCTTTTGTAATTGTTTTGCGAATCGCGGGTAAATCGAAGTAAATCGCGGGTAAACCGGAGCGAATCGCGGGTAAATCAGAGTAAACCGCGGGTAAACCGTAACGAACCGCGGGTAACCCTAAGTAAATCGCGGGTAAACCTAAGCAAACCGCGGGTACCTCGTTATCACGTGATTGACCGATAGTTACTCGGGCATCAGTTTTAAATTGCGATCATTATAGGCAAGAATGACATAGTCCGGTTGCATGTTTTGTAAGTAAGGAATAATATCTTTTTCTAAATAACGTAAGTCTAAAATGGTCACAGTTTTAAAGTGACTTGCTACATGAAATTGAATGGTGTTAAAGTATGAATCTTTAATGACGACGAGATGTTTGTCGCTGTCATAGTTTTGGTTGACGATTGTAAGTTCAGCAAAGTCGCGGCTGTAGGCATCCGCATAGTTCACTATGGCGTCAGGACTCATCTGTTTCGCCCGACCGTATACTGCGTCATACGGTGCAGTGACGCCACCTTCAATTGTACCGTCGTAGATTGTAAACTGTGTTGCAAACGATGCAGGTTCGTTATAGCAAATTTGTTCATTATTCTCGACGGTCATATAGAGTATTTTATTCCATGAGCCGGCGAACTTATTTGGTAAACAAAATGTATTGGCTTCATCAAAAGGAATGGTTGCTATTGTTTCACCCAGTCGTTTGTTTAGTGTATGGATAAGCGCTTCGTAGCCTGAATAGGCACCGCGAATTGTCCAGTGATGATCTGTTTTAAAGAAGTTGCGCTCGGCAGAAAAGTTTTCTTGCATTTCATCATAGAGACGAATATTGTCTACGCCTGCAGCGGTAACAAGTTCGTGCAGTTTTACATTGTTTGCAATACCAGCATCTTCTGGCATATAGCGTGGGCTTGGCTCACGTGAATAAGTCGCCTTTGCTGGTAGGGAGTAAAATGTAAATGGTATATGCTTTTCAGCTAGACCTTTGCTTAAGCGTTGTAAATCAGAGGCAAAAGCAGCCAGCTCTTCATCAGGTTTTACTGCGGCCGGCTTCGAAATAATCCAGCCAGTTTTATTATCAACAGCGTACTTATCATTTAAATACGTTTTGCCCACAACACGTTGAAAGTTTACATAATTGCGCATCCATGTATCACGTGCAGGAAACTGGTCAGAAATATACGACTCTACTTGCTTGGACCATGTCCCTGTTAAAATTTCCTTAGCGCTTGGCGTAATGTTGGCAGATTCTAATGGCCGGTTTTCCATTTCTGATTGCGGCCGATCCACCGTTAATACATGCACGACGAAGCCACCGAAAATAATGCAAAAAAATGTAATTGGTAATAGATACGTTTGAATTTTTCGCATGATGTCCCACCTAAAATCTAAAGTAAATGAATGGATTATGTGTTGCGTTTACTAAAAACATCGTAATAAATAACAAAAGTGCACCATAGTAAACGGTTTGTGTAATGCGCAGACCCCAGTCAAATGATAGGGAAGCGGCTGCCTTTTGTTCACTCCATGTTTGGTAAAGCTTATAAATCGGCATGGCAAAAATAATAGCGATGACAAAGTAAAGCGCATAATCTTTTGTCAGTAAAATCGTTTCATAATTGTACAGTGCGGCATCGGAAAGCCCAAACATCGTTTTGATAAATGAAAATGCATATGTAAAATCATTTGCTCTAAAGAACACCCAGCCAATCATTACGATCATTAATATATACATATGTCGGACGATACGTGGAATGCGTGCCAACCATTTCAACAGCACCCATTTTTCCAAGCAAATTAAGATACCATAGTAAAAGCCCCATGCCATAAAGGTCCAACTTGCCCCGTGCCAAAAACCAGTAAGTGTCCACACAACAAGTAAGTTACGATATAGTTTCCATTCATGGCTAACACGACTACCACCAAGTGGGAAGTAGACATAATCTCTAAACCAACTGCTAAGTGAGATATGCCAGCGTCGCCAAAAGTCTGTAACAGATTGTGCTATATATGGATAGTTAAAGTTTTCTTCAAATTTAAAGCCGAAAATTCGTGCTAACCCAATTGCCATATCACTATAGCCTGAGAAGTCAAAATAAATTTGCAGGGAGTACGCTAAAATCCCAATCCAGGCAGTCCCCGTTGTTAAATCCCCACCTGATAAGCTAAAGACATGATCGGCAACTTCGCCCATCGGATTGGCTATCAGTACTTTTTTCGCCAGCCCTTGTACAAAGCGACGCGACCCAATCATCCAATCTTCTGCTGTCGCAATACGTTTCTTAATTTGTTCAGCTACCGTTTGATAACGAACGATAGGGCCTGCAACGAGTTGCGGAAATAATGTAATAAACAGTGATAAATCTAAAAAATTGCGCTGTGCCTTTACGTCCTTTCGATAGACGTCGATTACATAACTAAGTGCTTGGAACGTGTAAAATGAAATACCGATTGGCAGCGGTACAGCCTGCCATTCAATAGGTTGCGACAAATAATTATTGACAATATCCACGAAAAAGCCAGCATATTTGTAATAGCCTAAGATGGCTAAGTTGCTAACAATGACTAACCAAAGTAATGTTTTGCGCTTGGACTGGGAAGCGGTGTTTTCAATAACGATACCGAGCACATAATTGAGTACGATGGACAGCATCATGAGAAGCACATATTTCGGCTCACCCCAAGCGTAAAAAAACAAACTTGCCAACAGTAAAATCGTATTGCGTAGCATCTTCGGAGAAATGAAGTACACAACAATCACTAATGGCAAAAAGACATATAAAAAAATAAGACTACTAAATACCATTTCTGTCAAATCCCCATCTCTGTAAAAAATAAAACTTCGTGAATCGCTGACTAGCAGTATGAAATGCCACAAAGCTTGAGCAAAACGCCACAAACTCCGAACGAAACGCCACAAAACCCGAGATAATCGTCACAAAACCGAGTTTTACCACTATTAGAAGTCTAGTAATGCCCATTTACTTTAATAGCTATCGCTAGATTCTGGTTTCCATAAAATATTAATCCATTTTTCCAAGGGAATTAATGAATAAATTACCTATATTATTGTAACTTAAATTCACGATTTGTTCACTATTCCTTTAAGTGAGATATTTGGCTTACTTAAAAATTATTGGAAGGGAAAAAGTCTCAATATCTATGGGTAAAATGGTATATTTTTCGAACAAAAGAAACGTTAGTATGCCAAAATTCGGATGGAAAACAAATTATAAATAAACTAATAAATGTATTTGTAACCAATTAAGATAAACTATTACCACATCCTTCATTCCAAATATTGCACATAGAAATGTATGTTCTACTTCTTTTATAATAGAAACGTAGTCACAAAAGTGGCTAATTTATCTAGGAGGTTTTTGCACATGAAACAAAAATATAGTAAATGGGTTGTCGGCGCAGCATCAGCAGCTCTAGTAGCATCAGCAATCGTACCAGTAGCTAGCGCAGCAAGCTTTTCTGATATTGAAAATAGTGATCACAAGGACGCAATCTTAGCATTAGCGGACGCTAAAATCGTAGGAGGTTACACTGACGGTACATTCAAACCAAATGCAGTAGTAACACGCGGTAACGTAACAAAATTCTTAGGTAAATGGTTAGTATCTGAAGGTTATGAAGTGCCAGCTGACTATGCAACAAAAGCTCGTTTCACTGACCTACCAACTACAGCTCCAGACCAAGAATTACTACAATATGCAGCACTTGTTAAAGATGCTGGCGTATTCAAAGGTTCTAACGACCAATTAATGTACACTAAAAACATGTCTCGTGAACAAATGGCAGTAGTATTAGTACGTGCTATCAACACTGTTTACGGTGTAGACTTAGTTGCAGATTACAAAGAATCTGACTTCAAATCTACAATCACTGACTTAGATAACGCTACAGCTAACGAAAACCGTGAAGCAATTATCGCGTTAGAATATGCTGGTCTTACAAACGTTAAAGCGTTCAACCCTAAAAACACTTTAACTCGTGGTCAATTCGCATCATTCTTAAACCGTACAATCACGAACATTGCAGAAGCTCCTTTAACTGTAAAAGAAGCTAAAGTTGTTGACGCAACTACATTAGAAGTAACTCTTTCTGATGATACAAAACATACTGTAAAATTAGAAACTGCACTTCCAGAAAACAAAGAAACTAAAGTAGACTTCGAAATCGAAGGCAAAGCTTATTCAGCTGTAGTTACATATGAAGTAGCTGAAGTTAAATTAGAATCTGTAAAAGCTGTTAACGCTAAAACAATCGAAGTAAAATTCAACAAAGCAGTAGAAGATACTTCTAAAGCTACAATTGAATTATTACGCGGTACATTCAAGCAAAACGTAACTCTTACTTGGGCTGCTGACAAAAAATCAGTTCAATTAGTAGGCGCTACAAACTTCCAAGCTGCAGATTACACTGTAAACATCTCTGGTTTAACTGAAAAAGTATTAACAAGCGACGTTAAAATCGAAGCTCAAAAAGTTACTTCTATCGAAATCTTAGACGAAGTAGCAGTAGTTGATACAGCTATCCAATCTAACGGTACTTTCGCTGCAGGTACAACTGCAACTGTTGGTTACGTAGTGAAAGACCAATACGGTACAGATATTACAAAAACAACTTCTTTAAAAACAAATGATACTGCTAACACAACTGTTGTAGCTGATGCTGCTAAAGGTGTAGTTAAATTATCAGGCGCTGTTGTAGAAGGTAAAAAAATCGGCGATTTAGTACCAGTTGTATTATTTGATACTGCTACAGGTACTTCAGTTTCTAAAACTGTGAAATTATCTGCTGAATCTACAGTTTCTTCTATTGAAGTAGCGGGTGTTTACAACGCTAAAGGTGAAGAAGTAGTTTTAAATGATAACTCTAAAGCTTCTGAAGCATTCATCGTATTAAACCTTAAAGACCAATACGGTAAAGAAATTACAGATGCTGCTAAAGCAAGTGGTTTAGTAATTACAAACACTAACACTACAAACTTAACAATCGATAACAAAGTAACAAAAGTAAAAATTGGCGAAAAAGATAAATTAGTAGTTGCTTTATCATCAATCTTAAAAGCTGGTGATACTGATGTATTATTAATTTCAACAACTAACGGCCAATCTGCAAAATACACTGTGAAAGTGGCAGAAACTACTACAACTAACGCAATCTCTGTTTCTCAACCAGAAATCGCAGTTGCTAACGAAGCTACATTAATTCCTTTAACAGTTACTGATAAAGAAGGCAATGTTATCACTAACAAAAAAATCTTAGCTGATGCTAACAAAGGTATTAAAGTTGGCGGCACACCAGTTGCTGAATCTGCTCTTGAAGTAAAAGACGGTCAAGTATACTACAAAACAACATTTGGAGCAGCTGGAACACAAGCATTAGTATTCCAAACTTCAACATTCAAAGTTGCTACTATCACTGTAGATGTTAAAGCTGCAGCAGTACCAACTGTAGTTCGCGGACTTAAAAACCCATTAGTAATTTCAACTGCTCAAGCACCAGTGACAATTACTGCAAAAGATCACTTAATCATTGAAGACCAATACGGTCGTGAAATGAAAAACTCTGCAGCTCCTGTAACAGTTACATTAGTTGGTACTTCTGATGTAGTATCAGTAAGTGCAAACCAAGTTACACCACTTAAAAATGGTACTGCAACATTAAACGTTGCTCTAGTAACGAAAAATGGCACAATTGATTCTGCTGTAGAAGTAAAAGTACAAGTAACTGATGGTACAGAATACAAAGGTTACGAAATTGCTGAAATCGGTAAAACAAAAGTAGCAACTGACAAAAAAATCACTGTTAACGGTTTATTAAACGGTGGTAAAGTTGCACTTGAGCCAAACGAATATACAGCAACAGTAACTGGCGGTAAATTAACTGCGCCACAAGCTGTAACTGCAGGTAAAGTAAATATCGCTGAAACAGCTTTAAACACTGATACAACTCCAGCAGCAAACAAAATTGATACAGAATTCACTTTAAAAGTAACAATTAATGCAACTGGTGAAGTATTAGAACAAAAATTCGTTGTTTCAGCTGACGCTGAAAAAACACAAGATTTCTTCTTTACAGCATCAACAGTATCAGTAGATTTAGCTGATTACAACGTAGCGAAAGCTATTACAGAAGCTACATTAGCATCTGGTGCAACTGTAGCAAACTTAAAAACTACAGGAGATGCTCCAGTAGTAGTAAACGTTGCAACTGTTGACCAATATGGTAACAAAGAAATCAAAGCACTTGCAGCAGAAACAGTTACAATCGTACCTGAAAAAGTTACTGATGTAACAATTGCTGGTAACGGTACTGCAGCTGCAACAGCTACATTAAAAGCTGGCGTTACAGAAGCTAAAGTAACTTTAAAAATTAAAGTTGGTAACGCAACAAAAGAACTTAAAGCAACAATTGTAACTCCTTAATAAAACGAAGTGTTACTTTATACACTAGTTTACTAGTGTTATAACTAGCCTTGTGATTAGATGAAATCTTTTGATTCATCCTAGTCACAAGGCTTTTTTAATGGAAAAAACAGCGGGTATGAATACATTTGACTTTGCTACAATGCTATAAACTACATAACTATAGAAGAATATGAAACTTTTAGTATTATTTCCATGTGTTATCATAGTATGATAGGGAAAAGACGTAGGGGGTCGAGTGAATGAAACGAAATAAATTATTTCAAGGTGCAATCGTTGCGGCTTTAGCTACAAGTGCCATTGTAGTAGTGCCGACAGCGCACGCAGTTGAAGGATTTAGCGATGTGGATATGACGAAAGAATATGGAACTGCGGTGAAAGATTTAGCTACCCGCGGGATTATTAATGGTTATGCAGATGGTACATTTAAGCCGTTTGCAGATGTCACACGTGGACAAGTAGCCAAAATTTTAGCAAATTTATTGGCTTTAGATACGCAAAATGTAATAGACCCTCAATTTACCGATGTTAAGCAAAGTGATGAATACTACGGCGCAATTGCGGCATTAGCAAATGAGGGAATTGCGACAGGCTTTGCCGATGGTAGCTTTGGTGTCAATCAAGCCATCACACGTGAGCAATTAGCGAGCATGTTAACATCTGCTTTCCAATTAAGTAATAATACTGAAGATTGGACACTGCCGTTTACGGATATTGTAAAATACTCTGATGCGTATTATGCAGTAGGTCCATTGTTTGAACACAATATTACAAAGGGTATTACACCTACAACATTCGGTTTAAAAGAAACAGTCAAACGTTCACAACTTGCATTATTTATTCATCGTATAGAGGCGATACAAGCAAATCGCGTTGTCCAAAGTTTCGCTGCGCGTGATTTTGGAGCTACTCAATTGGAAGCCTATTCTTATGATAATATAGCGGCTGATGGGGAGCATGAATTTTTCAAAATTCATCAAACAACGAATGGTTTGACGGTAGAGGCATTGCGTGAAGGATCTGGCCACTTTATGTTAGTAAGCTACAATATTGATAAAGAAGAAAACTATGAGATTATTGACACGCAAAAATATAAAGTGGTCGTTACAGAAGTGGATGGCAAGCTTCAACTTGATTGCCAACAAACAGATGAAATTACACCGGGTTCAGCATTACTTTTCGAAGAGGATTTAGGCTTTAATCCGTCTCATATTCAGCTAACAACTGCAAATGGTCATGAAGTAAGTGACAAAGTCTACGTCTATCAACCATTCAATTTTGATGGTTGGGAGCCAGAAAGCATTCCAAAAGGCGGCAATTATGAATTGAAGTTATTGCAGGCAGGTGACTACATTGCAACATTGTCGGATGATAAAGGACAATCTGTACGTGTAGGTATTCATGCTGAAACAGATGGTTATGAAATGTATACTTCAGCAGCAGTTGAAGTCAGCAGTGTTTTCATTCCGAAGAGTGAAATAGGCTTTACTGTGAAAGATGTTCACGTAGAGCAATTTACAGGAGCATTGTATGATCACAAAATTGTTGATGTGGAAAATGCTGCTGATGGTGTAACAGTTAAAAAAGTTGGCAAAGGTGAAACCATTTTTGCCATTCGCCTAAACGGTACGAATGGTGAAAAGCTATTTGTCCAAGGAATGATGTATGAAGTAAGTGGAATAACGACGATGTATTACGAATTAGCGACACAACAAGATATGGAAAATGCGTGGTAATTCACCGATAGAACATCGTGATACGAAAAAGTGAAATTGACAATTGTCAATTTCACTTTTTTCGTTAGTTGAAGTATATATTAACGGTTTGTCACAAATTAAATGCATGATGAATAATGATAGTACGAGGAAGTTCCTACTTGGCTCTAAATTGAAGACATGGATGGATGGTATGTTGTATGATTTCCTGAAAATATCCAAATGAAGGAGAACTGCATGAAACCTCGTATATTAATTGCTAGTCCTGTACGACAAAAACCTTTAATTTTAGATTATTTTTTGTTTTCACTTCAGTCGTTAAACAAAGACGAGCATAAAGTGGATTTTTTATTTATTGATGATAATGATGACCAACAATCAACGGAACTTTTAACGTTATTTCAATCACAAAATGAAGGTGTAAAAATTATTAAAAATAACCAGCAAAATGAACTTTATAGGAAGGATGAACACACACATTATTGGACCGACTCGCTAATTGAAAAAGTAGGGAAAATGAAAGATAGGATTATTGAACATGCAATTCAATTACAATATGATGGTTTGCTACTGATAGATTCTGATTTAATGTTGTATCCGAATACACTTCAAAACTTATGGAATGCGCAAAAAGACATTATCTCTAATATTTTCTGGACTGAGTGGAACAAAAATGAAGTAGCACTACCTCAAGTGTGGATGATGGATGAATATACATTATACGAGATTAATAATGGCGAAAAATTAGAACCAATCGATATTGCCAATAGAACGTCCGCTTTTATCAATAAATTAAAAGTACCAGGCATCTATGAAGTAGGGGGGCTAGGTGCTTGCACATTAATAAGTAGAAAAGCACTTTTAAAGGGTGTTCGTTTTAAACAGCTAAAAAATTTATCGTTTTGGGGAGAAGATCGACATTTTTGCATAAGGGCTTCCGCTTTGGAATTACCGTTATTTGTTGATACTCGTTTGCCTGCTTTTCATATTTATCGAGAGTCAGACCTACTAGGTGCGGAAAAATTTAAAAATGAAATCATTATTGGAAAAAAGCAACAAGCGACTGTTAGCTTATGTATGATCGTCAAAAATGAAGAACAAGTTTTAGCGCGTTGTTTATCTTCTGTTCAAGGACTTGTGGATGAAATAATTATTGTAGATACTGGCTCCTCCGATAAAACGAAAGAAATTGCCAAGCAATACACAAGTCTTATTTATGATTTTGAATGGATAGATGATTTTTCACAAGCTCGCAATTTTTCATTTAGCAAAGCCACCAAGGATTATATTTTATGGTTAGATGCAGATGATATTATAGAAGAGAGGGAAAGAATACATTTTCTAAACTTACTAGAAGAACTAACGAATAAAGAAGTGGATAGTGTGATGATGGATTATCATTTAGCCTTTGATGAGAATGGCAATCCAACATATAGCCTTAAAAGAAATAGAGTAGTAAAACGTTCTTGCGATTTTAAATGGGTTGGGGCAGTACATGAATATTTAGCTGTCCAAGGGAATGTTATACAGCGTAATATAGCCATTACACATCGTAAAGAAAAAGCCTATACAGACCGTAATTTGAAAATTTATAAGCGCAGGGAAGCGCAACAAGAGCAATTTACGGCACGGGATTTGTTTTATTATGGAAATGAATTAAAAGATCATGCATTGTACAAAGAAGCCATTGATAAATATCAACAATTTTTAGCGACAAAACAAGGGTGGATTGAGGATGAAATTGCAGCTTGTATAAAAATAGCAGATTGTTATGAAATGCTGAATGATGCTGATAGACAGTTGCATTTTTTATTAAAAACTTTCGCTTATAGCACGCCTCGCCCAGAATGTTGTTGTCGTTTAGGTGCAAAATTTTTGGCAGATTCACAATACGAACAAGCTATTTATTGGTATGAACAAGCAATCAGTATGAAGAACAAACCAAAACAGGGGAATTTAATTGAACATATCGCTTGGACATGGCTACCATATATTCAATTAGCTGTTTGTTACGACCGTCTGGGACAATATGACATATCGAATAATTACAATGAACAAGCATTACAATACGATCCAACAAATAAACTTATATTAGATAATCAGCAATATTTTAAAAACAGATTAAAGGATTAAAACGATGGAGTAGAAATGTAACAAGGCACTCCTATAGCGGACATAACGATATAGCAAAAAAGTGTTAGATTGACCTGCGTCAATCTAACACTTTTCCATTTAGTTTAGAAAATTATATATTTGACGTAGTCTTTCCAGCCAATTTCTTTAAAGTGTTGCCACTCAATTTTTTTCACGGGCATTGAGCAGAAAGTGCGTGCTAAAATATTACGTTTTTCATTAGCTAAAATAGGCGTACCAACATCTATATAGCTTGTGAATATCGTTGAATCTTTCGTTGAAAAAGCAACTTCAATATCTTCAAGACGAATTTTTCCATCCTCGTCAATTATATAGACGCTCTTAGCACCTTTTACTGATTTAACCCAAGAAGAATTCACTTTATAAGCATCAAAAGCTTCATTCACTACGATTGCAGCCTGACCAACTGTTGAAAACGGAATATTTTCTAACATATCGTCTTGTTGTAGCATTACTTCATAATTAGTAGGCTTCGGTAGTTTCGCTGATTTTGCTAATTCTTTTGCCCATATAGCGTCATGATTTGTAGCAATCATTGATTTTTCAAGTACGATACCTGATAGGTCATCTTTGAAATGCTGTAGTTCAAAGTCGACCCTTTGCCCAGCCGCAACCTGTTGCCATTCTTCTTCAGATAAGTAGACAAGCATTGCTTTTTCTGTTGAATAAATTTCAAATGTTACTGTACCAGCTTCGTCTGTGACGTTGGCAATAACACCATCAACAGGGCTTACTACTCCTTGGCGTGCTTGAATTTGGGCAATTTGAGCATCCATTACGGCAATTTGACGTGTAGCTTCTGCAATATGGCGATTTAAAATAGCTACAGCTGTAGATGGAGTATTTTGTTGACCTAACTCCAATTTTACTGTGACATTTAATTTATCACTAATTTGATCTGTATTAATCGAACTTTTTGGATTATCTGTACCTCCAAAATCCGATTCTATTTGTGACAAGGCGGATTGCAAGTCACTTAATTCAGTTTCATAAGCGTCCCGTTCAGCCTCAAGCTTCGTTAACTCATCGTCAACTTGCTCTGTTTTATAGGTAGCGAGTAAATCGCTTGCTTGAATGTGCTGACCACGCTTTACATTTACTGCTGATAAACTTTTCGCATCTGCAGAAACTGTATATGTTTCGGCTGGTGCAACTATTGCATCTTTTTTCACCGTTTCTACACGGTCACCGACAGTAGCTCGTTGAAATTCATCAACAAAATAGGAACGCGCTACTTTGCTATTTTCCTTGAATACGTAGAAGGCATTTAAGCCAACTAAAATCGCCATCACGATCATACTAAGGCTTGTCCAAGGTCTGGATTTTATAAAACGCATCATCCTAGCCCCCTTGTAATCCATTCTTGAAGTGGTAGTACGCTAATCATCCCAACAAAAACGGCCATTATTACTTGTAGTATGATAATTTTTGCTAACAGCGCTTTGCGATCTGCTGCTTCCTCCCATTTAGAAAGGAAAGTAAAGTGCACAATAATCGTCAGTACAGTAGTAACTGTTAGCTGATTAATAATGAATAACACAACATCTTTATCTATCACTTGCTGTACCACAGGGGCAAGTGATAAGAAGGAGAAGGTTGTAGAGTAGCCTACTGCGTAAAACACTGCGAATAAAATGGTCTTTTCAATAAGTATAAATGCCAGTACAAACAGTTGTACTTTTTGAATCCATTTGTAAGGTATGTCCGTTAATAGATGTAATATATATGTAACGCCATAATAGTGGAAGCAAAAATAAATGATTCCCCAAACAATGGCTCCGACCATTGATAGCAAACGGGCTGTATAATATTCATCTTGCTGGTTCGTTGCAAATAATGTTGTTAAACTTTCAGTGCCTAATCCCCAAAACTCACGTATTGCAAAAAGGAGCATGAAGAGAAAGAAAATCGTAAAGGAACGCTTTTTATAGCCTCTTATTTCTCCTGTTTCCAAAGCTTGTGTAAAGTTCAGGGGATGCGTTAAGCTATGCCAAAACTTGTAGTGATAAAACATATCTAGCTCCCTTTCTAATAAATTAAATATTAAAGATGTAGTATACACCTAGTTACTGGTAAATGACATAGTATAAATGCTAGTTTTTTTAAGGAATTCTCTCAATAAGGTGGGACTTTAATTAGGCTTAATTTTAAACGTCCGATGCGGGATAAATGCGTCTATCACAATTATATAGTATTCTAACAATAACTTCCTTTAAAAAGTCTATTCTATCTAAAAATAGCAATTATCTGTAAGTTAGTAAAGGTTGTATGTGAGTTTACAACAATAGCTTGAAATCAAGTTATTATCACCGATACTAAAGATAGTAGATTCGCAATATATGATACATATCGATTTTCCTATATAACGTAAAAAGAAAGGATGAGCAAGTTGAAGAAACCTTTAAAAGTGGGTGTCTTAACGAGCCTTTTATTAACGCCAGCAGCCATTGCTAATGTACAAGAAGCACAAGCACAAACTGTAGTACAAGCTGAACAAGTAGCTTATGTCAACGCTGTAGCAACAACGGAAACTAGAAATAAAACGATTGAACAATTCGGCAAGCTTTCCGAAACATCCACAGCGAATGAGATGGTTATTGCAGACGGCGATGTTAAAGTTTTAAGCACGACTGATTTTAATGATAATGAACGAGCTTTTATTAAAGCGAAATATGAGTATGTAGTGGCACAAAGAGGATTCGTCAAAAAATTAAATGAACTAGGTAAAAGTATTAATGCAATTACTTATACAAGTAGAACATTTGTTGACGATGTTGCCGCTGTGCAAGCAGAGTATACTGCATTTTTAGGTTCAACTGCAGCAGCCAATTCCTATCTGGCTGTTCAAAATAATTTTAATGTAGCTGTCAATACAGCATTAGCCAATGATGCCAAAGACATTGTCTCCTCTGTTCGCGGTACATCACTTCAATACGGCTATGACGACACGGAACGTAACAATTATTTTAAAAAGAACGGTGCCGATATCGCCAAGCTTGTAAAAATGAATGATGATGCAAATGCAGTAGACATCACGATTATTAACTTAGAAGATTTAATTTCTAAAATAGAGTCATCTTCGAGCTCTAGTGATATTGCTACAGCAGCCGCTGAAGTAACAACAAGCTATAATGCTCTAACTGCTGACCAAAAGAAAATTGTTACAGCGTATAATCCAAATAACACAACAGTTACGCCATTTAAAAAATATACCGATGTACTAGTCAATTTATCTTCTGCAGATAAGATTGTTGCAAGTATTACGCAGCTAACTACGAAAAAACCAGAAGATTTTACTTCAGCTACTAGTTTTATCAGTACTGTAGCAGCAATTGAAGCATCTTATAACAATTTAAAGGACGCAGAAACAAAACGTTTAGTTTCCAATTATGGCGATTTAAAACCTTTCCAAGAGGCGGCCAACGTGTCCAAGCAAATTACAGCATTACGTATTTCTAATACGGACGCGTATCGTATAGCAGTAAAGGCGGCAAGAGCGGAATATGATAAGCTTTCTAATAAAGAATTTGTAAAAAATGCAGAAGATTTA
Source organism: Lysinibacillus sphaericus (assembly GCF_002982115.1). Lineage (GTDB taxonomy): Bacteria > Bacillota > Bacilli > Bacillales_A > Planococcaceae > Lysinibacillus > Lysinibacillus sphaericus. Next base: position 4,026,242 of record NZ_CP019980.1, on the reverse strand, counting down.
CAATTAGCTGAATCTAATATTGCGGCTGCAGAAGTCATTGAGTCATTGATTTCTGAAATTGCGGCTGCGCCAGATAAAATCTCTAAAATAGAAGAAGCACGTTTAGCCTATAATACGCCTGTAGCACCTGCTGGACAAAAAATTGACGCAGCAAGTGTGAAAAAAATCGTGAAAAACTTGTCTGAGTTAACAACGTGGGAGAGCTCTCATAAAGCAGTTTTAAATGTTATTACGTTAGTTGAAAAACTAAATCCAACGGCGAAGGACTATACAAAAAGAGCAAAGGCTGCTAACACGGCTTACTTAAAGTTAGATCCGACCAAACGCGAGTATGTTAAAAGCTATAAAAATTTAAAAAATCAAGTGGACGCTATGAATCTTATTGATCCTATTATGGGGTTAAATACGTCACGCAAAGATTATAAAGACACGGTTGTTAATTTACTTGCAGAATATAATAAACTGTCTCCAGAAGCGCAAGCATTAGTGACGAACTACACAGCGTTGTTAACAGCAAACAACTATATCACCACTGCTCAACAATTTGATGATAGAGTCAATGCATTAGCCAATGAACCAGATGCCACATTTGTTGCAAAAGTAGTGGCATTATCTGCTGAATATAAAGCGATGGACAAAAATGCCAAAAGATTAGTAACGCAATATAAAACATTAACAACGTATGAGAAAAATAATGCCAACGTTGTGAAGGTTATTAATTTAATTTCTGCCTTAAACCCAGCCAATAAAGACTATACGAAAAAGGTAATTGCAGCACGTAAAGCTTACAATGCATTAGATGCAGCATCTCAAAAGCGCGTGACCAATTATGAACAGTTAACAGCTGTCGAAGATGTAGCATCATTAATCGGGTTAATTGAAACGTTAAAGCCTACAAGTAAGACGTTTTTAAACGATTTAAAAACTGCACGTGCTAATTATGATGCACTACCACCAGACAAACAACAGAAAATCATTAACTATGAAAAGCTGGTGACAGCGGAAACGGAGCTTACTTCCGCAAGTACAGTGATTGCATTAATAGATGCGGCAGTTCCAGAAGCAGAGGATTATTTAACTAAGCTAATGAATGCACGTGTTGCTTACGATAAACTACCAACTGGACAGAAAAAGCTTGTTTCAAATATCAAGACATTAACGGATCGTGAAAGACAAGTGAAGCCAATTTTGAGTGTCATGGTGCAAATCGATACGTTAGACCCAAGTGCCAATAATTTTGTTAGCAAGGTCAATGCAGCACGTAAAGCGTATGATAAATTGACAAAAGAACAAAAGGCGTTTGTCAACAATATGGCAACATTACAAAGCTATGAACCATTAGCTAACGTAATCGAATTAATCAGTAAGTTAAAAGCATCGAGCAAGACATTCCAAGAAGATACTGTACATGCGCGTGCATTGTATGAAGCACTCAGCAAAGAAATGCAGCAGTATGTGACGAATTACAAGTTGTTGCAAGCTGCGGAAACAAGCATATTAGGTGCTGGCAATGTCCAACGCATGATTGATGAGTTGCCAAATACTGAACCACAACAATATGTCAAACGTATTGAGGAAATTCGTGCAGCTTATAATGCATTGCCGAAAGATCAGCAATTGGCAGTAGCAAATTATAGAACGCTACAAGACCAAGAAAAATTGATTAAGCCAGTTATTAGTGTTATCAATGAGATTGATAAATTGATGACATCTAAAAATATGGATAGTCAATATCAAAAGATTTTGAAAGCCTATGATAATTTAACGGCTACACAACGTAAATACGTCTATAATGAGCAAGTGCTTCTTTCTTTAGATAATGTAATTAACGTCTACAAGAGTATTGCAGCTTTAAAACCGAGCGATAAAATGTATTTTGGGATGATTGAGTCCGTTCGTAAAGACTACGATAGCCTTAATACAGCCGATAAACAAAGAGTATCGAATTATTCGATTTTACTAGAAGCAGAGAAAAACATGAGTGAAGTAAAAAAAGTGGTGGAAATCATCGCTAGTCTTTCTCCAACATCAAGTACGTATATCCAAGATGTTGAAAATGCAGTAGCTGCGTATAAGGCGCTAGACTCCAAAGTAAGAGGACAAGTGATCAACTACGATAAGCTAAAAGGTGCAGAAAAAGATATAGCAGCAGTATTAAAAGTAGTCAATGCGATTGGAGAACTAGATCCCGATTCAAAAACTTTTGAAAAGAAAGTGATTGCTGCACAAAAACTATATAGCTCACTAACGTTGGAGCAACAAGATTTAGTTTACAACTATCGCATTTTACAAGAGCATGCAAAGACATTAGGATTGGACTAATGGATGAAGAGAGGGATGGGGTCCCTCTTTTCGTTATTTTAAATGGTTAATATATATTCAATTACAAAGGGGCAAAGGTCTATGAAAATAAAGCATACTAAATATGCATGGGCATTTGCTACGGCTTTAGCTGTAGCACCTTGTGTTGCCGTAATTCCTACGGAAGCGGCTTCCATGCCATTTGTAGATATTACAAACAATAATAGTGAAACTGAGCTCTATCATGCAGTCAGCGAGCTATACAATAAAGGCATTGTATTTGGTACAACACCTTCAACCTTTAGTCCCTATCAACAATTAACGCGTGGAGAAGCAGCTTATTTTTTAGCACAAGCACTCCAGTTGCAAACGAACAACGTGGACAATCCAGGTTTTAGCGATGTGCCAACTTCGCATCAGTATTATGGCTATATAGCAGCACTAGCAGCTAATGGTATTATCCAAAAAGGAAATCAATTTAATCCGGATGCTTCTATTAAGCGTAGTCAAATGGCAAAAATGCTGACACTGGGCTTTCATTTACAACAAGCGACATCGTTAACTGCACCTTTTACAGATTTTACAAAAGACGTTGAAACCAATCGATACATTCAAACGTTAGTAGATTATGGGATTACGCAAGGTACTAGCGCTACGACATTTTCTCCGTATACAGATGTACGACGTGGTCAAATGGCTTTATTCCTTTATCGCATATTACAAAAAAATAATAATGACCTATACATTATTGGGGTTGAATAATAAGATAAATATCACTCTTGGGAATGAACGTGCCTGTAGAGTGATTTTTTTAAAAATCTATGTAGGAAAAAACAGGTAATAATGGTATGTTTATTATGTGGTAAATAGGGTAAAAACGATACACTAGTGGATATTCGTTGCTTATGATGAAGCGATGAAATATCGGCATGAATGCAAAAATTTTCATACATATTTAAGGAGGAAGCTATGTTAAAAAAAGTACCTAGTATTGTCGGTTTGTCGCTTATTTTGCTGGCTACACCACATGCTGTGCCTCTTCCAAACCTACTAGATGTTGCCTTAGCGGCAGAATCAGTAAAGGATGTTCCATCTACACATTGGGCGAATCGTTCCATCGAGCACATGTTGGATAAGCAATATATGACAACCTATCAGGATGGGACATTTAAGCCAGAGCAGACTATTACGAGAGCGGAGGCAGCTGCGGCAATTGCCCGTTCGATGCAACTAAATATGACTGCTCCCTCTGCACCTCATTTTCGAGATTTATCTCCAGCGCATCCTTATTACAAGGAAGTTTGTGCATTGGTGGAATTAGGAATATTACAAGATGGCGATTGTTTTAATCCTGATGCGCCATTGAAGCGCATGCAAATTGCTAAAATGATAACACTTGCTTACAATATTGAGGTCGATTCACAAAATAATAGTAAGTTTAGTGATATTACTGAAGGGCATTGGGCAAAGGATTATATTGAATCACTTGCAGATGTGGGCATTATTAAAGGAATCAATGCAAAACAATTTGCACCGAATCAATTGGTAACACGTGCACAATTTGCCTCGATAGTTGAACGTAGTCTTGATTTCTCAATGACACTAACCAATTTCGAAGCAGTCTATGATTACTTATCGAAGTCTTATATTCCGACCAAAAATTACTCATCTGCCATGTCTAATGATGTGATTAGGTTAGTCAATAACGAAAGACAAAAAAGAAAACTACAGAGTCTTAACTATGATGAAGCTTTAACACAAGTGGCTGTTATCAAGGCACAGGACATGGTTAATCGTCATTATTTTGAACACGAATCACCCTACTACGGAATGCCATGGGATTTAGCAACATTATTTGATTATTCATATACGAGCTTAGGTGAAAACATAGGAAGAAATATTCCGACTCCAGAGGCGGCTGTTAAAGCATGGATGGCATCACCAGCACATCGCGATAATATTTTACGTGAAAATTATACAAACACTGGTGTGGCCATCGCAGTGGATGGCAAAGGGAATTTCTATTGGGTACAATTATTTTCTAGTCAATAACTTGATGACAGTGGGGAAATAGAAACAAGAGGACACTTACTAGGAGAAGATGTCCTCTTTTATTTTTATTGTATATATTCCCTTTACTTTGTCATAAAACTCTAGGCATTGTGCAGCTTTAAGTTTTAGCTCCAACAAAGAGAAAACTTCAATAATTTGCAGTATGGATTTGTTTTTCGTTGTATCACCATCGATAAGGGCGATGATGGCAGAGAAAAATTTAATCATTGTTTGCATGTACATATTATCTACTACACTTACTTTTATATTTTCTAACTCCGTGAGATACGTTTTAGCACCATCTAAATCCTTGCACGTAATTTTTTTCTCTAAAATATTGAAAATCATTAAGGCGATTTCGTTACGGTACCTCGTAAGATTTTGATAACGTTGTAATGTGTTTTTGGCACGCTCAAAAACAAGGTCGATTAATTCTATAGAATAGAAGCTTAAACTATTAGCGAATAAGGTAATTTCGTAATAACCCCAACTTTCGCAGTTCATTAAATATTCTTGAAGCAACGTTATTTCGTTAAGATGTTCATCGGTCCCTCGGACATCATCAATTAATAACAAAATTAAAGATCGATAATGCAAAAACTTCAGATTGCCCGTTAATTTGTATTCATTTTCAACTTGTTCGGCGACCATGTATAACGCACTGACATCTCGGTTATAGAAAGCTTCTACATACTTTCGCATGTAATCCAAGTCCTTATTCCCATCATTATAAATGATACTAAATTCTTCTAACGTAATATTTAAGTGATCTAACATCTTTAAAAATTTTTCAGCTGTTGTATCGCTTTCACCACGTTCAAATTTAGCAATAGCAGGTCGACTTAGTAGGTTTTTATAGAGTACGTTAGAACGTAAATTTTTTTGTAGCCGTAACGTTCGAATTAATTCTCCAATTTTCATGTACTTCGCCCCTTCGTAAAATGTTAACTTTTGTTTACATTTTAACAAATAAAATTGAAAACATAAGATAATATAGAAAATGGAATGGCAGGAGGGAAATAATGATGTGGGCAGGCATACAAATCTTTACGGCTAACTCTTCAGCGATTGTCGGTTTTATTTGGGACTTAATCGGTAGTTAATGTAACTTTATACTAGTTGGATAATGGTAAAAGATATTTTCGAACTTTAAATAGCTAGCAAGCTAAATACGTAAAGTAGTATTTTTAACTTCGGAATTTTAAATAAATGCAACATCGTTAATTGGGAAGTCAGTTAAGGTCTGAAATCGGTAGTGTATCGACTCAGGCCTTTTAACTATGCCTGATTGTATTTGCCTATCAAGCATTAAAAGAACTAATAGCGCTGTCTATCATAATAATTATCTGCATTATCCTCCCTTTTTAATTTATCTGCAAATAACAATTGTATAAGTTTTATGAACAAAACTTCAAATAAAGAGATATGTAACTATTATTTAATTTTTTAGGATGTTTTTTCATAACAAATGGATTAAAAGGAGAAAAAATATGAGAAAAAGGATAATGGTTATTGATTGTAGTGTGAATACATTAAAGACAATTAAGAAATTAAACATAAAAGTGATATGTATCGAGAAAGAACAAAAAAAACAGCTGAAAGATTTAATGAATTCAGATGATATTTACTTTGAAATAGATTATAAGGATATAACTTTATTAAAAAAAGAAGTAGGAAAGATATTAATAAAATACCCCGTAGATGCTATTTTATCCTTTACAGGAGATGGTCAAAATGCTGTCGTGGCATTACAAGAGGAATATCCATTAAACAAATATAAACAATCAGATCAAATAAAATTATTTAAGAATCAGTGTAACTTACGTAATCTCCTAAACCGTAATAATTTTAGTTATGTTCATGTTAAACTCATTAATTCTAAAGAAGCATTAATCGAATTTGCTAATGAAAATGGATTTCCATTTATTCTAAAACCATGCATTGAAACAGGTAGTAAGGTCGCTAAAAAAATCTCCACATTTAAAGAAGTATACGAATTATTGGATAAAGAAAATCCCGCGACCCTTATAGCGGAAGATTACCAAGAAGGGGTAGAGATTAGTGTTGAAACTTTTTCTTTTAATCGAAAACACTATGTCGTGGGCATTACAGATAAATATACAGAACCTGATTTTGTAACGTATGGTCACAGTGTGCCAACAACTTTAAATGATGAATTAATAACCGAGATTACATTATTTGTTTTGGATTTTTTAACGTTAACAGGTGTAGTTTTTGGCCCATGCCATATAGAGATAAAAATGACAGCATATGGTCCTAAAATAATTGCTGCACATTGTAGAACAGGTGGCGACCAGATTGTAGCGTTGCATCGTTTCGTTTCAGGTGTTGATTTAACACAATGGACTTTAGATGCCATCTATACAGAGAATTGGCAAAAATATGATGTAAGTCAACAATATCGTGCTGCCGCAGTTTTTTATTTAAGATTCCAGCCGAATAAAAAAATAAAGAAATTAAATTTCCAAAATGCGGATGAAACCATTGTAGCCTATAAATGTAATATTGAAGAAGGCGTTGGCACAACAGAAACGAACAGTCTAAAAGACGAACATGGCTTTATTATTACAAAAGGGAGAAATGTTGAAGAAGCAGTTGAGAACTGTCGGTTAGCAATTCAAACGATAGAAATCGAATATGCTGAAGGGATTTTTCCGGATTCATGATGATGGTGTAAGTGATGTCCACAGTTTAGTTTTACTAGCAAGCCAAAGCGCTAATATTGACAACGTAGCCTAAACTAAAATAATGAGGTGTAAGATGAAAGTATTGGGTAATTTATTGATTGGATTGCTTTTTGCTTTTATGCTAACAGGCTGTATTGGTGAGGACTATGATGTTGGAGTGCCAACTGCTCATTTAAATTTTAATCATGTCTCTGTTCAATTAACAGAAGCAAATATCAATTGGAAGACAGCAAGTGAAGATGTACAGAAGTCCATCGAAGATACAAAAAAATACGCATCGTCATTGGATGAAATAAAAGTCTTACCAGGTCAACATACATCATTGGATTTTGAGGAGAACGAAAAAAACGGTGGAGATATTTGGACTGATGCACAAGTGTCAGCTTTCCTGTTAAAAGATGACGAGCGAATTGAACTGGAATTTGATGATTTTAGAGAATTTCAATTCCCAACCGACAAAGGAAGCTATGTTTTGGAAGTTAAATTTAGCAGTACAGCAGGCAGTGTACAATATGTAGGGAATGTTCGTATTGAATAAGTCGGTTAGAAGGCTTAAAGAAAAAGTGTTAGATTGAGCGCTCAATCTAACACTTTTTTGATATGAATGTGTTGACTACTTTCTGATGGTTTACGGGCGATTCATGGACCCTTATCGGCGATAACGCTTGTTTTACGAGCAATTCGTGAGTTTTTATTGGCAATTTTCGTCATCCTCTATTGTAACAAAGCGTGGCTTATATTACAGGAATGTTACAAAAAGCCGGAATACCCATTAATTAATACCCATATTTTAGCGTTGATAAACCACAAAACGTTGGTATATCAACGTTTTTTTTACTTTCAAAACCGTTACACAATTGAAAAATTAAAATACCATCATTTGTGATAGTCTATGTATAGGCAAAAAAGTTCTTTGAGAGGGGTATTACAAACTTATGAAGAAAAAATGGTTATTACCGATTTTTGCATCTTTTATGTTATTTTCAACAATTCAAATAGATAACGCTGAAGCGGCGACTGCAGATGAGGTCACTGAAACAGCTTCGAAATATTTAGGTATTCCTTACGCTTATGGTGGTACAACTACTAGCGGATTAGATTGCTCAGGCTTTACTTCTAAAGTCTTCAGTGATTTAGGCATTAAATTAAATCGTACTTCAAGCTCACAATATCAACAAGGCACTGCTGTAGCGAAGAGTGATCTTCAAGTTGGCGATTTACTGTTCTTTAACACGAGTGGTAGTGGTATCTCACATGTATCGATATACATAGGTGACGGTAAAATGATTCACTCTCAAACAGGTAAAGGTGTAAGTTATTCTGATGTAAACGATCCATATTACTGGAGCTCACGTTATGTTGGCGCAAAACGCGTAGCACAATTTGACACTGAACAACAAGCTGAAGTAACGAAAGTAGCAGCAGCGGAAGTAAAAGAAGCTGCAATTGATTTTACAGTATATGCTTCACGTGCTGAAGTTGCTGTTCAAATCGCAAAAGCTCTTAACTTAGATACTTCTGATAAAAATACGTCATTTGCAGACGTAAAACCTACTTATGCACATGCTGGGGCAATTGCTGCTGTAGCGAAATTAGGTATTTTTTCTGGTGATGACAACGGCAAATTTAATCCATCTTCTCCAATGACTCGTGCACAAATTGCAAAAGTTTTAGTAGTTGCTTTTGGTCTTGAGCATCAAGGTGATGTTGTGACATTTGCAGATGTTCCTGAAAACTATTGGGCAACAGAATATATTTCAATTATCGCATCAAACGGAATTACAGCAGGTAAAGATAATGGTAACTTCGGTTATGATGAAATGTTAAAAATTTCTCAATTAGAGACATTTATTGAGCGTGCTAAGCAAGTGAATAAATAATCAATTTCTACTTTGCTTCGGACAAGGGCTACGTTTGGAGTAAAGCATTGCATGGAAGTTCTTTTAAATAACGTATAAATGGAGGAGAGTTTGCACATGCAGGCTCTCTTCTTTTATGAATCTTTGTGAAATGAGGTGATAACAAAAAAATGTCGAATAGTTACAATCTATGATAGTTTTGCAAGTGAATTTTTGTTAAAATGAACACGAGAACACGAAACATGAAGGGAGGAAATAAGACATTGTACTTTAAAAAAATCAGTCTTATATTATGCGTCTTATTCATTTCAGCTTCTATGTTTACGATACATAGTGCAAATGCAAGTGGTGGTTTTGAAGATGTTACACCAAAGCATGAAGCTTATGAAGAGATCAATTATTTAGTTAGTTTAGGTGTTATAAAAGGGTATACAGAAAAAGGTAAAACGTATTATAAACCGAATAATACGGTAACACGTGGACAAGTTGCCAAAATGGCAGTTGTGGCTTCAGGTAATAAACCATTAACGGTTAGCAAGTCCAACTTTTCAGATGTAACGGTTGGTACAGAGCTTTCAGGTTATGTTGAACGTGCTATCCAATTAGGGTTCTTTAAAACAAACATAACTGGTCAGTTTTTACCAAACAAGCCTTTAACTCGTGATGAAATGAGTTATGTATTAACAAAAGCATTTAAATTGGATGCAAGTGAATACGAAAATATGGATTCTCCTTTTGTGGATGTAGCGATTACAAATCCTTACGTTCAATACGTCAATGCGATTTACTATAATGGTATTACAAAAGGAAGCGGCCAAAACTATAATCCAAATAGCTCGGTAACACGTGCACAATTTGCATTATTTGTTGCTCGTGCAAAAAGTGAAAAATATCGTTTAGAGCTACCTGTAAAAGGTGTAGCTGTTCCTGATACATCACAAGTAATTGGTTTAGTTCAAGTGACAACAGATGGCTTGAATATTCGTAAATCAAAAGATTCAAATTTGAGTACAAACATTGTAGGCACAGTCAATAAAGGCGGAAAACTATCAGTCTATGCAATTGAAGGAGACTGGTTAAAAGTAACGTATAAAGGTGCCTTTGCTTATATTTATAAAACGTACGCACAGTTTTTAGATGCAGATGGTAATGCATTAGGCAAAATTCAAAAAGAAGTAAAGACAACACAAGGTATTAATCTTTATGTGAAGCCAACTTCTTCTTCTAAAATCATTTCAACAGTTAATAGTAATGTTAAACTGCCTGTCTACAAGACGGTTAATGGCTACCATTTAACAATCGTAAATGGCTTGCCAGGTTATGTTGTTGCAAATAGCACAGAGGATGTAGAAGTAGAACAGCCTTCAAAACCAGATCCAACGCTTCCACCTGTAACAGGAGGAGATTTACTAGGTCGTGCAACTGTTGATAGTTTAAATGTTCGTAAAGAAGCGAACTCTACTTCAACGGTATTAGGTAAATTAAGCAAGAGCGATTATGTGCATGTCAACAGTATTAATGGCTATTGGGCTGAAATCACTTTTGATGGTCAAAAAGGTTACGTGCATAAATCGTATTTAAAACTATTAAACCAAAATGGCAATCCACTTAAAAATCGTATTATCATTCTTGACCCTGGTCACGGTGGTAAAGATCCAGGCGCTGTAGTAGGTTCCCAATCAGAAAAAGCTATCACCTTAAAAGTTGGGACACTTGTACGACAAAAGCTGGAAGCAGCTGGAGCAAAAGTGTCAATGACACGTACAGGTGATACGTACCCATCACTGCAAGATCGCGTTGACTTTACAGATGCAAACTATGGCGAAATCTTTGTTAGTATTCATGTAAACTCAGCATCTAGCACCTCTGCACAAGGTACTGAAACATATTATGCTGTGACAACAGGAGATATGTATCAAGAAGATATTGATTTAGCTACTTTTGTAAATAACCAAATTGTGAATAACTTAAACATGAAAAATCGTGGCGTGAAAGAACAACAATATTATGTTATTCGTAACATGTTAATTCCATCGATTCTAGTTGAACTAGGCTTCCTAACGAATAGTGAAGACCGAGGTAAAATGACAGATGATCAATATGTTGAGTTATTTGCTGAAGCGATTTATAAAGGAATTTATCAATACTACGCGAAACAATAATCAAAAGAGCTACATTGTTCAAAATATGAACTGTGTAGCTCTTTTTTATTTGGATTTAACTGGCGATAGTAGATTTTGATCCTAATCAAAATCTATTTCGCATTTGCGTGTAACGTACGATTAACAAATTGAGCAAAGTTTTGGCGGGATACTGTATTGTTTGGCTTAAATGTTTGATCTGCATAGCCTGTTGTTATATTTAACGCATAGAGCGCTTGAATATCTTTAAAATAGATATGAGATGTAGGAACGTCAGAAAATGATTTACTAGAATAGCCTTGTAACTTAAAACCTTTAACAAGTGCATGTGCCATAGCAGCACGCGTCATTGGTTGGTGCGCGTTGATTTTACCATCTTCTAAAGTAATAATCCCGTAACGAACGCCTGTAGCTAATACTGAATAACCATAATCGCCTGCTTTAATATCACTGGCGTTCAATGTTGCTGAACTTAAAGGTGAAATCCCTAGTGCACGTAACACCATTTCGGTAGCTTGCAAGCGTGTTAATGTGCCTTGGGGATTAAATTTGCCATTACTGCCTTTCACAACACCCAGTGCATGTAAGTTTTTAATATCATCATAAGCAGCACTTGATTTTGGTACATCTTGGAAGAAAGAGGCAGTGCCAATAGAGGCCTTATTGGAACCTTTTGTGCGTGTGAGCGTTTTAATTTCTGCAATAGTTGCAAATTTTTCGTCTGCATTTTTACGATCATCACGACCTTCAATGAAGGAAGTGCGTATCGTATACGTTCCAGCGGCTAAATTTCCAGGCATCAAGATTTGATATTTTTCCGAGTGGGTACTAATATCTTTCCGGTCTGCGTTCGATGTTGTCGCGTCTGCGGCTAGACCTGGTATGTAACGATCGTGCCCCTTTCCGACAATACGGTCGTTCGCATCAACAATTTCTACTTTTAACGTACCACGAGCAGGCACATTACCGTTGTTTTTTACTGTTACTGTAGAGTAAAAGACAAATTGACCAGATGGCGCTACATAACTTTGCACACCGTCAGAGTATAGAGAAAGATTATAGCGGCGTGGCACATATCCATCGTGATCTTCGGCAACCCAATGTAAAGCGTGCTTCATAAATACTTGAGCATCTGTGTCGCCCCGTGTGGTCGAGTAAGCAGCACCGTTTTCATTGTCTTGCCAGTCTGCTTTCACATTAATCGTCATATAATCGAAAATTTTGAAGCCGATTTGTACAACTCTTCCTTTGCCATATTCAATGGCATGAGCTGCACCAAATTCATTTTTCTTCATCGTTTGTGGCTTATCGGTATAGTTGTAATTCGAGAAATATAAAATCGGTGAAGCGGAGCCACCTTGCCAAGGTTTTATAATTTCAACCCACTCTTTATCCGATTTTGTCAGACTAAGCGTGCTTTTACCGAGCTCTTTTGTGGCGTTTTGGATAATTGGGTGAACTGAATTTGCATTGCTAATGGTCGCGTTTCCTAGCACAATATCGTCGATAAAGCGTGCATTGAAAACTTCTGATAAGTTATCCCATTCCATCACCCAAGAGTCGACATCATAGATTAATGGAGAAAGATCCATTTGACCAGCCTTCGGAAATTTTGCTGATTCATTACGTGCTGTTTGGAATGCAAAAATAGCACCGCCACCATTTCGAACGTATATTTTGATATTTTCGCGTTGTTGATGATTCATCATGACCGTATATGGAAAGACGATTGCATCATATTGACTTAAGTTTTCTAGGTTGTTTAAGTCCTTTTCGAAAATTTTCTCTACATGGAAGCCTTGTTGCTGATATAAAAGGTATGCTTTAAGTTCTTTGTTATACGTTGAGCTATAGTCGACCTTTGGAGATACTGTTTGTCCCTCATATGTACCACCAGGGTGTGTAGTGTTGGCATATTTTTCACTACTTTCAGAGAAAACAATGCCGATTTTTTGTGTTGTAGCTTGGCCCTTGATCGGAGATAGCATTGCAACAAGCAAACAAGCACAGACAGCGATGAAGGAAATAACATATTTCTTCAATAAATCCACATCCTTGCTTTTTATTTTTCTCAAAACTCGTATTACTAAATTTCATCATACACCTAAATATTAACTGATTCGCAGAGAATTAGGTAAAAATGAAATTTTTTAGCTTTTTTATGTAAATTCAATTCAATCCTTTCTATAAGTCTAACCGTATTTATGATATAATAACCTTTGTTTTTGTAGGGAAAACTAAAGAATATAATAGTGATGACAACTATTGATTCATGATAGAGGAGGGCAATAACATCTTTTTAGATGTATTACATGTATGAATAAACTGAAGCAAGTTTTCACAAAGGTCAATAAGATTGATACGTTTTCACCGTATTTCTTTTTACCTTTTATATTAGTGCTATATTTCTTTACGAGTCTATTTGATTTTCATCGATTTGAATTATTTAATGTTCGTGTATCCATTTTACCAGCAGTATTAGTTGCACTTGTTTGCTATTACCTTGGTGTATATATAATCGATAGATTACAATGGACAATCCCAACATTTGGGCTATCGTTCTTAGGAAAATATGTGATTCACTTTGTTGTGTTATTAACGTTAATCGGATTAGCTTCTTATTTAATGATGATCTTTGGCGGTGGTTTAGGAATTTCCGATGAATCCAATCGTCGTAATCTTGATCCAAAACTAAACTTCTTTAGCCAGTTATTATGGTACGGAATTTTACTGTTATTATCTTACAAAATGATTTTAGAAAAGAATATGACGTGGAAGAAAGCAATAATATACGGCTCAATCTTTGCTGTTGTAATGTTCCTATTCCTATTAATGGGCTATCGTACGCCTTTAATTATTATGCTATTTACTGGAATTATTATTTTCCACTATGTTGTGAAACGTGTAAAATTAACTTGGTTCTTAACGGCATTATTTGTTATTGGTGTAGCATTCTCAATGTTCGGTTTCTTACGCGTGGTGACAGAAGATACTACGAAAGAATTTAATAATCGCGATCAACCAGATGTAGAACTGACAGAGACAGAAAAAGAAAAACTGTTAACAGTTGAGCAAAAAGTAAACTTAACGCCAAAATGGATGCGTTCATTAAATGGTGAAAGTGTAACAGGTCATATCGTTTTAAGTAAAATTATTGAGTACACACAAGAAGAGGGCTATTTAAACGGTCAAATTCATAAAGGTATCTTTAATACGATTCTTCCTGGTGAGCAAATTTCACCACGTATGAAGGTGACAGAGGTTGTTAACTCTTTAAGTGTGGAAGAAGGTAAATTTATTACACGACCTACAAGAACGACAACACCAACCTTTATTGGACAGCTATTCCTAGATGGTGGCTATGCGCTTGTGGCAATTGGTTTCTTATTGTACGGTGTGTTAATTTCATTAATCTATAATAAAGTGAAACAAGGTGGTATTCGCAGTTTCCACTCAGTAGCGTACGCATTTGTCATTACATTGTTTACCGTGTCTATGCACACTGGATTACTTGATTTAATCTTTATTTTAATGTTAGGCTTCGTCGTCATTGCATCGGCAATTATTAAAACCGAGCAAAGAAAACTTAAATATTAAAAATGAAGGGCTGTCCTATTTTAGGCAGCCCTTTTGTTTTTGTAATCGCGGGTAAACGTGTGTGATTCGCGGATAAACAGCTATATTTCGCGGGTAAGTCACAAAAAATCGCGGGTAAACATGTGCATTCCGCGGGTAAGTCACACCCACACCGATGAAATCATAAAAAAAAAGCGCCATCCAATTTTAGCTATTGGATTGGCGCTATTTCTTATTTCACTGTATCTATCAGCTTAATATAATCTTTACTAATGTAAGCAGAGCCTGTATGAAGTTTGTCAGATAGTACTTCATGCCAGCCATTGATGTCCGTGTTAACGATGATAACTGGCATACCACTGCGCACATATGTGAAGAGTGGACTATTACTAGTTGAAGTCTCTAAACGAACATTTAAGCCCGCAGTAGTTGTTAAGCCAATTTTATATGGATTATTTGCATCTTTGAAGCCTAATGCTTTTTCAGCACGGTAGTAATGGCCAGCAATTTTTGCACCCCAAAATGGATCGGATGCATATTTTACGTTAAAGCCAAGTGCCTTAGAACCAACTACAGCACCATTTGCGTAGTTTCTACCTGGAGAACCACCTGGCGTTATATAGTTTGGTTGTAAAAACTTCTCAACAAGTTCGTTAATGTTAGCAGCGACGCTATCGAATTTTTTGTTAAGTGGGTTTGTGTCATAAACATATAAACCAAATAGGTTGTTTAAGTTTTGGGCATGGTCACTCATACCATAAGCACTTTCATGTTGCGCAAGTGCCAATATTAGCATGGCATTAATTTTTGAGTTTGCCTCAACTTCTTTTAACGTCTTTCCTAAACCAATTAACTTACTTTTTGTTGTAGCATCTTTATAAAGCGTAATACCTGTACTTTCAATCTCAGCAAGCTTATTCAAAATGTAAGCATCAATTTCTTCTGCTGTATATTGTGTTGTTGCGCGTGCAGGTAAAAATTGATAATAGTTATAAGCTTCACCTTTCGAAGAACCATTTCCATTGGTGAAATAAATGCCATTCCAGCTATAGTATTTTTCACCTTGTTTCATGAAGGCAGGTGCTTTTCCGTAAACATAGCTTGAAGAATATTTATTTGTTTTGTAATCGTATAGCGTATGTTTAATTTCACCATTTTCGACGGAGTAGTAAGAGCGTCCTTTACTTAGGGAAAAAGGAATTAACGTGACATCTGCTTGTTTTAAATAGCCAACCTGACCTGCTAATCTCACTTTTACTTGTGTGGCATCACTGCTGATATATTCCATCTCTGTATTACCTGCAACAGCGATTTGGTCTTTAATCGTTTCAGAATAAAGTGCAACATAATTATTCGTGACAACATAGCCGGAGGACATTTTCACAATTTTATCTTTTTGGACAATCACTTGTGTATTTTTTGTGATTGCTTTTTCAGCAGCTTCAAAACTTGAAAAGCCTTGATTGCCAACTAGTGTACCATTTGAAATTTCCTTAATCGCATACGTTGAGACGTCGGCAGCTCCATCACCAGCTAGTAACATCAAACGTTGAATGAACGTTGCAGCTTGTCCAATTGTTGCATTTTTTTCGGGCATAAAGTAGCCATCAGAACCAATGATGATGCCTAACTGTGCACCGATTGCTACAGCAGAACGGTAGTCTTTAATAATAGAAGCATTATCCTTAAATGTAATGGATGACGTACCTTTAGGAATTTTTAAATAATCAATAGCTCTCTCCAACATAATGGCCATATGTTGTCTTGAAATGGCAGCATCAGGCTTAAATGACCCGTCTATGTAGCCAGTTATAATGCCGGCTGTAGCAGCAAGCTGAATATCGGTTGCATACACATATGTATCAGGTACATCGGTAAATACCATACCGTTATTCCCTTCAAGCTTCATGACCTTTGCTAAATACGAAGCAAATTCTCCGCGTGTAACATTGTCATTAGGGCGGTAACTGCCATTAGCATCCGTTACTATAGCATTTTTTGAAATTAAATAACGAAGACCCTTTTCGTGTGCATGCCCTGAAAGTTCATCGGCAGATGCTAGTTGGGGTTGCCAAAAGAGCAAGCTAACTATTGTCATAATCAATGCAATGATTGATAGTTTTTTCATATTTTTTAACCTCCTAAACTTTAACATCATTTTACCAAAGTTAAAGAGTTGAGATAAGGTTAAATATGCGTATTATCATAAAATGCGTCAATATAAACAGTTTTTTTACCAATTATATGAAACTGGAAAATAGCTTAAATGTTCCATAGCTATTTTGGCATATTTTTGATAATCTTATAGAAGAAAAACATAGAAGGGAAGGTGAGGGCTCTACATTTCATGAGGAGCGCGAAAAATGAAAAGAATAGCAAAAATTTTACTGATTTTAGTTGTAATGATGTCGATTGTTGTTAGTCCGCTAAATGCCTATGCATTTCAAACAGTAAAGAAGGATTACCCACTTTCAAAAGGTGTGCAGTATAACCAATATACATACAGCAATACCTATACAAACTCTATTAATCACTTAACGATTAATGTTGGTGATGCAACGACAGAAGTACAATTAGGAATGCCCGCAGCAGTCAATGGAAAAGAATCGACAGTAGCAAATGCGAATCGTCATTCTCGTGAGGGAAATCGAGTAGTTGGTGCTATTAATGCAAGTTTTTATAATATGTCTGAAGGCTATCCATTATTTTTACTAGCTAAAAATAATGTTATTTTAAATGGTGGTGCAGTTTCAAACGGTTCCGACCAATATATGAACGTTCCAACGGCTTTTGGTATGAATTCGGATGGTCGTGGGGTCATTGATTATTTTGATTTTGACGTCACACTAGCCCATAATGGCACGAAATATGAAATGTCAGGCTTAAATCGTATTCGTAATATAAATGAAGCGATTATTTACACACCACAGTTTTATAGTAAAACAACAGATACAAATGAATTCGGATTTGAAATGGTAGTAGACACAGGTTCACCGATTACAGAAAATACATTTGGTCAAACGTTAACTGGTAAAGTCACACAAATTAAGCCTTACGGTTCGAAAGATAAATTAACGATTCCATCTACTGGCTTCGTTGTATCTTTACAGGGTGGCGATTGGCACAAAAAGTTAAGCCATGTAGCGGTTGGCGATGAAATGAGTGTTAACTTTTCAATTGACCAACTTTGGCAAAATGCACAATTTATCTTAGCTAGCGGTCCTTATCTAGTAAAGGATGGCAAACCTTATATTATGATGAGCACAACAAGTTCACGTGCAAAAGAAGTTGCGCCACGTACAGTAGTGGCTACAAGTAATAATGGACAAACTGTACATTTCATTACAGTAGACGGACGTCAAAGCCATAGTAAGGGCATGAATATGGTGCAACTTGCTAATTATTTAGTGGCACTTGGGGTTGATAGAGCCCTTAATTTAGATGGCGGTGGTTCAACAACGATGGGAATTCGAAACTACGGCAGTAATAATGTTGTTTTAGCGAATTTACCTTCTAATTCAGGGAATACACAACGTCTTGTATCTGCCACACTACAAGCGGTAAGTACGGCGCCAAATGGCAAGGCGAAACACATTAAATTTACGAATAGTACAAACTATGCAACATTGTTAGTAGGTGCTTCATCGAGTGTCGCAGTACAATACGTTTTAGATGATAACTTTACGACACTACCACTAGATGGTCATGTAACGTTAGCTTCTCAAAACCAAACATTACAGATTAATGGTTTAAACTATACAGCAACGCAAGCTGGTGAGGAACGCATTTACATCGGCTATGATGGCGCCGCGGTACAATCATTCCAAGTCAAAGTAGTAGATGCTCCTACAACAATGGCTGTTACGCCAAGCTCTAAAACAGTTGGAGCAGGTGAATCTGTGAAATTTACTATCGACGCAAAAGATGATGCAGGTAAGCCGATTGTTTATGATCCATCTCAAGTGAAATGGTCCGTAGAAGGCAATATTGGTACCATTACAAGCGATGGTAAGTTTACCGCACAAAATGCTGGTACAACAGGTAAGGTCATTGCAACTTTAGGTACGAAGAGTCAAGTTGCTACGGTTACTGTAGCGAAGCCAGCGCTATTTAAAGATATTCCAAATAATTACGTATACTTTAAAGAGATTGAATATTTAACGTCTCAAAATATTATTACGGGACAGGCCGATGGAACATTTAGACCGAATGACAAACTGACACGTGCACATGCAGCTGTCATTATTAGCCGTGCACTAGGTTTAAATACAAAAAATGTGAAAAATCCAAACTTCAAAGATATACCGGCAAATCACATTTACTTTAAAGAAATTGCAGCCGTTGTAGAAGCAGGCATTATGAGTGGCCGCGAAAACAATACTTTTGACCCGAATGCAACATTAACACGAGCACAAATGGCGAAAATTGTTGCCATCGCATATCAATTAAATGGAACAAGTGGTATTGCCTTTAAGGATGTTCCAAAAGATCATTGGGCGTATACATTTGTACAACAACTAGCTGCTAACAAAATTACGACAGGCTATGATGGTAACATTTTTAAACCAAATGAAGCGATTAGTCGAGCACATTTCGGTTTGTTCCTTTATAGAGCAATTCATAAGTAAAAGTTAGCAATAGATGACTAGCAGAAGCAAAAATAAAGTAGTACTTTTTTGCTGTTTTATAGGATTTAGTATTGTCATAAGGTGCTAGAAAAGGGGGGAATCTCGTTGAAATTCGGGGCTCCCCTTTTTTTTACTATTTTTAAAAAGAACGAATAAGTGCAATTGTGGTATAATCTCTGTATTAAAAAGTAAAAGGATGTTTTTTAATGAAAATAGGCATTGTGGGGAATTACGGCAATGATAATAATGGTGATGAATCAATATTATACGGCATTCTTCAACAAGTAAAACAAACATTTTCGGTAACGAGTGACGACATTACCGTTTTTAGTAATAACACACAACAAACATCCGCGCGTTATGGGGTACATAGCTATCCATTGTATTATAAAAAGGGCAACTTATATAAAACGTTTATCCATACGTATAAAAATAACAAACAATATGTAGCAAACTTTGACCTCCTCATTATTGGTGGTGGTGGTATTTTAATGGATTTTTATAAGCGTGAAGCCCATCTTTATGGAACATATGCAATGATGGCAAAACAAAATAATATTCCCTACATTATTTACGGATGTGGTGCAGGACCACTAGATACATTTTCAGGAAAAATTAGTATCCGTGTTATGTGTCGTTATGCAGCAAATATCTCTGTGCGTGATCCTCAGTCTAAAAAACTTTTACACAGTATTGGGGTCAAAAAACCGATAGAAGTCATTGGTGACCCTGCATTTACGTTAAAAGGGGATCGCAAAGATTACGCGGAAAAGCCAATAAAAATTGGTGTTTCAGCTGTTCCGTACTATAATGCAAACTATTGGCCAGAAGGAAATGTAGCAAAATACGATGCATATGTAACAGGTATGGCGAAAAATTTAGATCAAGTCATTTCTGAGCAAAACGTTCACATTACATTTTTTGCAACAAAGTTTCCGCAAGATGTAACCGTGACAAAAGATATTCAGAAAAAAATGCAACATCATGCTCATACAGAAATAATTGAGGAAAATCTTGTGCCTGAACGTTTACTTGAAGTGACAGGCGAGCAAGATATTATAATTGGTACGCGTTTACACTCGCTAATATTGGCGACCAATTCAGAGACTCCCATTATTGCTGTATCCTATCATACAAAGGTGCAGGATTTTATGTCCTTTGTCGGCGCATCAGATCGATGCTTACAGATGCAGGATATAGAAGATGATGAGAAAGCTCTTTCTAAATTAGTTGGCAAACTAAGTAGCAATTGGGAACAGTCAATTGCAGAGACGAAACAAATTGCTACACATATTCATAAAGAGGCCATGTATGGTCAGGAATTAATGAAAAAGGCAGTGACACGTCTATGAAAAAAATACTCGTCATTAGTAATATGTATCCTTCATCTGATCATTTATCATTCGGTATTTTTGTAAAAAACCAAGTGACAGCACTTGAAAAAGCTGGACTAGACGTTGAAATAGCAGTGAATACAAACCCAGCTACAGGCAAGAAAAACACGATTGTCAAATATGCTAAATGGGGATTTTCTACATTAATGAAGGGTTTGAAATATCGAAAATCAATCGATGTAACACATGCACACTATGTGTTTCCTTCAGGGATGTTATCGTTACTTTTAAAGAAAATGTTTGGTATACCGTACATTGTTACTGCTCATGGTGGGGACATTGAACGTATGGCAAAGAAAAATGCGAGAATTCGCAATTGGACAGCGAGCATTTTACGTGAAAGTGACCATGTTATTGCAGTAGGTCCCGTGTTAGCAAAACAAATCGAGCAAGACTTTGATATAGCACCCGACAAAATCTCTGTTGTTAGCATGGGTGTCAATCGTCATGTATTTTCAAAGGGGAGCCAGGCTGAAGTACGTCAACAATTGCAATTAGCGAAAGAACCATTTATTTTTCTTTTTGTAGGCAATGTCATTAAGCAAAAAGGCGTTGAGGAACTTTTGCAGGCATTCCAAATGTTAAAAACAAAAGTGGAGCGACCTATCGAGCTGAAAATTATAGGATCTAGAAGAGATGAAAGTTTTTTCCAATCCTTGCAACCATTCTTCAGTGAAGACGTCAAATTTATAGACCCACTAAAACAACAAGAACTTGTAAAGTGGTTCCAGGCAAGTGATGTCTTTGTGTTACCATCACATTTAGAAGGTTTTGGTCTTGTAGCATTAGAGGCACTAGCAACAGATACGCCTGTCATCGCTTCTAAAGTAGGTGGGCTTGTATCGCTACTTGGTGAAGGGGCAGGGCATTTAGTGGAGCCTGGGAACGCTATGGCTTTATCTGAGGAGATGCTGCGTGCAGTGAACACGCCGAAAGATCAATATATGAATCGTGAAGCGGTTAATGAAATATTAGCTATTCACGATGAAAAAAATATTACAGCTAGATGTATAGACATTTATAAGTCGGCCATTAAAGGTAGGGATGACTTATGAATAAATTTATTAAAATTGTAGGGGCAGTAGCGATTATTAATATCGTTGCCCGTGTTTTCGGCTTTTTACGTGAAATGATTATCGGATTTCAATATGGGAGTTCCCATATCGCTGATAGTATTTTCACAGCTTACACCATTCCCAATTTTTTATATTTAGTAGTTGGTGGCGCTTTTACGACAGCCGTTATCTCAATTTATAATCGGGAAACAACAGACCGAGCATTATTTGTAAAACAGTCCTTTACGATTGTACTGTTGACTGTGTCTATTATGACGATTATTTTATTAGCATTTACCAATCCAATTATGGATATGTTCAACCAAGGTAAAAATAAAGATGATTATAGTCAAAGTGATTTAGACTTATTGAAAAACTTGTACTTTTGGATGATGCCATCATCTATCTTACTTGTTTTATCATCTTGGTATAGTGGTTTACTGAATGTAAACGAAAAATTTCACTTATCAAGCTTTGCCATTTTAATTTACAACGCGATTTTCCTAGTCATTGCTGTTGGATTATCTTATATTCCAGGAATCGGGCCACTTGGATATGGTATTAGTGCTTTAGCTAGTGCGGCGATAATGGTGTATTTCTTAATAATTGGTTATCGCAAATTAGATTCCCATAAAGTTGGTTTTTCTTTGGAGCGAAATGTTTCTTCGAAGCAATTATGGATTATGGTGTTACCAATAATGCTCGGAGGAGCGACGATTCAACTGTACGCCTTATTACAGCGTGTTTTTGCTGGTATGCTTTCAGAGGGGGCTGTGGCAGCTGTGAACTATTCTTCCAAGCTGATGCAATTCCCGCAAGCGATTTTAATTACAGCTGTGACAACAGTAATTTATCCAATTTTGAGTCAAAAAGAAGCCAACAATGACCTTGTGTCAATCAAGAGCCTTTATTCTAAAGGGCTACACTATCTACTATTGCTACTTGTACCAGTAACAATATATTCTTACTTTTACGCTGAAAACCTGATTCAGGTGATATTTCAGTATGGTAAATTCAATGCTTACTCGACAGCCATTACTGCACCTGTATTAGCAATATTCGTGTTGTCCATGTATTTCTTAGCGGCAAATACGTATATCACGCGTTTCTATTATGCAAAGGGCGACTCCATGGCGCCAGTTATTTTTAGTTTAATCAATGTATTTGGTGTCAATATTGCTGTTATTATGTTGATGGTAGAAAATTACGGTGCTGAGGCTATTGCATGGGGTACATTAATTAGTTCCATTACAAACTTTATGATGCTAATTTTTTATGCAATACCTAAATATGACTTGAAGATGGGCATCTTTAGCAAAGAGTTACAATTTTTCAGAGCGGTGCCACCAATGATTGTCATTGCGGTAGTTATGTATTACTCCAGCCACTATTTAGTATTTGAATATAAGTGGTTAACGTTTATTGTAGGTCTAGCTATCTTTATTGCTGTCTTTGTAGGTTCCTACTTAGTATTTGGCATCAAAGAAGTAAAAGAATTTACGGATAAACTGAAAAAGAAGTTATTAAAACAATAAGCATTATGGTTAAAATAAAATGCGCGAAAAGCATGTTGGAAGTAGTACTTCCAGCATGCTTTTTGTATTTCTTGCCAAGCATAAATCAATTCTGTTTAAGGTAATGCTTTTAGCTTATTACATTGCTTTTCAATAGATTAGAAAAGTACCAAACATCATATTTTGTTGAATATGCATAGTGTAATTTTTGGAATTATATTATAATTAACATTATTCAGATAGTGAAAAGTAAAATGTTGGGTTTTGTGATGGTTTACTATTTAAAATTAATTTTTAAACAGGGTAATAATTTTTAACAGAGTAAGGTGACAATGATGGCAAGAGGTAGGAAAATCAACTCAAACGGTGAAAAAAGTAAACAATTATTACTGGAAAAGGCTGTGGAGCTTTTCGCTGAAAGGGGATACCATGCTACGAAAATAAGCGATATAGTCAAAGCAGCAGATGTAACACAGCCCACATTTTATTTATATTTTAAAAGTAAAGAATCCCTTTATGAGGACTTAAACATACAATTTCAGCTTGGGTTTTATGAGATTATGGACAATCATTCCGAACAGGCTGAAAAAGGGCTGGAAGGCTTTATTCATATGCTAGAACATAAATTATATTTGATGTTTCTCTATATTATTGAAAATCCAAAGTTAACGAAAATTGGCTTTTTTGAATCGAAACAATCATCAAGCGTTAAATCGCAGCTTACACAGCGATTTATTGAGCTAGTTTATCGACATGATTGTGATAGATTGTTTAAATTAAAAAATATTGATATCAAAATAGTTGCGGATAGTTTTGTTGGCTCTTTTGAACGTTTAATATTAACGAATTTACTAGAACATAAAAGCAAGCCATGTGAACTTGCGCGAAATTTAGTTCATGTCTTTTTTTTATTAAAAGAATCTCCATATGTGTGATAGAAAATGAAATCCTTCTCAATACAGAGAGGGATTTTTTATTTTCGTTCCAGACGCGCTCGTGGTTGGGGCATATAAAAGGGCTGGTTATTAAAAAAAGCGTTTGATTCCCGCTTTGGAGCGACAAATCAAACGCTTTTATTCATGGCTTGTTGTTAGTTAGTTACTGCAATATGAAGATAAATACCTTTTTGCAGTTTGTCACCTGTAGGTTTTTGAATAGTTGGATGAACGAGCAACATATATTCTTGGCCTTTTCCTAAAGGATTTTTAGGTGTAACGAGTAAGGAATTGTCTTTTCCTACTTTTGTAGTAATTGGAATTTCGTCTCCACCTAAAGCAACAAGCTGTACACTGCCTTCAGGAATTGGTGAAGAGAAGGCTTGCGAAAACTTAACTACAAATGTTTTTGTAGTTGGTACATTTTTTAGGCTTACTAGTTCTTGATACTCTTTGTATTGTGCTTTAATGGCATCGTAATGAGCTTGGAAGAGTGGTGCCGTCTTCGTTTGAATAGTTGGTTTCACGCCTACTTCGTTAATCGTTTGACCAGCAGGACCTGTAAATTTACCCACAGTAAGCTTTAAATAACTACCGTCATGTAATTCAAAGAAACCTTGCATTGCGCCTTTACCATAAGTAGTTTCACCATATAGAATCGCCGATTGTTGATCTTGTAACGAAGCTGCAAGCATTTCTGAAGCACTTGCACTATAGCGATTTACTAAAATACGTGTATCAGTTGGGAATTTCATGTTTTGTTGTGCTGCACGCACTTCATAAGAGGCATGGGCTTCCTGTAATAAATAGGCGATTTTTGCTTTTGGGAATAATCCAGTCAGCTGTTCTGCTGTTGCAACATAGCCTCCACCATTATTTTGTAAATCTAAAATAAAAGAAGTAGCACCACGTTGCTTAAGCTGAGTCAGTGCGTCTTTCACTAGTTGTGCGCCATCTTCAGAGAAAGAAGACATTGCTATGTAGCCAACATCACCAAACAATAAAGCAGATTCTACGTTTGGGAGTGTGAATTTTTTACGTGTAATAGTTTTAGTAGAAGTAGTCCCATTCTCGTGTAATAGCTTAACTTGCACATCGGTGCCTTCATTACCGATTAGCAGGGAAGAGGCTTCCTGAGTTGAGCTATCTACAATGGATTGACCATTAATGCCGATGATTATATCTCCTGCCACGACACCAGCTTCAGCTGCTCCACTTTCTTCAATTACTTGTAAAATATGAATGCCGTCATCATGCTCTTCAATGACAACACCAATACCGATTGTCGACATATTAATGCTATTCATAAATTCTTCAAATTCTTGCTTAGTAAAATATGTTGAGTAAGGGTCTAACATATTAATGATTTCTGAAATAGTTTTCGCATTTTGTAAGTTACCATTTACTTTACCAACATAATTTTCCGTAATGATTTCCTTTATTTCCTCAACGAGTTGCTGTTCGTTATTTGCAGCAAAAGCGTTTGATAAAGGAAATAGGATAACACTCAGTATAAAAATGAAGGACCATAATACTTTTTTCATAAGACACCTCTTTTCTAATGACTTATGTTTATTATACATGAATTACCAAATTACAGCGAATGAAAACAGACACGTCTATAAAAGGAAGACGTGTCTGTTTGTTTGAAGTTTAGTTTTTCTTAAAAAGCTTATGAATAATAAAACCGACAATTGTACCAATCATTGCAGGAACAAGCCAACCAAGGCTTTGCTCATACAGTGGCAAAATATTTAAAATATTCTCATAAGAAGTAAACGTGATTTTCATCTGTTTTAAGCCATCGTAAAGACTGACAAAGAATGTCGGAATTAACGCTAGCACATAAACAATTCGTCCACCTTTAAAGAAATGATCGACAAGTGATAACACCATCAGTACGATTGCAAGCGGATAGATAATTAATAATACTGGAAGTGAAGTATTGATAATTGTCGATAATCCAACATTTGTAATCGCTACACTAAATAACGTAAAGACGATTAAAAATGTTTTATATGAGATTTGTGGAAATAGCTTATTGAAAAACTGTGCATTGGCTGTTAATAAGCCAACAGCAGTAGAAATACAAGCTAATAAAATCGTAACCGATAAAATAATACTGCCAAAGTCGCCAAACAGATATTCTGCTGATTTTGCGATGATGACGCCACCATTATCAGATGTACCAATTGCTCCAATGCTTGTATTGCCGATATAGCCAAGTGAAATATAAACAAAGGCCAAGCCAATGGCAGCGACAATCCCTGCAAAAATGGTTGTTTTGACTTGCTTTCTAGTATCGTTCATTCCCATACCACGTAATGCCTGTAAAATAACAATACCAAATACGAGAGCACCAAGAACATCCATCGTTAAATAGCCTTGTACAAAACCTTCGTAAAATGGTGAATCCGTGTAATTTCCAACCGCTGTGCCTGATTCACCCATTGGGGTAATAAAGCTCTTAACAGCTAGTAGTAAAATAACAATTAAGAGCGCAGGGGTTAAAATTTTCCCTACACGATCGACAAGTTTCGATGGGTTGAATGCTAAATAAAGTATTAAAGCAAAAAATACTATAGATGTAATGAATAGTGGAGCCCAATGTTCTTGTGCTGCCTCTGAAAGAAATGGCACAATGCCGATTTCATATGACACAGAGCCTGTACGTGGAACAGCGAAGAACGGCCCAATTGCTAAATAGACAATTGAAGTGAATATGATACCGAAAATTGGATGAACACGACTGGCAAGTAGTTGTAAATCGCCGCCTGCTTTTGCAACTGCAACGATTGCCAGTAAAGGTAAGCCTACGCCTGTTATTAAAAAGCCAACCATGGCTGTTGTAATATGTTCACCAGCTTGTTGCCCGAGCAACGGTGGAAAGATAATATTACCTGCCCCTAAGAACAAGGCAAAAAGTAATAAGCCTACAGCTAAATTCTCTTTGATGAAAACTAAGATGTTTCTCATAAATAATAAAAACTCCTTTATAATTGAAAAGCTAAAACTTTCTAAAAATTTTAAATACAGAAATGTATGTTATCATAGGACTATTAAACTTGCAATTATTACAGTAATGCTAAACAGTCGGATTCTGTAGTATTATATAGGATTGATAAATTGTTTGAAAAATAGTCAGTATTTCCGATTTTTGTTTTGACAATTCTTTAGTATGATAGACACACAAGGAAATATTCTAACATGAACGGAGGCTATTGGATATGCTTAAATCAAAAAAATTGAGAATTCTCGCTTTAAGCACTATTGCTACTTCATTTTTTGCGATACAAAATGCTGAAGCTGCAACATATACAGTACAAAAAGGCGATACGTTATCCAAAATCGCTCAAAGTCATCAAGTGACGATACAAGATATAAAAAAATGGAATAATCTATCGAAGGATACGATTTATGTAGCACAAAAGTTAGAAATTACAAAGCAGGCAACAGCTGAAACAGGAAAACCTTCAAAACCAACAACTACTACACCTTCAAAACCTTCAACTGCTGTTCATACAGTTGCGAAAGGTGATACATTATCAAAAATCGCCAAGCAATATAATGTGACAATAAAGGAAATAAAAGAGTGGAATGGCATAGAGAACGACACGATTTATATTGGACAAGTATTGAAAATTTCTCCAGTAGCTGTCGTACCCGAGGATGATACAGTACATAATAATGTAACTACAGATACGGGGACTCCATCAAAAGTAACAACAAAAGATCCTACAGCGAATGGACAAGCTATTTACAAAAAGACAGTGGAAGTGGCGAATACTTTAATTGGAACACCTTATCTTTATGGCGGTAATACGCCAGAAGGTCTTGATTGCAGTGGGTTTATTTATTATGCATTCAATCAAAGTGGTGTGAAAATAGCGAGAGATAGCAGCGAAGGCTACTTTAATGGCAGTACAACACATGTGAAAAATCCAGTGCCAGGGGATTTAGTATTTTTTGAAAATACTTATAAAGAGGGCATTTCTCATATGGGTATATACCTTGGCAATAATAAATTTATCCATGCGGGTACAGATGGTGTGGAACTATCGGATGTGACGTACTCTTATTGGTCAACTAGATTAGTAGGGTATAAACGATTCGATACAGTAAAATAATGAACAGGCGATTTTTGCATTAGGGCAAAAATCGCTTTTTTATTTGATTGAATGGGTCAATCGCCTCTAACAACGTGAGAATCGCCAGTAAACCAGGGCAAATCGCTCCGTACATCTAGGAAATCAAAAATCCTTCTTTCCGTAGAAAGAAGGATTTCATTTATTATTATTGTGTTACACGTGCTGTCCAGCGAGACAAGTCTGCTTGTTGTGCATCAACTAGTTCAGCTGGGAAGATGAATGTCCAAGGTTTTGTTGAATTTGGTTGGACAGTTAGGATTGGATCCATTTTAAATGATCCTTTGGCAATTTGTTTACCTGTTGCGTCGATAATTTCTAGCGGTAATTGTTCTAGATTAATTGCTTTATTATGACCGTTACGGATAAAGATTGAAACATTTAGGTTACCATTATCAGCAAGTTTTGCTTGAAGACCAGTAAAGTTAACTTCTGTTTCACCTAATTTCGGTAAAGTATTAACGATTTTAGCAAGCTCTTCTTTTTGTGCTGCTGGTAATTGTTGTTCCCATGACGGATCTAATTCTAATTGGTGACCGCGTAAAGATACAAGGTTAAATGCGATTTTCCAACCATCTTCTGGCACTTCGTCTACTTTGATCGTTGATTTTTCAAATTCAAAAACCCATGGACGAGCACTTTCAGCTGGAATTGTGCCTAGCGCTTTAAAATCGAATTTTTTAGATGCTACAAGCTCATCGTTTTTATCCATAATGAATAATTCAATTTCACCTAACTCAATTGCTTCGGCTAATGATGAGCGGAAAAATGCACGAACAAGCCATTTACCTGTGCGTGGCTCATCTTCAATACTAATAGAAGATAGCGATAATTGATTCGGTTTTAATGGCTCTAGCTCATTTGCAAGGAAGTTAAAAATATACTTTTGTTCTTGTGGTACATTCCATTCAGGATGGAATGACAGCTTCGTTACAACATCACGATTGTCCCCTTTATTTGTAGACGCATTTCCTAGTAAATCTTTTGAGTCAATTGTGTTTTCTTGTACGATTTTATCTGATTTTTTAAAGAATGAAAATAAACCCATTATTAAACCTCCTGTTGTCCTTCAACCATTTTCATGAAGCCTGTAATTTCAATAATAATAGAACGACGCAATTCTTGGAAATTCTTTCCGAACAATTCGAGTCCTTCTCGTTGGTAAATGCGCATCGGATCTTCTTGTTGATAGTGACGTAAGCCGATACCTTCTTTTAAATGAGCCATTGCTTCTAAATGTTTCACCCAGCCACTATCTATATAGCTCAACATCACTTGTGGAATAACCGTCATGACTTCATCATTTTCTGCGAATTTCTCCATATGATCTAACAGTTCTTGTTCAGAAGGCTGTATATCCGCTAGAATTTGTTTTACTTTGCCAACTTCACGATCAATTGTAACCGGAGTAATGAATAATGAATTCAATGCATTTTCCATTTGGTCATAATTCCATTCTACAGAAGGGAGCTCTTCAGGTGCAGCATCGCGCACTGCAAAATCGACCGTTTCACGCAGCATTTTTTGCAGCTCTCCCATTACATCTTCACCAGCTAAAATTTTGTCACGTAAGCCATAAATAACGGTACGTTGATCATTAATAACATCGTCTAATTTTAAATTGTATTCGCGCATGCCATATTGTGAGCCTTCTACAATACGTTGTGTACGGTTGATAAGCTCTTGAACATCTTTGTTTTGGATGACTTCATTTTCATCTACAATCATTTTTGCTGTGAATTTTTCAACTTCTTCTTTTGCATAACGGCGGAACATATCATCTTCAATAGAGAGAATGAAGCGACTTTCACCTACGTCACCTTGACGACCAGAACGGCCTCGTAGCTGATTATCCACGCGGCGGCTTTCATGTTTTTCTGTACCAATTACGTAAAGACCACCAAGGGCATGGACATCGTCACCTAACACGATATCTGTACCACGACCAGCCATATTGGTTGCAACCGTAATACGACCTTTTTGACCAGCTTGCGAAATAAGCTCTACTTCTTGCTCAACTGTTTTGGCATTCAGTAATTGGAATTTTAAGCCTTCCTTTTTTAAATGGTCTGCAACGGTTTCAGATTGCAAAATGGACGTAGTACCGATTAAAACAGGTTGCCCTTTTTCATGGCGTCGTTTTGCTTCGGCAGCTACAAATTTATATTTCGCTGCTTGTGTTTTGAAAATAATGTCAGGTTGGTCTACACGTTGACGTGGTCGGTTTGTAGGGATTTGAATAACTTCCATTCCGTACACTTCGCGGATTTCCTTTTCCTGTGTTTTCGCAGTTCCTGTCATTCCCGAAAGCTTCGGATACATACGGAAATAGTTTTGAATTGTAATTTGTGCCTGTGCTTTGTTTTCTTCAGTAATCGTTACACCTTCTTTTGCCTCGATTGCTTGATGTAAGCCATCGGAAAGAGAACGACCTTCTAAAATACGACCTGTGAACATATCAACAAGCTCGATTTTGTCTTCCTTCACGATATAATCGACGTCACGCTTGAACATGACATGTGCACGAACCGCTTGGATCACATAGTGATAAAGTGTTTGATGTTCTAAATCGTATAAATTGTCAACATTAAAGGCAGCCTCAACTTTTTCAATGCCTTTATCCGTTAAAGAAGTGGCCTTTGTTTCATCATCAAAGTCGTAGTCTTCTTCTGCTTTAAAGCGTTTTGCTAACATAGCTGCAATGCGGTGTAATTCATCATTTGCAGGCATCTTACCGGCAATAATTAATGGCGTTTTCGCTTCGTCAATAAGCACACTATCAACTTCATCAATGATTGCGAAATGATAAGCGCGTTGTACTTTATCAGCTAAGCTATGTGCCATATTGTCACGTAAATAGTCGAAACCAAATTCGGTACCGACACCGTACGTAATATCCGCGTTATAAGCTTCTTTTTTGTCATTTGGTTCCATCATCGGTACATTTAAGCCGACTGTTAAACCGAGGAAACGATGAATTTGTCCAACAAGCTCATAGTCACGTTTCGCAAGATAATCGTTTACTGTAATGACATGAACACCTTTGCCTTCTAATGCCCGTACATAAGAGGGAAGTGAAGCAACAAGCGTTTTCCCTTCACCTGTAGGCATTTCAGCAATATTGCCTTCAGTTAATACGAGTCCGCCAATTAGCTGTACATCAAAATGACGCATTCCTAATACACGTTTTGAGGCTTCGCGTACAACTGCAAATGCGTCAGGAATGATGGATGTAATTGGTTCTCCTTGATCTAAGCGATCCTTGAAAATAAAAGTCATTTCTCTTAACTCAGCATCTGACTTATTGACGTATTTTTCTTCAAGATTATTAATTTGTTCTACTATTTTATAGTAGCGTTTTAATTGACGAGCACTTGTTTGCTCATTGTTGCGTTTAAAAATTGAGAACATGAATTTACGCTCCTTTAAAGTTGTCTAAATGCTAGACACATCATTATTCTATCAAATTTTACGAATGATGACTACATTTGACATTAAGTAATAAAGGTAGAATAATAGAGAAAAATGGAAAATGTGAAATAGCGGAAAATGATTAGAAAAAGTATATTTCAGAGCATGTTCGTGCTATAATCAAATTGGATTCAAATGTAGATTATTTTTTTGAGGAGGAGAGACATGCTTTACGTGTCTTTAATAGCAGCATTCGTTGCTTCCATTTTGTTAACTCCACTAGTTAAACGTTTAGCGTTTAGAATAGGTGCCGTTGACGCGCCAAACTATCGAAAAGTACATGCACGTATCATGCCAAGGCTCGGTGGTCTGGCAATTTTCCTTGCGTTTTTAATAGGTGTGGCGGTCCTACAGCCACAAAGTCAATATAGTTTAGCGATTATTATCGGAGCTTGTATTATTGTAGCAACAGGTGTCATTGATGATATGCGTGAAATATCAGCGAAGGCAAAAATGCTCGGTCAAATCGTTGCTGCACTAATCGTTATTTTTGTAGGCGGTATTCAAATTGACTTCATTAACTTGCCATTTGGTGGGCAATTAGATTTTGGTTTTCTAAGTATTCCGTTCACTATATTGTGGATTGTTGGTATTACGAATGCTATAAACTTAATTGATGGCTTAGACGGATTAGCTGCAGGCGTTTCTTCTATTGCACTTATTACTTTATCTGGTATGGCCTTTATAATGGGCGATATGTTCGTATTAGCCTTTGCAGCAATTTTAGCAGCAGCTACAATTGGTTTCTTATTTTATAATTTCCATCCAGCTAAAATCTTCATGGGAGATACTGGGGCATTATTTCTAGGCTTTATGATTTCTGTCTTGGCTTTATTAGGATATAAAAACTTTACAATCATTTCGTTAATTATCCCAGTTATTATGCTAGGTGTACCGATTTCTGATACATTCTTTGCAATTGTTCGTCGTTACCGAATGAAGAAGAAATGGTCTGATCCTGATAAATCCCATTTACACCATCGATTATTGGATATGGGCTTTACACATCGACAAACGGTACTTATTATTTATGGCATTGCAATGATGTTTGGTTTAGCTGCCATTATCTTCTCAATGGCAAAGTTATGGGGAGCTATTTTACTAATTACGGTCATCTTAATTGCAATCGAAATTTTTGTTGAAGTCATTGGACTTGCTGGTAAAAACTATAAACCGCTATTAAATTTCATGCGGATATTCAATAAATAACAAAAGAACTGCTGTAGACAAACTCGAATTTGAGTTCGTCTGCAGTTTTTTTTCAGTAAAATATGGTTTTCGCGGGTAAAGTATCGTGAATCGTGGGTAAAACAACAAATTTCGCCGGTAAAACCTCATGAATCGCGGGTAAAATACCAGATTTCGCGGGTAAATAACCCGATACTAAAAAAAGCCTTTCCGCTATCAAACTTCGATAGTGGAAAGGCTTTTTATTTTTATTGTGCTGACTCGTTTGTTGAACTGTCATCGCCAGCCGCATTGTCTTTATCAGTATTACTATTTGTTAAAGCAGAAGACGATTTTTTTCTTGCAAGGTGGTTGTTAAGAATTTCAGATACATCATCAACTGATTGTTGGTCTAATTGATAATAATAAACACCTGTAGACATATCGTCGTTACCTTCTAATGTTAATGAATCAATACGTGGCTTACCTTTTGTTAAATAAGACAGGAAGGATTTCATTTCACTAAATGTCATATTTGTCTTCATGTTATCGCCGATTGCTTTAATAACATCGTCGTATTTTGTAATAGAATCAACAGATGCTACTTTATTTGTGATAGCAGTTAAAATTTCTTGTTGACGTATACCGCGTTGGATATCGCTATCTTGCTTACGTGTACGTGCAAGTGCAAGTGCTTGACTACCGTTTAAATGCTGTAAACCTGGCTTGAGGTTGATTGTATTACGATCAAATTCATCTTTTTCATGTAGAGCATATGGTACTTCTGCTTCGATACCACCTAAAGCATCCACGACATCAATAAACGCATTGAAGTTCATGCGGACATAGTAATCAATCGGAACATCAAAAAGTTTTTCAACCGTTTCAATTGTCGAAAGCGTACCACCTAACGCATGGGCATGAGTAATTTTATCTTTATAGCCTACTGAAGGGATATAAACGTAAGAATCACGAGGGATACTTAACATTTTAATAGTTTTCGTAGTATTGTTTAAAGTTGCAAGAATCAGTGCATCTGAGCGTGAGTTTTCAGAACCTTGCCCACGATTTTCACTATCATCGACACCAACAAATAAAATCGACACATTATCATTAACCGGTTCTACTTTTTCTTCTCGTAAAGCAGAGACATCTCGACCTTCTAATACTTCATGTGCTGAGTTGGCTGCGTGTTCAGCTTGCTTTGTAATATAAACACCATAGGCCGTAACGCAAATTAGTAAACTAGCAACTAGAAGTAATGCTACTTTTATAATCAAAGAAGCTTTAGAAGACCTCTTCTTCTTTTTTACATTCGTTCTTTTCATATATGGTATATTCTCCTCTTGATTTTGGGAATAATTATGCAATTGAGCTAAAATTTATTCAAATTAGCACATGGGCGTAATTGATTAAGCGAGCTCAATATTAAAATTATACTATGGACCTTCAGGATTAGACAATTAAAACTATTTATTTCACAATAAATTCGATAAATTGCGCATGCTCAAAAGTGATTGTTGCTTGCCCATTCGTAAGTTCTGTCATCCAATGACGAAACTGATCTTCTTCCTCTTTTAACACCGAAACAATGATTTCGACACCTTCCAAGTAGTTAATTTCTTCTAAAGAATATCCAGAGTTGCGAACCTCATTTTCCACTTTTCCAAGCCATGTGTAGTCAATTGCAATTTTCATAAGGTGATGAAGTTTTCGTTCGACAACTTGTGCAGCGAGTAATCCTTCTGTTGTTGCTTTACCGTAAGCACGAATAAGACCGCCGCCGCCTAATTTAATGCCACCGAAGTAGCGTGTGACGACAACGACCGTATCCTTTAAGCCTTGCTTTTTTAAGACTTCTAACATAGGGACGCCAGCGGTGCCACTAGGTTCCCCATCATCATTCGCTTTTTGAATATGATCATGCTCGCCGATAATATAGGCAGAGCAATTATGAGTCGCATTATGATGCATTTTTTTTATGCGCTCTATAAAAGTCATTGCATCCTCTTCGGTTTCAGCGCGTTCTATATAAGTAAGAAAGCGAGATTTAGATATTATAATTTCGCTTTCTCCGTAGCCTTTTACAGTTAAATAGTTCTCTCTCATAAGTGTCATTCTCCTTTAAAATAGGGTTGTATGCTATAAATTTCATAAAGAAAAAGCATTAATTTTTAGCATTGTGATGCTATAATAGGTTTAGACTTAGATTCTATGAAATTGGTCTTTCAAAATACTATGTGATAATAAGGACATTAGACTGGGGAGTACACAATGTTTTCAAATGATACCTTCGATTTAAAGTCGCTTGATGACGTATTCAATCGAATGTTAGAAACAATTATGAGCTCTAAAGATGATATTTTCATTATAAGTGAACAAAGCCGAAGAAGCTTTGAAGATATGCAACAAGAGCTAGAAATTGTTCGAAAACAAATTTCAATTGTCATCGATGAAGGCGATGCTTTAGAAAAAAGCACGCAGCTTGCTAAGCAAAGACTTGTGTTAGTGAGTAAAGCTTTTGATAATTATACCGAAGAACAAGTTAGAGATGCATATGAAACGGCACATGATTTTCAATTGAAGCTCTCCGTCATTAAAACACAAGAAAAGCAACTTCGCGACAAAAGAGATGATTTAGAGCGACGTTTAAGAGGCTTACTCGATACAATTGAACGTGCTGATCATATTGTCAATCAAGTAAATGTTATTTTAAATTATTTAACGTCTGATTTAAAAAATGTTGGGTTAGCGCTTGAACAAGCGAAAATGAAGCAAGATTTTGGTATTCGAATCATCGCTGCACAAGAAGAAGAGCGAAAACGTTTATCAAGAGAAATTCATGATGGACCTGCTCAAATGATGGCCAATGTCTTAATGCGTACGGACTTAATAGAAAGAACGTATCGAGAGAAGGGCATTGAATACGCTATAGCTGAAATTGCTGATTTGAAGAAAACTGTGCGTAATGCACTGTCAGAGGTGCGACGCATCATTTATGATTTACGACCTATGGCGCTGGATGATTTGGGCATTGTGCCGACATTAAAGAAATATTTGTCGACTGTGACCGAATATAATCCAGGAGTAGAAATTCATTTTCAGTCAAGAAGCACAGAACAACGTATTCCTTCGAATTATGAAGTATCCATTTTTCGCTTAGTGCAAGAATGTGTAACAAACGCCATGAAGCATGGGAAATGTAAGGATATTTGGGTGAAACTTGAATGGTTGAACGATGCGGTAAATGTTGTCGTGAAAGATGATGGCGTAGGGTTCGATCAAAAAGTTGTGAAAGATCATTCCTTTGGTATTTTAGGAATGCGAGAACGAATTGAAATATTAAATGGTACAATCTCAATTGAAAGTGAGATAAATCGAGGCACTACGGTATTATTTAAAATTCCGTTAGAAGTAAAGTAAAGAAATGTGTTGCAGAATTTTAGGGGGTAAAGACTAATGACGAAGATTATTATTGTAGACGATCACCAGCTATTCCGAGAAGGAGTGAAACGTATCTTAGATTTTGAAGATACGTTTGATGTAATTGCAGAAGGTGACGATGGCACAGATGTAGTAAATTTATATGCGGAAAATCAACCAGATGTTGTTTTAATGGATATAAATATGCCAGGTAAAAATGGTGTAGAGGCAACAGCAGATTTAATTACAGAATTTCCAGATGCTAAAGTCATCATGTTATCGATTCATGATGATGAAACATACGTAACTCATGCACTAAAATCAGGCGCGCTTGGCTATATGCTAAAAGAGATGGATGCAGACGAAATCGTGGAAGCGATTAAAGTAGTGGCAAATGGCGGTTCTTACTTACATCCTAAAGTAACTAAAAATTTAGTAGCAGAATTCCGTCGCCTGTCTGAGCATGAAAACAAAGGCAACTTCCATCAAACAGAAATTCGCCGTCCATTCCATTTATTAACAAAACGTGAATGCGAAGTTTTACAACTACTTACAGATGGACAATCTAACCGTACTATTGGTGAGACACTGTTTATTTCTGAAAAAACGGTAAAAAACCACGTTTCAAGCATTTTACAAAAAATGAACGTAAACGACCGTACACAAGCTGTTGTAACAGCTATTAAAAATGGTTGGGTTGAAGTACGATAATTGCATAGTAGTGATGAAGGCTGTTTTTAAAAGCTACTTTAAAAGATAAAGTAGTTTTTAAGACAGTTTTTTTATTATGCAACATTTTTATTGGAAAGACGTCTTTTAATGAAATAAGCACCTAAAAGTTGAAAATGCGCAACAAAATTCCTACTTAAGCATTTATATGCTACAATATTGCGCGGGAGGTTTTATGATGTTAAAGAAAAGTATTCTAGCAGTTTTAACCTTATTAGTGTTAACTGCCTGTGGCAATAAAGATGAAGATTTAACGGCAAAAGAGCGTGAAAAGGTAATTGAAGACGGTACGGTAGGCTTTGAAATGATGGGCGAAGAGGTTAAAAAAGCTTCAAATGTGCCGGCTGATGAGGAAAAAGCAATCTTAGCGGCGTTTGATGAATATATTGCCGCATTCAATGATGAAGAAATTGATCGTTATATGGACACGATATCTAAGGATCCAAAAGGCTTTAATTATGATGAAGAGAAAGTATTCGCAGATGAAGTATTTGCTCAATTTGATACGAAACGTGATGTAACAAATGTGACCATTGCGAAGTATAATGAGGATGAAGCGCAAGTATTTGCCAATATGACAACGCACTCACTTCAAGTTCAAACTAACGTCGAACATGAAAGCGCTGGACGCCAAGTAACGGTATTTGTCAAAGAAGATGGAAAGTGGAAGGTAACGAGCGTCTTTTATATTGGAGATGATACTAAATCTAGCACGGGCAATCAATAAGGGGAAATTATTCCCTTTACTATACATAGAAGATGAATGTGAAATGAACGCTAGATTTGAGTCTTATGGCAAAGTAAAGTTGAAATCTAGTGTATGTTACGGACTGAACTTGTAGTGATAAAGTCAATTCCTGACGTCATTACGAGATTTCGTAATTCAATTCACATTCATTTCTTTTTGAGGTAAACTTGGAACATAGGAGAGTGGAAATGAATGAGGACGGCAATCGTAACAGACAGTACTGCATACATTACGCCAGAAGAACGCGCGCGCTTAAACATTCGTATGATTCCGTTAAGTGTAAACATTTCAGGTGAGTTATTCGCAGAGGAAGTAGATATTACTGCATCTGAGTTTTATGATAAAGTACGGGGTGCAAAAGAATTCCCCAAAACAACTCAACCACCGATTGGTGAGTTTGCCTCACTCTTTGAAGAGTTGGCAAATGATTATGACGAAGTAATTTCCATTCATTTATCGAGTGGTATAAGTGGTACATATCAAGGTGCGGTCCAAGCAGGAGAAATGGTGGAAGGTATTGATGTGTATCCATTTGACAGCGAGATTTCTTGCGCTGTTCAAGGATTTTATGTGCTACGCGCGGCTGAAATGGCTGCGGAAGGTTGTTCAGCACAGGAAATACTAGCAGCATTAGCGGACATGCAGCAGTATATTCGTGCTTACTTCATTGTAGATGACTTAGCGCACTTACAACGGGGAGGGCGTTTGTCTTCAGCAGCTGCATTAATCGGGGGCTTATTACAAGTAAAGCCTGTCTTACATTTTGTGGACAAGGTCATTGTACCGTTTGAAAAAATTCGTACACGTAAGAAAGCACTAAAGCGTGCAGAAGAGTTATTGGCTGAAGATGCAAACAAGTATGACAAGATGGATGCTG
Source organism: Lysinibacillus sphaericus (assembly GCF_002982115.1). Lineage (GTDB taxonomy): Bacteria > Bacillota > Bacilli > Bacillales_A > Planococcaceae > Lysinibacillus > Lysinibacillus sphaericus. The sequence continues at coordinate 3,987,519 of NZ_CP019980.1, read as the reverse complement.
TAGTTATTCACGGTAATTGCCAAAAAGAAGCCGAGGAATGGTTAGCACAACTTGCTACGACTTACCCGAACGTAAACTTTAAATTAAGCTATTTCGGACCTGTTATTGGCACGCACTTAGGTGAAGGTGCAATGGGTCTTGGTTGGACAAAAAAATAATAAGTAAAAGTCTCTACAACTTGTTGTAGGGGCTTTTTTATTTGCTTAATAGGCGCAGTGGAAGAATCGCCATTAAAATCATACCGATTGCCAGTCATTAGGCAGAATCACTAATAAACCAATATTACAACAAGAAAGGAGCTAGATACATGAACTACAAAGGATGGCTGTTGCCTCCCGCATTACGAGACTTCCATGAGGGACGAATTTGGTTAAAGGAGCATACACCATTTGCTAAATATGATATGGAGCAGGCTATTAATAGAAAATACTTTTTTATAATAGAAGGTATTCAAAAAATACCTCGCTTAAGATGTAATCGTTGCTATAATGACAATCCACATGACTTTGTTGAGTATGAATGCTCGAAATGTCTGCAGCGATGTGTTTATTGCAGACATTGTCTGAAAATGGGCAGAGTAAGCAGTTGCACACCCTTGCTCATATGGAAAGGACCGAAGGCATGTCGAATTAAGCAGCATCCCCTTTTATGGACCGGGCAATTGACAGCACAACAACAACGAGCAGCCGATGAACTACTAGAAAGTGTAATAGCAGGAAAATCTCATTTATTGAATGCAGTATGTGGGGCTGGAAAGACAGAGTTGCTCTTTCAGTCTGTACATTATGCGTTAGAAAAAGGGTTACGAGTGTGCATTGCCGCACCGCGTACAGATGTAGTATTGGAGTTATTCCCGCGCTTTCAAAAAGCTTTTCCACAAACTATTGTCCATGCGTACTATAGTGGAGCGCCAAAGCAGCTTGGTTTTGCACAGCTAATTCTAGCAACGACTCATCAACTGTATCGTTTTGAACGAGCGTTTGATGTCATGATTGTTGATGAAGCGGATGCATTTCCTTATGCATATGATGCAACATTAGAAAGAGCAGTGCAAAAAGCTAAAACAATTGATGCACCAATATACTTTATTACAGCTACACCTTCCCAATCATTAATTAATCAATATAAAAATAGTTATTCTTTTATCCCAAATCGATACCATCACAAGCCACTGCCAGTGCCATATTTTTGTTCGCTATGGGGCTATGACAAAAACATAAAGAGAGGAAAACTTCCTCGAAAACTCAAAGCATGGACTGAAGAACGACTTGCGAAAAATGAGCCATTTCTTATATTTTTCCCGACAGTAGAACTGCTAAATCTGGCAATACCATTGTTTCAGAGGATACATGCAAATATATTAGCAGTACATGCTAAAGATCCAGAGAGGAAACAAAAAGTACTACAGTTACGCGATGAAAAAATTCCTGGATTACTAACGACAACCATTTTAGAACGAGGTATTACGATAAAAAATGTACAAGTTGCTGTTGTTGGGGCAGAGTCTACAATCTTTACAGCGAGCGCACTTATTCAAATTGCGGGACGTGTAGGAAGACATGCTTCTTATACGAATGGGGAAGTTGTTTTATTTCATCATGGAGTGACTTTGGCAATGGATGAAGCTCGACAGAAGATTTTAGCTAACAATAAAGAGGGTTCAAACAATGAATAAAATAGATAAGTTTTGTTTATTATGTGCACAGCCATTGCATTTTGTGCCTTCTTGGCAAACGCTTTTATTAAGATGCTTTCCACCATGTATTTGTGAAAAGTGTAAAGGGCAATTTGTACGTTCCACTTCAGCAACGGCACTTTATCAATATAATGATGCAATGAAAGTATATTTACATCAATATAAATTTCTACAAGATGTTGCACTTGCTAAAGTATTTCGCCAGGAGTTATATGCACGATTCAAACAGGAAAAGGCGATAATTATACCGATTCCTATGCATTCTATGAAGCAAAAGGAGCGTACCTTCTCCCATACGGAGGAGCTCTTAAAAGCAGCTAATACCTCATTTACTCAACTTCTAGAAAAAGTAACAGTAGAAACACAAAGTTCAAAAAATAGAGAGCAGCGTATACAATCAGCTCCGCTTTTTCGTCTAATACCAGAAGCCCAAGTTATGCATAAAGATTACCTTCTTTTTGACGATATTAAAACTACAGGGACAACACTACGGCATGCCAAACAAGTTTTACTAGAAGCGGGGGCCCGAAATGTTCGAACCTTCACTTTAATTAATGGATGAAAATGCTAACACATCATGTATAATAGATTACGAATTTAGGATTCGTACAATTAGATAGTGATCATGGCAAGAGGAGGAAGAAAAAATGGCTGAGGTTCGAAATTGTCCAAAGTGTAATGAGTTTTTTAATTATACAGGGGTCAGAGAAGTATGTCATAAATGTGCACAATCTGAAGAGGAATTATATCAAATTGTTTATCGTTTTTTACGCAAGCGTGAAAATCGCGCTGCGACAGTAGAACGAATTGTTGAGGCAACTGGTGCTGAAGAAGATTTATTATATAAATGGGTGCGCAAAGGTCGTTTACAGCCTGCAATGTTCCCAAACTTAGGTTATCCATGTGATAACTGCGGCCATTTAACGACAACAGGAAAATTATGTACAAAATGCCAAGATGAATTAAAGGCTGAACTTCGCACATTTGAGGCAGCGAAGGAGTTTCGTGATAGCGTGGAACAACGTGATAAAGTAACTTATCATGCTGAACGCAAAAAATAATGTTGACATCCTGCCAATTTTCGTAAAAAATGCATCGAAGGTAAATTATGCACCTTGCAAGATGGTTGATAAGCGAAAGTGTGTTAATTTTAAACAAAATTAGCACACTTTTTTATATTTGAAAACTTAACATTGTTGGAGACAATCCGAAATAATAGTAAGATAAGCTTTTAAGATAGGGGGATGAACATGAAAATCACATCTTATGGTGTTAATGCAGTAAATGCCTATAAAAATCAAGTACGCAATGTGAAATCTGACACAAATAAAGCGTCATTTGCTGATAAAATTGAAATTTCAAAAGCCGCTCAGAACATGCAAGGTGTTACTACTTACAGTGCAGAACGTGCAGAGCGTGTGCAACAGTTAAAGGCAGATATTGATTCTGGAGAATATAAGGTCAATGCTCGTAAAGTTGCTGAAGATATGCTGAAATACTATCGTTTCTAGGAAATAACAGAAAGGGTGTTTAGCAAAATGTCTGTAGAGACGATTTGTTCTACATTAACAAAGCTAGAAAGAATGCATAAAAGCTTGCTCGAACTAGCCTATAAAAAAACAGAAATCATAAAAACTGGCGATATGAAAGCACTTGACCAAATGCTCAAGGATGAGCAGGCGCATGTAGCGGCTATCGATAAGCTCGAGCAACAGCGTCAGATACAGGTAACACAATACCTGGGAGCAAAAGGAGTTGCGTCCACTGACAAAATGACTGTCGCTGATGTCATCGAAGCTGCTGAACAAGATGATGAAAAAGACACACTATCAGCTGTTCGCGATCGACTCATGTCAATTATTAATGATTTACGCAAACAAAATGAACTCAATCAAAAATTAGTATTTCAATCATTGCAATTCGTCAATCTGACATTAGATGCGTTACGTCCGCGTCCTGAGCAAATGAATTATTCGGGGCGTGAAGTGCGCGGTACGAATACAATGGCAAAAAAATCGTACTTCGATTCTCAAGCATAATTTTATTAAAACGTTATTTAAGGGAGGAACAAGAATGCGCTCAACATTTATGGGCTTAGAAACAAGTAGAAGCGGTTTATTTACACAGCAATCAGCTCTATATACAACAGGTCATAATATTTCGAACGCCAATACACTTGGCTACTCACGTCAACGAGTAAACATGCAAGCTACACCAGGATTTCCAACAGCAGGTTTAAATACACCAAATTACCCTGGTCATATGGGAACAGGGGTAGAAACTGGCTCCATTCAACGCATTCGCGATGAGTTTATCGATCGACAATTCCGTCAAGAAACGAATAAATTAGGTTACTGGGAATCACGTTCGAATGCTATTTCTCAAATGGAAGATATTATGGATGAACCATCTAAATTTGGTTTAAACGCAGCATTGGAACAGTTTTGGAAAGGTCTACAAGATGTAAGTACGGCTCCAGAAAACGCGGCATCACGTAAAGTGGCAATTGAGCGTGCCAATCACTTAGCTCAATCCTTTAACTATATGGATACGCAACTAAAGACGATTCAAGGCAACATAGGTAACGAAATTAGTGTGTCGACAAATCGCATCAACTCATTACTAAAGCAAATTGCTTCCATTAATAAGCAAGTGCAAGAGGTTGAACCAAATGGTCATGTACCGAATGATTTATATGATGCACGCGATGTGTTAATCGATGAATTAAATAGTTATATCCCAGTTTCAGTTGAACGTGTTCCTTCAGGAGGGCTTGCTTCTAGTGTAGCCGAAGGTAGTGTGACGATTACATTCAAGCCATATGGCACAAATACAGAAATAAAATTAGTTAATGGTAAAGATGCTGCTAATATTGAAGTCAACAGTGGCACTACACAAATTGATGGTACAAATTTAGCGAATCTTTTTACAAACATTAAAGTAAACGGCACAGGTACAGCAGATTCAGGAACGATTACATATGACCAGTTAGAGCCTGGCAAAGGTAAATTACTATCTGTAATTGATTCATATGGTTATGAAAGTGCAACAGGTCCGAAAGGCTATTATCCTGAAACGATGGTTAACATTGACAAATTGGCTTCGGAATTTGCCAATGTCTTTAATGCAATGCATAAGCAAGGATTTGATTTCACTGGTGCTCAAAGCACACTCGATTTCTTTGAACCGATTGATAATACAAAACCATTGTCAGCAGGCAATATTAAAGTAAATGATGCACTTATAAAAGATTCATCAAAATTGGCAGCTTCTTCAGGGGCAAATGAAGAAGGGAACGGTAAATGGGCACTTGAACTGTCGAATATCCAGTCAAAGGTTCAAGCGAATTTAGATGGCGCAACATTTAACTCATTCTATCAAGGAATTATTGGGAAACTAGGTGTTGATGGAGAAGAAGCGGCACGTTTAAACGGAACTTCTGAAACATTGCTTGTGACACTTGGCAATAATCGTGCAGCAATTACTTCCGTATCGTTGGATGAAGAAATGACCAATATGATTACATTCCAACAAGCGTATAACGCCAATGCTCGAATGATTACCGTAATCGATGAAACATTAGACAAAATTATTAACGGCATGGGCCGGGTAGGAATCTAAACGAATCTAGTTTGACAAAAAGGAAGGAGCTTTTACAAACATGCGCGTAACACAATCTATGTTATCGAATAACATGCTTCTGAACTTAAATAATAACTACGGGAAACTGTCGAAGCTACAAAATCAAATAAATTCAGGTTCTAAAATTACAAGACCTTCAGATGACCCAGTAGTGGCAGTAAAAGGTATGGGCTATCGACGTGATTTAGGACAAGTTGAACAATATTCACGAAACATGAATGAAGTGAATAACTGGCTAGATACATCTGATGAGTCATTAAATCAAGTAGGCGAACAAATGAAGCGAGTACGTGAGCTTGTTATTCAAGCAGCAAACGATACAAATACACCAGATGATCGAGCGAAGATTAAATCTGAAATGGATCAAATTCAAAAACAAATTCAAGATATAGCCAACACAAAAGTAGGAGACCGTTATATATTCAGCGGTACAAAGACAGGACAACCGCTATTTTTAAATGGGGCAATTAACACAGCGAATATCAATACCGAAGATGTAAAAATTGAAGTATATGATGGCATTCAAATGAACGTAAATACTGTAGGAAAAGATTTATTTAAAAATGTTGATGATATGATGAGTAAAATTGTTGGGCTGTTAGACCCGAATAGAGTTCCACTTGCTACAGGAGAAGAAATCAGCTCTACATTAGGTGGCGTTTCAACTACAAGTACATCAGATGATATTACAAACATGCATAATAAAATACTGGAAGCTCAAGCCGATGTGGGAGCGCGCCAAAATCGCGTGGAATTAATGGAAAATCGCTTATCAATTCGTGAAATTAGCGTGACGAAGCAATTATCGAATAACGAAGATGTCGATTATGCAAAAGCTATAACACAAATGGTAACATCAGAAGCAATTCATCAGGCATCATTGTCTGTGGGCTCTAAAATAATTCAGCAAACTTTAGTCGATTTTATTAGATAATATATATTAACACTAGTTTTCTGCTATAAAATCTAAGCGTTTGAACATTTTGTTCAGACGCTTTTCTTGAAAGGAGAGGTATAGATGAAACTCCCACAAATCCAAATACGTACAACCGACGCACAAATTGATCTTAATATTGCTAGACCACAGCAATATATTAAACAGCCAAGAGCTACACAGCAAATTGAACAGCCTGCCGCAACACTTGAGATTCATACAACACGCAGTGTATTGAAAATTGATTCATCTCAAGCGAGACGAGATTTAGGGTTAATTGGACCATTAGAATCAAGTGCCAATTATGCTCAAAAGGGCAAACAAGAAGCATTGAAGGGGATGGCACGCAGAGCTAGGGAAGGGCGACAAATGATGGAGAATGCTGGCAAAGATCAAGGGAGAGCAACCATCCAAAATATCGCTAAACAAAATCACGGACCACACCGGGTGCAATTTAATATAAAATTTGTACCTTCTGTCGGCTCTGTTAAAATTGACTACACGCCTGGTACAACTGACGTCAATATTCAACGTAGAGAACCAATTATTGACGCGCAAGTGAACAAACCAATCCATGAATACACACCAGGGAAAGTAACTGGTACAATGATACAAAGACCAGATGTTGACATTGATGTCATCATTTAAAGGAGTGCACGGAAAATATGAAAATTGCTACAAAATTTTTAGGTGAAGTGGAAATTGCTAATCAAGATATTTTGACGTTTGAACATGGCTTATTAGGCTTAGAGGAAGAAAGAGAATTCGTTTTGTTGCCAATCGATGCAGACCTTCCCCTCGCATTACTACAATCTGTTGTGCATAAAGAAATCGGTTTTGTTGTAGCCTATCCTTTTGCATTTAAACCAGATTATAGCTTTGAAATTAGCGATGAGGATCGTGCGCAATTACAAATTGAAAAAGAAGAAGATGTTCTTCCATATGCCATTGTCACAATGAAGGACACATTTAAAGATTCTACTATTAACTTGCTAGCACCCGTTATTTTAAATATAGAAAAGAAATGTGGGAAACAAATCGTTCTTCAAGACAACAAAATCTATCCATTACGCTTTCCGATGCAGCCATTGGAAGGAAGTGCGAAATAATGCTAGTCCTTTCACGAAAAAAAGATGAATCTATCATGATAGGCGATCAAATCGAAATAAAAATATTAGCAGTTGAAGGTGACCAAATTAAACTTGGTATAGTTGCGCCCAAAACAGTAAAAGTACATCGTTCAGAAGTTTTTCAAGCAATTCAAGCGCAAAATAAAGAAGCACTTGCTTCATCTTCCAACTTTTTAGAGCAACTAAAGAAAAAATAAATTAGTACTATGAATCTATTACATAAAAAAATAAAAAAACTTTTAAAAAACTATTAAACTTTTCCAACTACTAACGATATATAGATTGTAGGGTAAGGGAAGTACATACATACAACCTAAACCGACAATATTCCACACGGATGTGGAATAACAAAAACAAACATTCAAGGAGGAATTCCAAATGAGAATTCAACACAACATTTCAGCTTTAAACACACACCGTAACCTTACTTTCAACAACACACAAGCTTCTAAAAACCTTGAGAAATTATCTTCAGGTTACAAAGTAAACCGTGCTGGCGATGACGCTGCTGGTTTAGCTATCTCTGAAAAAATGCGCGGACAAATCCGTGGTCTTGACATGGCAACTAAAAACGCTCAAGACTCAATCTCTTTAATCCAAACTGCTGAGGGTGCTCTTAACGAAACTCACGCAATTCTACAACGTATGCGTGAATTAGCAGTACAATCTGCAAACGATACAAACGTATCAGCAGACCGTACAGCACTTAACAAAGAAGTAACAGCATTAAAATCAGAAATCGACCGTATCGCTAAAAATACAGAGTTCAATACTCAAAACTTATTAGATGGTACTTTTTCTGGCAAAAAATTCCATATCGGTGCTAATGATGGACAAGCAATTACATTAAAAATCACTACTATGGATACAGCTGGATTGAAAATTACTGGTTCAATTGATACTCAAACTAAAGCTGACAAAGCTATCAAAAACTTCAACGACGCTTTAGAAGCAGTTTCTTCACAACGTTCTGATTTAGGTGCTGTTCAAAACCGTTTAGAGCACACTATCAATAACTTAGGTGCAACTTCTGAAAACTTAACAGCTGCTGAATCACGTATCCGTGACACTGACATGGCGAAAGAAATGATGGGCTTCACTAAGAACAATATCTTAATGCAAGCTGCTCAATCAATGTTAGCTCAAGCTAACCAACAACCACAAGGTGTTCTTCAATTATTACAATAATTGACTAGTTAGCATGAAATATTAAAAGCTTGAACGAAATTTCGTTCAAGCTTTTTTTGATAATAATTTTAAAAATCCTTATTTACACCGATATAAACAAAGAGTAGATATTTAATAAACTCTTCTTACAGGGAGAGGCCTCACTATGAGAAGCAAGGAGGATCTTATGGAAGATTTAGAAATAATTTATTTACAAACAAAAAACGAAAAGCCAAATGCAAAAGTTAACGGGTACTATTTACATAGTAATTACAATCCAGAAGCAGAAGCTGAAAAATACATAAATAGTAACTACAAAGAAGGGTATTTAAATATACTCTTTGGTTATGGTCTAGGGTATATAGCTAATGCTATTACAAAAAAGTATGGTAATACTGATATATTAGTATATGATCCTTTATTTACTAGTTTAAATTTTGAGAATAAGGATTCAATTGAAGACATTTTTACTGATTTGCAAGATTTTTGTAAACGTTCAGAAGATTATATTGCTGAATTTAATCGTAAGGTCAATATACTAATTTCACCTAATTACGATAAAATTTTTGAAAGAGAATATAAAGAATTTCTTGATTATATTCGCCATATTCAAATTGAGGATATTGTAAATGAAAACACAATAAGATTCTTTGGTGATTTATGGCAGGAAAATTACATAATGAATTTATACTATGTTCATAAAGATCAAAGTTTAAAAGTACTTTACAATAAATATGATTGCCCAGTAATCTTAGCTTCAGGTGGACCATCCTTAACAAAACAATTACCATTGTTAAAAAAGATTAAAGATAAATGTTTGATAATATGTGCTGGTTCTACAATTAATTCTTTATTGGCTGCAGGCATTATTCCTGACTATGTAGTAACAATGGATGGTGGAGAAAGTAACTATTTACACTTTAAAAACATTAAATGTTATGATTTTGATTTAATTTACGGATTAGGGAATGCGTGGAAAATAGAAAGAAGTTTTAAAGGAAACCGCTATAGCTTTTGTTTTTATGGAGAAGATAGTATTCAAAAACGTATTAAAGAAGGTCTAGGTAAAGATTTACCAATGCTATCAACTGGTGGTACAGTTGCTATTACTGCATTAGAAGTTGCAAGTAAAATTAGTACGGGACCTATAGCAATCATTGGACAAGATCTTGCATATACGAACAATAAATCCCATGCGGAAAATAATAACCATTACAGTGAGTTAACAGATGATTTTTTTAAAAAAGATATGACATTTGAAGTGGAAGGGTACTATGGAGAAACTGTAAAGACGAATCACCAGTTTAATAGTATGAGAAAAAGTTTAGAAAAATTATATCAAAACTTACAGCATCATCATAAAATCTATAATTGTACTGAAGGTGGTGTAAAGATTAATGGTATGCCACAAATAGATTTCGTAGCATTTTGTGAAAGTTATATTAATCCTAAAAATAAAATTACTAAGTTAGAGTTGCAAAAATATATAAATGATAACGAAGTAAACTATAAAGAATTTATGAATCAAGAAATACAAGTCTATTTAAAAATCAAGAAATTACTAGTGGATGCAATTCATCTTTTAAAAGAAGAGAGAAATAATACTGTCTTTACAACTAGTACTTTAAAAAAATTAGATAAAATAGATTCAAAATTGAAGGAATATTATCCACAAGTTATAATGGAAAGAATTGTTGATCCAATTACTATGGATGTAATGCGAATGACTACGGATAAAAAACAAAGTGAGAGAATAGATAATTTCAAACAAATACATAAACAAAATATGTATCTTTATGAAAATATGTTAGAGGCAACTGAAAAATCTTTAAAATTTACTAGAGTTGCATTAGATGAATTCGGAGGGTGTTAACATGGATAAAACAGAGATTGTAGATGAATATTTTAAATATGTAGCAAAAATACCAGCAGGAATACAATATATTGCAGATAATTTGAGAACTGATAAAATTCCCATGGCATTAAATGAAATCCTGAATTTCTCAGAAGGTATTACGTGGATTAAACAAATGGAAGAAATTTTAACTGACCAAGGGGTCAATACGAATTTAGATAAACATCAATTGGAAGAATATTTAAATCTTATCAATGAAGGTTTAGAAAAACAGGATTTTGTCCTTGTAGCTGATATTTTTGAATATGAAGTCTTGCCATATTTTGAGCAAATAGAAGCTTGAAAATAATAGGTATTAGCTGATAGTTAAATTAAAGGGCACTTTTTGAATGTATATTTTAAATCAAAAAGTGTTTTTTATTTTCTTTAAAAATTAAAACATTGGTAGAAAAATGGTTGCGGAGGTTGAAAGCTAAATTAATAAAAAAAGAAGCGATAATACATTAAATAATATATTTATTATTCAAATGTAGAAATACGTTAAAATTATCCGATATAATATCTATATGATACATAGATAAGGGGAAATACAATGAGTGTTTTAACAGATAAAGTGGTATTAGTAACAGGTGGTACAGGCTCTTTTGGTAAAAAATTCATTAGAAAAGCACTTACACTAGGTGTGAAAAAAATCATAGTTTTCAGTCGCGATGAACTGAAACAATATGAAATGAAACAAGAATTACAAGATGAACGTATTCGATTCTTTATTGGTGATGTGCGCGATAAAGACCGTTTATATCGTGCATTTGATGGTGTGGATATTGTCATTCACGCAGCGGCCATGAAGCATGTAGATGCATGTGAATATAACCCGTTTGAAGCGGTTAAAACGAACATTCATGGTGCACAAAACATTATCGAAGCAGCAATAGATCGAGGCGTAAAAAAGGTCATTGCATTATCTACTGATAAAGCCTGCTCTCCTGTAAATTTATACGGTGCAACAAAACTTGCATCAGATAAATTATTTGTTGCGGCTAACGCTTATGTAGGAGAAAAGAAAACTCGATTTGCTGTTGTACGCTATGGTAACGTAGTAGGAAGTCGTGGTAGTGTAGTACCTTTTTTTAAAAAGATTAAAGACACAGGTAAATTACCAATTACAGATGAGCGTATGACACGTTTTTGGATAACTCTAGATCAGGGAGTACAATTTGTAATAGATAATTTAGAACGGATGAACGGTGGAGAAATTTTTGTACCAAAGATTCCGAGCATGAAGGTAACAGATTTAGCAAAAGCGGTTGCACCTGAATGCGAAATAGAAATAATCGGAATTCGTCCAGGTGAGAAATTACATGAAGCGATGATTATGGAAGATGATGCTCGTCATACATTAGAATTTGATAATTTTTATGTTATCCAACCGGAGCTTGGTTGGTTTGCTCAAGAGCAATTAAATGCAGGTAAAGCATTGCCTGATGGATTTGCTTATACGAGTGATAATAATACAGAGTGGTTAACAGTTGAGCAGCTAAGACAATTAATTTAAAAAAATTTATAAAAGAGTTGATGGTAGTGAGAATAGTAGCTATTGTACAAGCAAGAATGGGTTCTACAAGATTACCAGGTAAGGTGTTAAAAGAAGTAAATGGAAAGCCTCTTTTAGCCTATCAAATAGAAAGGATGGAAAAAGCCTCTTTAATTGATCAATTGGTAATAGCAACTACGCCTTATGGAAATGAAGGAATTGTGAATTTATGTAATGAGTTAGGCATTGATTATTTTATTGGTTCAGAGAGTGATGTATTAGCACGTTATTATCACGCTGCCCTGAAATATGAAGCTGATGTAGTAGTGAGAATAACATCTGATTGTCCTTTAATAGACCCCGTAATTATTAATAATATTATCCAAATGTATTTAGATAATGAGTATGATTATGTATCAAATACTCAATTGAGAACATTCCCTAGAGGTATGGATACTGAAGTTTTTTCAATGGAGATATTAACTGAAGCATTTATGAATGCTAGTTTGGAGTATGAACGAGAGCATGTAACTCCTTATTTTTATTTAAACTCAACTAAATTTAATATTGGTCAATATACTCTAGAGAGTGAAGACCATAGTAATCTACGTCTCACTGTGGATACTCCTGAAGACCTAGAATTAATATCAATTCTACTTAATGATTTGTATCCAAAAAATCCGGATTTTGATTTAGATATTCTATTAGAAAAATTAACAAAAGAACCAGCGCTTATAAAAATAAATGAACATATTGAGCAAAAAAAATTAGGTGAGTAGCATTGAAATATTTAATAATAGGTTCAAATGGAATGCTTGGTAAAATGTTAGTTCAAGTGCTAAATAAAAAGAACCAGAAGGTAGTAACAGCTGCTAGAGCAAAGGCTGATCTTCAAGTCGATTTACTTGAAGATTTAGAGAGATTAACAACTTTCATTCTTAAAGAGCAACCGGATGTAGTTATTAATACAACTGCTATTATAAATTTACTGGAGTGTGAAAACAATCCTGAACAAGCTTATTTAATTAACAGTAGACTTCCAGCGATATTAGCAGCTATGTGTGATAAATTAAATCTCTATTATATACAAATTTCAACCGATCATTATTATTTAGGTGACAATAATAATGTTCATAATGAAGATGATAGTATTCAATTGTTGAATGAATATGCTCGTACGAAATATATTGGGGAAGTTTTGACAAATTTATATGAGAAGACATTAATAGTTAGGACTAATATAGTAGGTTTTAAAGGACAAGAAGGAAAACCAACTTTTATTGAATGGATATTAAATTCATTAGAAGAAAATAAAAAGATACATGCATTTACAGATTTTTATACGTCGAGTATTGATGTGGAGCGTTTTTCTGAAATTTTGTATGAGTTAATTCTAAAACAAGTAACTGGTGTAGTTAATATAGGTGCTTCAGATGTAGTTTCAAAATATGAATTTATTACTGAAATTGCAGAAAAGTTAGGAAAAAAGCATTTAGTATATGAAGACACGCTCCAAAATTTAAGGCAGGAAGTGAAAAGAGCTGACTCATTGGGCTTAGATATACAAAAGTTAGCTAATTTGATAGGGAAAGATAAAATACCAACATCAAAAGAAGTAGTAGATTGGGTTGTAAAAAGATATAAAGAAGGTGTTTTGTATGAATTACCTAAGTGAAATAACAATTTGCGGTAAGTCTATCTCCATAAATAATCCGACTTATTTTATAGCAGATATCGCATCCAACCATGATGCAGATTTGGGAAGAGCTAAGGAGCTAATTTGGCTTTGTAAAGAAGCTGGAGCTGACGCTGTAAAATTTCAGCATTTTAAAGCTGAAAAAATTGTCAGTGATTACGGTTTTCAGCATTTAAAGCAGTCAAGCCATCAAGCCAATTGGGAAAAAAGCGTTTTTGAAGTTTTTAAAGACTATGAGTTAAAGCGTGATTGGAATTATGAATTAAAAAAAGAAGCAGATTTAGCAGGAATTGATTTTTTTACAACACCGTATGATATTGAAGCAGTAGAAGAAATTGATTCTTTGGTAGATGTATATAAAATTGGCTCTGGTGATATTACATGGATAGACTTTATTCAACATATAGCCAAGAAAAATAAACCTACTCTTCTTGCAACAGGGGCGTCTAATTTTACTGATGTACAGCGTGCAGTAGAAGAAATTATAAAATACAATGATAAGGTCATATTAATGCAATGTAATACTAATTACACAGGGAATATTGAAAACTTTAAATACATAAATTTAAATGTTTTAAAAACATATAATACAATGTATCCTAATATGATTTTAGGATTGTCTGATCATACACCAGGACATGCAACTGTGCTGGGTGCTATAACCCTAGGTGCAAGGGTCATTGAAAAACATTTTACCGATGATAACAATAGAAAAGGGCCAGATCACCCATTTTCTATGAACCCTTATACTTGGAGAGATATGATCAAAAACGCAAGAGAACTTGAGAGCTCATTAGGTAATGGAGTAAAAATCATTGAGAACAATGAGCAAGAAACAGAGATAGTTCAACGTAGAGGAATCTATTTAAATAAAGAAAAAAAACTTGGCGATATTATTTGTGCTGAAGATCTTGAATTTTTACGACCAGCTCCTGATAATATTTATTTTCCATATGAAAAAAGCCTAGTAGTTGGTAAGAGATTAAAGGTTAATAAACTTGCGGGACAGCCAATTTACCGAGGTGATATGAATGTTGAAAGGTAATTTAGTAGGATTGCGTGCGATTGAGAAAACAGATTTAACTCAACTACTTCAATGGCGTAATAATCCTGAGTTTCGACGTTTTTTTCGAGAGTATCGTGAACTAAATAGTGAAAACCAGTTACTGTGGTTTGAAAAATATGTAATAAATGATCCGAATACGATAATGTTTGCTATTGTTGAGCTAGCAACAGAAAAGTTAATTGGTGCATGTGGTCTTTGTTATATTGATTGGGTTAATCGAAATGCAGATTTTAGTATTTATATAGGTAAGAATAATCTTTATATTGACGCTTCATTTGCAATCGAAGCTGCACAATTAATGGAGAAGTATGGATTTGAAGAGCTGAATCTACATAGACTATGGGCAGAAATTTATTCTATTGATGAAGCAAAGATAAAATTTTTTAAAGAGCTTGAATTTACTCAAGAAGGTCGATTTAAAGATACGCATTGGACGGAAGGTAAGTGGGTAGATTCAGTATATTATGGTAAAATAGGGTTAAATTAATATTTGGAAAATGGAAAAAGCTTAGGAGATATATTAGATACTAAAATTCTCGATTTCCATAGCTTCAATAGCATTGGCTCAACCAAAACGTGAAAAATATAAAAATTGTGATAAGTAATTAATAAATAATGAGAAAAGTTTTATAATGATCTTAATGCTGACATTAAAGATACAGAGAACTTTGATATGGTGACTGATTATTCTAGTTATTATTCTGCTGAGTCATTAATAGCATGGAACACTCGAATAGAAAAAATTTATAATCCTAAGGCCAATTTTTGTCAGAGTGTTTAAAAAATGATTCTGATATAGAATCTGATAAAGTTATTGATATTGGTGCAGGTTTAGGTTACTTTATAAAAGCGCTGCTATATTTATAAGAATAGTAGGGGTTGTGATGTTCCTCAAACCAAGTGGAATTATTATAGAAGTAGGAATAATCGATTTAGTGGTTAGTGATAAAAATACAAAAGCTAAAATGGTTTCAATAATTGGTGTTTTAGAGTATTTAACTATCCATCGAGAAATTTTGAAAGTTAAATCAGAAAATCCATATATTTACTATTATATTTCTGTTCCCTTTTTTCATTTTCTGTGGTTTTTTTGAAATTATTAAAGATAATATTTTTAACCGCCATTAAGCTGGTGCACACCCATTTTGTATAACAATAAATCTATAGAATATTTTTGTAATAAGTTAAATTTTTTCATAAAAGGAAAATATAGATTTGGTGCTGGTGCTATAGATTTATATAGAAAGGCATTAATTACTTTGGAAGAAAAGAATGTAAGTAAGGGCTTAGTAGAATTATTTGCGTAGTATAGATGAAATACAACTATCTTTAAATAAATCTGATTTTTTTCAGAGGTACACGTGGTAATAAAAAGTAGAAAAATATTAGAGGAATAAAAACTAATTGCTTCTTTTTTAGCTTACAGATAACAAAGATTAAAAATTTTTAAAAGCTTCTGATTCAGACAAAATCTGAACTCGAGGCTTTTTTCTTGTAAAAATATCATCAAAATTAGTAAAAGGTGAAACATTCCTAAAAACTTCCGATATTAAATATAAGAATAAGAAAAGTTTAGGAGGTTACATATTATGCGTATTGCAGCTCAAGGACAATCTACAGATGTAGGAACTGCAGCGTCATCTACAGTTGCGAAGCAAGCAGTTATAGAGGAAACTACGATGACTACTAGTAAAGCTCAATTAGTAACGCAATCACAAGGAGAAAATCTACCTACTGCTGACGTACAAGAAATATCTAAAGAGAAGCTGCAACATGCCGTAGATACTGTAAATGAATTTTTACAAATCAATCATAATGCTTCTAAATTTGTTTTACACGACGGGTTAGATCGTTACTTTGTACAAGTTGTGGATACTAAAACAGAAAAAGTTGTAAAGGAAATCCCTCCCAAAAAACTTTTGGATGCTTTTTATGAGATGCAAAAGTTATTAGGAATGATTGTAGACGAAAAAATATAAGCATATTTAGGAGGAAATTAAAATGGTAAATCGAATCGGTGGATTAGCATCAGGAATGGATATAGATTCAATTGTAAAAAAATTAATGAATGCGGAAAGAGCACCATTAAACAAATTATATCAAAAGAAACAAACTTATGAATGGCAACGTGATGCATATCGCGGTGTGAATACAAAGCTTAAAACATTCGATACGTATATTTCAGATAATCTAGTATTAAAGAGTCTTATTTCTAAAACTGCGGCAAGTTCAAATTCTAATTTAGTATCTGCTACTGCAACAGGCAGTGCTGCTGGCTCACTTTCAATTGAGGGTGTTTCACAATTAGCTACTGCGGCTCGTAAAGTAGGGGAGCAAGTAAATGCTGTAGGTTCTACGAAAATGGCTGATTTAGGGGCAACAGGGACTATTGAGTTTAAAGCTATTCAAAAGAACGGTCAATTAGCAAGTGAGGCAACAAAAATTGAAATTACTTCTGATATGACTGTCAATCAGTTTATTAGCAAGGTGAATTCTAGTAATGCAGGGATTGACGCTGTATTTGAAAATGGTCGATTCTCCTTTACTGCCAAAAACACTGGTGATGTTAAAGGTGATGAGGAAATCAAAGTTACAGGCGGAGTAGATATTTTCAATAAGTTAGGATTTGCCGACCCTAGTAAAGTTCAAAATACAGAAGGAAAAAATGCTATTTTCACTGTTAATGGCATAGCAACAGAACGTACAACAAATACGTTTTTGATTTCAGGCTATAATGTAACGTTAAAAGATACATTCAATGGTCTTCAAACAATTTCAGATAAATATAAAGCCGCTGTTGAAGAATTTAAAAATGCTACTGACAATTTAGCAACTAAACAAGCAAATCTTATAACTAAGCAAAATGCTTATGGTGCTAGTGATATCAATAGTTACACAGCGAACCATGATACGGCTTATACAACCGCTTTTGGTAATACATTATCTTTGTCACAACAAGTGCAATACAATAAACTAGGAAACGCTTTTTGGAAAGGCTTAGCAGATGATGAAGCTAGTTTCATCAATGATAAATTATCTGCAGGTCAATCAGTCGAGCAAATTAGGAAGGCAATTGATGAAAGTGGCCTAAGTCTAGAGAAAATCGAGAAATTCCAATCTTTAACAGATAGCGAATTGCAAGCTTTATCTTCACTT
This sequence comes from Lysinibacillus sphaericus, assembly GCF_002982115.1. GTDB lineage: Bacteria > Bacillota > Bacilli > Bacillales_A > Planococcaceae > Lysinibacillus > Lysinibacillus sphaericus. Next base: position 3,969,643 of record NZ_CP019980.1, on the reverse strand, counting down.
GATACAACGCAATTAAACGCTTTTAAAACGCAAGCTGAATACGAACAGTATGGTACAAAATTAAAAGATTTTGATCAAAATGCTATTGATGCACTAAAACGCTTCTCGTATAACAGCAATGATTCAATTGATAAAATTCGTAAAGATATAGACGATAATACGGAATTTACACAAGAAGTAAAAGATGTATTAAAATCTTTAAGCAAAGATGATTTAACTAATTTAATTGCAACAGATTCTGCGACACTAAAAACATATTCTGAAAAAGCGCAAGCAGATGATTTAAAACAAAAGTATAGCCAATTTGGCGATACTTTAATTAAAGGTTTGCAAGATGGTTCTAAAAGAGTTGAAGATTTAACTGATAAACAAAAAGAAGTTTGGAATAATTTAACACCGCAGAAAAAGGCTGAATTTAATGCACTAGCGGAACAAAATATTTTGCGTAAAGATTACTTAACTGCAGATGCTGATGAAAAAGCAGCGGTTACACGTTTAAATGAGGCTACGAGTACGCAAACTGCAGCAAAAGCAGATGCTAATGCAGCTGGTATTTTAAACCCTGATGGTAGTGTAGACGACACAAAGGTCAATGCCGCACCAAAAGCGCAAGCGGTGACAATGACTTCAACAACAAATGTTGACGATATTATGACTAAAATTAAAGAATTTGTCACTACTTATAATGGCTTTATAAAAGATTTAAATGATCAAACGAAAGAAACAAAATACCGTGATTATAAGCCATTAACTAGCGAGCAAAAAGAAAATATGTCCGAAAATGAAATTAAACTTTGGGAAGAAAAAGCTAAGAGTGGCTTACTTCGAGGAGATACGCTTATCCGTGAAGGACTATCTAACATGCGTTCATTAGTGTATCAATCTAATCCTGCTATCGATTCTAAATATAATACGTTATTTAGTATTGGAATAACTACATCTAAAAACTATAATGATGGCGGTTCATTGCAAATCGATGAAACGAAATTGCGCAAAGTTTTAGAAGAAGATCCAGATGCAGTTGAAAAATTGTTTAAAAATAGTGAAGGTAAAAAAGAAGATATAGTAGGTGGTAAAACGGTCGATACACGTGGTTATATCGATAAATTACGTGAATCTATGAAATCATTTGAAATTACTATTGAGAAAAAAGCTGGTCGCTCTACAATGACTGACGCGCAATATGCTATCGGGAAAAACTTGGTAGATACAGAAAGTCGAATTAGTACTTGGAAGCGAAAACTTGAAGATATCGAGTCGCGTTATTGGAAGCAATTTACTGCAATGGAACAAGCGATTAATAAAGCGAATTCTCAATCAAGCATGTTCGCGCAAGGATGATCAAGTTTTTAATTAAGCAAGGTAGGAGAAGTTTATGCAACTAACAAATCAACTATTGCAGGCATCTGCGAATCTATATAAATTATTAGGTGATATCCCTAATGGCGAAGATCGTGATGACTATGTAGATAAGATTAATAATATGTTGGACAAGCGTGGAATAATTATCAATGATTTAAAACAAGAAGGTTTTCATTTTGATGAACAAGATCGTGTTCATCGTACTTTGCTTGAATTAGATAATGGTATTAAAGAACGATTGGCTGCTGTAATGAGCGCAGTAAAGCAGGATATGGCAAACCTTCAAAAAACGAAAAAAAGTGAAGCGCAATACTTCAATCCATATGGCAATGTCCGTGTTATGGACGGGATGTATTACGACAAGAAAAATTAATTTCACCATTAGCTTTTCTTCGTTGAATGGTTTAAAATAGTAAATAAGTAACATCTAAAAGGAGTTGTCCATTCTTGGCAGCAAATTTAACAGCACAAAACGCGTATAAGCAAAATAGTGTCACAACTGCTTCACCTGGAGAGCTTACATTAATGCTTTATAATGGATGTTTAAAGTTCTTAAGTAAAGCTAAACTTGCGATTCAAGATAAGAATATTCAAGACAAAAATACAAATTTAATAAAAGCACAAGCGATTATTAGTGAGCTTATGGCAACACTTAATATGGACATTGAAGTGTCGAATAATATGTTTGCTCTTTATGAATATATGAATCGTCGTTTAGTAGAAGCAAATATCCAAAATGATGTTAGTATCATTGAAGAAGTTGAAGGATTTGTGACGGAATTCCGTGATACATGGAAAGAAGTGATTCGCATTAATCGACAGCAACAATTCGGTAATGGGAATAATGCACAAGTTTAATAAAAAAATTAGAGACCATCGCTAGATGATGGTCTCTTTTCTTTGTAATAGATAGTGTAATTACGATAACACAAAATTCGACAAGGGAAATAGTCCATCTAGTTATAAATTAGGTCATTAAATGGTCAAATATGTTACTAATTCCCTCTAGATGAAAATCATTCATTCATGTCATAATCAAGCTAATGATATGTTTGAAAAGTATTGGGGTGGGGAAAATGAAATTTAAACGTCAAGAAGGCTTCCGGTTTAAATTTGACGAGCCTGTTAATATGACCTTTGCGGTATATGAAAATGGCAAAGTGAATCATGCACAAACGGCAATCGCTGATTTGTTAGATATTAGTCCGAGGGGATTAAAGATGTTTACCGAGGTCGATTTAGGTTTACGTCCTGCACCACTTGATTTGCGTTTTGTTTTGGATACAAGAGAAATTCGTGTATACGGAGAGGTTATTTGGAGCCGCCCTTATGGCAATGGGAAACAATATGGCGTGTTTTTCAATAATCAGGGTGCTGTCGAGGATTTGATTGTTGATGAGCTAAAAGCCCGCCGTAAAAAAGAGGCAGCCGAAGCCAAGATGAAAAAAATCAATTCTTAAAATTTCTTGTGAAAAAAAGAATTATTTTAGAGGAATTTCACACACTTGTGTAGAAATATAAAGTATAGCAGTTATAAAGGAGGAGTTTACATGTTAAACTTTAACATTCGCGGTGAAAATATTGAGGTAACTCCAGCTATTCGAGAGTATGTTGAAAATAAAATCGAAAAAGTTGAACGTTATTTTAACGAAGATGTTAACGCCAATGCTAACGTAAATTTAAAGGTTTACAATGACAAACAAACAAAAGTGGAAGTTACAATTCCAATGAAAAACTTAACACTTCGTGCAGAAGAACGTCATAACGATATGTATGCTGCGATCGATTTAATTGTCGATAAATTAGAACGACAAATTCGCAAACATAAAACTAAAGTAAACCGTAAATTCCGTGAGCGTGAAGGTGCAGGACTTTATTTTGCTACAACACAAGCTGTAGCTGATACAGTAACAGAGGATGAAGAGTATTCTATTGTACGTACAAAACAATTTGATTTAAAACCGATGGATCAAGAAGAAGCGGTGTTACAGATGAATATGTTAGGACATGATTTCTATATTTTCACTGATGCTGAATCAAATGGTACAAACATTGTTTACAAACGTAAAGATGGCAAGTACGGCTTAATCGAAACAACTTAAATTATATATTGATGGAAGCCTCTCGCTTTTGCGGGAGGCTTTTTTGAGTGTCACATCTGCTCATTATTTAAATCTTGCGATACGACTAGCAAAATTTTGATCTGTATAACACACTTATTACATAAAAGGTAGAAAAGTTCGTGAATTAAACTTACTTTATCCCATTTCAGTTAGCGCTTAAGGACACTGTTTGCATGAAACTGTTACACAATGGTAAAATGAAATTTGAGACTCGTATAGGAAGTGAAAAATATTCATGGCAAACCTATTAAATAAATTATTTGATTTCAATAAACGTGAGTTAAAAAAATTAGAAAAAATCGCTGACCAAGTTGAGGGATTCGCTTCTCAAATGGAACAGCTTTCAGATGACCAACTACAAGCGAAGACAGAAGAATTTAAAAAGCGTTATGCAGATGGCGAAAAATTAGATTCTATTCGTGCTGAAGCTTTTGCGGTGAGTCGGGAGGCTTCCAAACGTGTATTAGGTATGTATCCTTTCCGCGTTCAAATCATGGGTGCTGCCTCACTTGATGAAGGTAATATTTCAGAGATGAAAACCGGTGAAGGTAAAACGTTAACTGCGACGATGGCGGTTTATTTAAATGCTATTACTGGCAAAGGCGTGCATGTTGTAACAGTCAATGAATACTTGGCTAGTCGTGACGCTGCTGAGATGGGCCAACTGTATAATTTCTTAGGCCTTACTGTAGGTTTAAATTTAAACAGTTTGTCAAAAGAAGAGAAGCGCGCTGCATATGAAGCGGATATTACGTATAGTACAAACAATGAGTTAGGGTTTGACTATTTACGTGACAATATGGTGCTTTATAAAGAAGAACGTGTGCAACGTCCGTTACACTATGCTGTTATCGATGAGGTTGACTCGATTTTAATTGATGAAGCACGTACGCCATTAATTATTTCGGGTCAGGCTGGGAAATCAGCACAATTGTACAAGCAGTCGAATGCATTTGTCCGCATGTTAAGTGCAGATACAGATTACACATATGAAGAGTCGACAAAAGGTGTTACGTTAACGGATGCTGGTGTAGAAAAAGCCGAAAAAGCATTTGGTATCGACAATTTATTTGATTTAACACATGTACGATTAAATCATGCTATTAACCAATCACTAAAGGCACATGTGAGTATGCATAATGATGTTGACTATGTAGTCCAAGATGGCGAAATTGTCATTGTTGACGGCTTTACGGGACGTTTAATGAAAGGGCGTCGCTATTCGGATGGCCTCCATCAAGCAATTGAAGCTAAAGAGGGCGTTGAGATTCAAAATGAATCGATGACAATGGCTACAATTACATTCCAAAACTATTTCCGTATGTATCAGAAACTTGCGGGTATGACAGGTACAGCGAAAACAGAAGAAGAAGAGTTCCGTAATATTTACAATATGAGTGTTATTGCGATTCCAACGAATAAGCCTATCGCGCGTGATGACCGTCCAGATTTAATTTTCGCTTCGATGGAAGGGAAATATAAAGCGGTGGCGGCTGACATTGCTGAACGTCATAAGGCAGGACAACCTGTACTTGTCGGTACAGTTGCGATTGAAACATCGGAAATTATTTCGCAGTTGCTTAATAAACATAAAATTCCACATAACGTATTGAATGCGAAAAACCATGAACGCGAAGCGGAAATTATCGCCAATGCTGGTTTAAAAGGTGCCGTTACGATTGCAACGAATATGGCTGGTCGTGGTACTGATATTAAACCTGGTGAAGGTGTATTAGAAATTGGTGGTTTAGCAGTCATCGGTACAGAGCGTCACGAATCACGTCGTATCGATAATCAGCTACGTGGTCGTTCTGGACGTCAGGGGAATCCAGGGGTTACGCAATTCTACCTGTCGTTGGAAGATGATTTAATGCGTCGCTTTGGTTCTGACAATATGAAGTCGATGATGATGCGACTAGGAATGGATGATTCTCAACCATTACAATCGAAAGTAGTATCAAGAGCTGTAGAATCAGCGCAGAAACGTGTTGAGGGGAATAACTTCGATGCACGTAAACGTTTATTACAATATGATGATGTTTTACGTCAGCAACGTGAGATTATTTACAAAGAACGTTATGATGTTTTAGAAACAGAAAATATGCGTGTACTTGTAGAGTCCATGATTCAGGAATCAATTGATAATGTTGTTGGCCTTTATACACAAGGAGAGCAGCAGAACGATTGGAACTTAAAAGCAATTGAGGATTATGTGTCCGCAAATCTATTAGAAGAGGGTACATTAAAAGTAGCTGATTTCCAAGGTAAATCTGCTGAAGACATTATTGCACTTATTTCTGACGCTGTGCATCAACGCTATGCTGAAAAAGAAGCAGAGCTTACACCAGAGCGTATGCGTGAGTTTGAAAAAGTTATCTTATTGCGTTCGATTGATACGAAGTGGATTGACCATATTGACGCAATGGATCAATTACGACAAGGGATACACTTACGTGCTTATGGTCAAAATGATCCATTACGCGAATATCAACAAGAAGGCTTTGCCATGTTTGAGGATATGGTCGCTTCCATTCGTGAAGATGTAGCGAAATATGCGATGAAAGCCGAAATTCGCAGTAACTTAGAACGTGAAGAGGTTGCCAAAGGTCAGGCTGTGAATCCGAAAGAAGACGGTTCTCCAGCACCGAAAAAACAACCTGTACGTAAGGCAGAAAATATTGGTCGAAATGATTTATGCCCATGTGGTAGTGGAAAGAAATTTAAAAACTGTCATGGTGCAGGTCAATAAATAATAGTAAAAGATCAATTCAACGGAGGTTGAGTTGATCTTTTTTTATCTATTCTTAGAAAATATGGAGTTAAAAGTCAGAATTAATAGACAATAGATAATTAAGGGTATACAATAATTGTAACAATAGGTATTTAGTACAATGAAAGTAAATAGTATAGCAAATTACTGAATGATTTCAATAAGTCCACGTGAACTTTCTTTTTTTGGCTAAAAGGGAGGTGAATAGATCTTCAGTAGACAAAACTCTCGAGGGTATGCTCGAGGAAGTACATAGGTTACAACAAAATACATGTACATTCCTTTTTAATTCAGATAATAGACATGCTATTTAAGGAGGATTAATCATTGCATTATAATTGTGGAGACATTATGAGTAGTGAAACTATGTTGTATATGCCTGAGTATGATGCCTTTGGAAATTTATGTACACGTGTAATTGAAAGAGACTTTCAATATATTTCTAAATTATCACCTACGAGATTAATGGATTTTAATCTTCGTTATTTTGGATCTAGCCTACGAGGGGCATTTGATGGCTCTAAGATGATATTAGGTAAGCTGAATAAAAATCCTATTGTTGTCCATGAGCGTTTTAATATTTTATGGTTCCCTAGTAAGTCGCCCTTACATCCTGAATGCATTTGGTTTGCTGTGCATCATATCGACGACTATATCGCAGTTGATAAAAAGCAAACAAAGGTGCTATTTATGAACGGCCAAGAGATTATTGTGGATGTTAGCCCAAAAGCATTTGAATACCGTATTCAAAGGGCGTTCTTATTAAAATATAAGCTTGAAAAGCGTACAAAGCATTTACTTGTACAATTTGATCGAGTCAAAGTTTTTCAACGAATGGCTATCCATTCTAAATTGGAGGATGAACCAAAGCAAGATGAGAGCTAGATATTAACCACGTATAATTACCCCATGATAACTCTCGGAAGTAAGATTGCATCTTTATTTTTCTTCATGCTGTTTCAAATGCTAACAACTATTAACAATTGCAGGAAATTTTCTAGTGGACTATTTTAGTTCAAGGGTTACATTTGGATACAAATGAATAATACTTGTTTATACGAAAGGGTGGAAATGGATGATTTATTACGAAACGACTTGTATTTGTTGTAAGAAACCGTTTAAGCTTTTAGAAGGAACAAGGAAATATCAACTTTATAAGGTGAATCGTAATAGACGTTTGACTTGCGAACATTGTGATCAAAAGATTCATGCGGAAGCGCGTAAAAGTTTACTTGGAAAATTAAATTAGTGAAATTACACAAGAGAGTAGTAGCACAAGCTAAGCTAGTTTGTACTACTATTTTTTTGTTCAGGCTTTCTCTTTTTTAAGCGCAACCTATGGAGATATTGAAAATAGTATGTTTTCCGCCTCAAAAACGCTATAATAAAAAGATACGGATTTTACTTATAATATCCATTAAAAATGTTCGGAGGATTTAACAATGATTGAATTAGCAGATGTACGTAATGTGTTAGACACTACAGCCACTAAATTGGCGGACTTTAGGGGGTCTCTTTGACTTAGAAAACAAGGAGGCACGTATTCAGGAATTAGATGAAATGATGTTAGAGCCTGGTTTCTGGGACGATCAACAAGGAGCACAAGTAGTCATTAATGAAGGGAATGGCTTGAAGGCCATTGTTAATGAATATAAAGAATTAGTCGATACACATGAAAACTTAGATATGACACTGGAGTTATTACGTGAAGAGCCTGATGAAGAATTGCAGGAGGAGCTAGGCAATGAGCTAGCGGAATTCCAACAAAAAATGAATGATTTTGAACTGCAATTATTATTAAGTGGACCTTACGATCATAACAATGCGATTTTAGAGCTGCATCCTGGAGCTGGTGGTACTGAATCTCAAGACTGGGGTTCAATGTTGCTTCGTATGTACACGCGTTGGGCTGAAAAACGTGGCTTTAAAGTAGAAACAGTCGATTATCTTCCAGGTGATGAAGCAGGTATTAAATCGGTAACATTATCTATTAAAGGACATAATGCTTACGGTTACTTACAGGCTGAAAAAGGCGTACACCGTTTAGTACGTATTTCACCGTTTGATTCATCAGGTCGTCGTCATACATCATTCGTATCATGTGATGTCATGCCTGAATTTGATGACAATATTGAAGTGGATATTCGTACCGAGGATTTAAAAATTGATACGTATCGTGCAACAGGTGCAGGTGGTCAGCATATTAATACAACCGATTCAGCTGTCCGTATTACACATATTCCAACAGGTACTGTTGTTCAATGTCAAGCAGAGCGTTCACAAATTAAAAACCGTGAAAAAGCCATGACGATGTTAAAAGGTAAGTTATACCAATTAGAAATTGACAAGCAACAAGCACAACTTGATGAAATTCGTGGAGAGCAAAAGGAAATAGGCTGGGGCTCTCAAATTCGTTCATACGTGTTTCATCCATACTCAATGGTGAAAGATCATCGTACAAGTGAAGAAACAGGGAATGTAGGAGCCGTAATGGACGGAGATATAGATCCATTCATCAATGCCTATTTACGTTCTAAAATCGGATAATGAATGAAAACCTCAGAGGCATAAGCTTCTGAGGTTTTATTTTGAGGTGCCAGTCACTCAAACAATTCTGAATTTTCTAGGTGTCAGGCACTCAAAATGGAGGGTGATAGGGGGCATCATGGCTAAGTTGCTTGCGCTCTTCCATATAATGTTTATAGAGCATAGAGGCATTGACAAATTGTTTACTAATCGAGCCGTATTTAATAGGAAGCTCAATTTTCATATCATTTTTCAACGTAATAATACAACCAACGTTGCTTGGTGAAATATTTGAAATGGCATGAAGTCCAATCCAAATATTATGTATAGAGTTTGGCGAATAGGTTGGCAAAAAAATGCAAGGAAAGCCATAATCATATGCAACAACAATTGGCAGTTTATGTTGATTGCCAAAAAAACGTTTCGCAGAAAATTTTGCTGCTTCATACGTTGTGCCCAATGAAATGCATGACTTTCGTAAAACATGCAAAGGCTTGCGTGTCACAATTAACTCATTATGCTTGTCGATGACCCTTGTGAAAATTTTCGATTCATGTTGAATAGGTTGTAATAAATAAGTATTGAAAGACATTAAATAACCATTTACATAATTTGTGGACATATATATGGAACGCCTCCTTATGGGAATATTTATTTGTAGTGTAAATGACAAAGATGAATACTGAAAATATAGATAAAAAACGAAATTATCTAGAAATTGATACTATTTCTTTAGAAATTTGCTTAAAAATACGCTATAATTCTAATAAATGATAGTTGATTTTATTTTGTTTAGCGTTGCAATTTGGTCTGAATTTTCTTATAATTTAGAAAAGGATCGAGGTGGAGATCGTTGGATAAATATTATTCGTACACAGATTTTCTAAAAGCCGTTGGTCAGTCGAAAAAAGTTGATGAGGCAGAGAAATTATTGAACGAGATTTATTTAGATTTATTTTTAAATCATATCCAGCGTATGCATCGTGAAGAACAGCTAATGGTTCTGATAGATAGAACACTCGATGAACGAGATGAAAAGGCTTTTCATCTATACGCGGCTGAACTAGAGGCATTACACAAAATAGCAAGTGAATAATACGATAAGACCGCTCTCCGTTAACGGGGAGCGGATTTTTTTGTCTGCAACGAAATAGAAAGTGCCTTATTGCATTAATAGGGCAATAAGGATAATTATCTTTGTCATTTGTAAATTTATAGAATTGTATGATTAAAGAATGGGTATATATCTAATCATGGATACAAGGAGCTAAAGTATTTAGCTTCTAGAAAAATGAATGATAGCGTTAGAATTAGTGACGAGTAATGACAAATAATAAATGCGTTGTAATAAAGTGAGAAATTCGAAATTGAGAAAAATAACAAACATTCGTTCGTTAAATGTTCGATATTTTAGTACTGCTATGCTAAAATAAATGTACAAATTGGAAGGAAAGGACGGGAACATGCGTGCAAACATTTGATTTACAGGCGCCATATCAGCCTAACGGGGATCAGCCACAGGCGATTGCGGAATTAGTGGAGGGTGTACGGGAAGGGAAACGACATCAAACTTTGCTTGGTGCAACAGGAACGGGCAAAACATTTACGATTTCTAATGTTATTCAGCAAGTAAAAAAACCAACGCTGATTATGGCCCACAATAAAACACTAGCGGGTCAATTATATAGTGAGTTCAAAGAGTTCTTCCCAAATAATGCAGTTGAATACTTTGTGAGTTATTATGATTACTTTCAGCCTGAAGCGTATGTTCCACAAACAGATACGTATATCGAAAAAGATTCAAGTATTAATGATGAAATCGACAAGCTGCGTCACTCAGCCACATCGGCTCTTTTCGAACGGGATGATGTCATCATTATTGCTTCAGTGTCTTGTATATATGGTTTAGGTTCTCCTGAAGAATATCGCGAATTGGTTGTATCGATTCGAACAGGTATGGAGATTGAACGCAATCAATTGCTTCGGAAATTAGTAGACGTGCAATATGAACGTAATGATATTAGTTTTACACGCGGGACGTTCCGTGTGCGAGGTGACGTTGTCGAAATTTTCCCAGCCTCTCGTGATGAACATTGCGTTCGTGTGGAATTTTTCGGAGATGAGATTGATCGCATTCGAGAAGTCGATGCGTTGACAGGAGAAATATTGGCAGATCGCGACCATGTAGCAATTTTCCCAGCTTCCCACTTCGTTACACGCGAAGAAAAAATGCTGAAAGCGATTGACAATATTGAACAAGAATTAGAACAACGTCTTGCGTTATTGCGAGCAGAAGATAGGCTATTGGAAGCACAGCGTTTAGAGCAGCGTACGCGCTATGATTTAGAAATGATGCGTGAAATGGGCTTTTGTTCAGGTATTGAAAACTACTCACGTCATTTAACATTGCGTGAAGCTGGTGCAACACCATACACATTACTCGATTACTTCCCAGAAGACTTTTTGCTTATTGTCGATGAGAGTCACGTGACATTACCACAGGTACGGGGTATGTATAACGGGGACCAAGCACGAAAAGGGGTACTAGTGGAGCATGGATTCCGTTTGCCTTCTGCACTAGATAATCGTCCTTTGCGTTTCGAGGAGTTTGAACGACACATTCATCAAGCCATTTATGTATCAGCAACGCCTGGTCCATATGAACTTGAACATACGCCGGAAATGGTGCAACAAATTATTCGTCCGACAGGGTTACTTGATCCATTAATTGACGTGCGCCCGATTGAAGGGCAAATCGATGATTTAATTGACGAGATTCATGACCGTATTGCGCGCAATGAACGTGTCCTCGTTACAACATTGACGAAAAAAATGTCGGAAGATTTATCTGCTTATTTGAAGGAAATGGGCTTAAAAGTGGAATACTTACATTCAGAGATTAAGACATTAGAGCGGATTGAAATTATTCGTGAACTTCGTAAAGGTACATATGATGTACTAATCGGCATTAATTTATTGCGTGAAGGTTTAGATATTCCTGAAGTATCGCTGGTGGCGATTTTAGATGCGGATAAGGAAGGCTTTTTACGTTCGGAACGTTCGCTTATTCAAACAATTGGTCGTGCGGCACGTAATGCAAATGGACATGTTATCATGTACGCAGATAATATGACAGATTCGATGAAAAAGGCGATTGATGAAACGAAACGTCGTCGTTCAATTCAAATGGCCTACAATGAGGAACATGGCATTACACCGAAAACAATTGTCAAAAAGATTCCGGATGTTATTCGTGCGACACAAGTGGCAGAGGAAGAGGAATCGTATGTTACAAAGGCAACGAAAGGCAAGAAGTTGACGAAGGCAGAAAAAGAGAAATTGTTGGCATCTCTTGAAGTAGAGATGAAGGAAGCGGCTAAAGCGCTTGATTTCGAACGAGCAGCTGAACTACGAGATACAATATTTGAATTGAAAGCAGAAGGGTGATTGGCTTGTGAAAAATACAGAAATCGTCGTGCAAGGCGCACGAGCACATAATTTAAAAAATATAAATGTCACAATTCCACGTGATCAATTAGTCGTGTTAACAGGTTTATCGGGTTCTGGGAAGTCTTCCTTAGCGTTTGATACGATTTATGCCGAGGGGCAACGTCGTTATGTAGAATCGCTATCTGCCTATGCGCGCCAATTTCTCGGCCAAATGGATAAACCAGATGTAGATGCAATTGAGGGGCTATCGCCTGCCATTTCAATCGATCAGAAAACGACAAGCCGTAATCCACGTTCCACAGTTGGAACCGTTACGGAAATCTATGATTATTTACGTTTGCTATTCGCTCGTATTGGGAAGCCAATATGTCCAAATCATGGTATAGAGATTACATCGCAAACGATTGAGCAAATGGTGGATCGTTTATTAGTTTATCCAGAACGTACGAAAATGCAATTACTGGCACCGATGATTTCAGGTCGTAAGGGAACGCATGTTAAGTTACTAGAAGACTTGAAAAAGCAAGGCTTTGTACGCGTACGGATTGATGGTGAATTACGCGATTTAGATGATGCGATTGATCTTGATAAAAATAAAAAGCATTCGATAGAAGTTGTAGTCGATCGTGTTGTTGTTAAAGAGGGGATTGCTGCTCGTCTTAGTGATTCGTTAGAAACAGCCCTTCGATTAGCTGAAGGACGCGTTCTTGTTGATGTCATGGAACATGAAGAATTATTATTTAGTGAACATCATGCCTGCCCATTATGTGGTTTTTCAATAGGGGAGCTAGAGCCTCGTATGTTTTCATTTAACAGTCCGTTTGGAGCATGTACAAGCTGTGACGGGTTAGGAACAACGCAGGAGGTTGATTTAGAACTAATCGTGCCAGATTGGGAACGTTCATTATTAGAGCACGCCATTGCACCATGGGAGCCGACAAGCTCACAATATTATCCACAACTATTAAAGGCAGTATGTGATCATTACGCGATTCCGATGGACGTACCTGTCAAAGATTTACCTAAAGAAAAGATGGATAAGATTTTATATGGTTCTGGTAAAGATAAAATTCGCTTCTATTATGAAAATGAATTTGGCAATGTACGAGATCAGATGATTGAATTTGAAGGTGTGGTGCGTAATGTAGAGCGCCGTTTTAAAGAAACAACTTCTGATTATGTACGAGAGCAAATGGAGAAATATATGGCACAGCAAGCTTGTCCATCTTGTAAAGGTTACCGATTAAAGCCCGAAACATTAGCTGTGAAAATTGGCGATCAACATATTGGACAAGTAACAGAGTATTCGATTCAGGAGGCAGATACGTTTTTCAAAGAGCTCGATTTATCTGAAAAGGATATGCAAATTGCGAGACTCGTATTGCGTGAAATCGAGGAAAGACTTGGCTTCCTAGTGAATGTAGGGTTAGATTATTTAACATTAAATCGTGCAGCTGGAACACTTTCAGGTGGAGAAGCACAACGAATTCGTTTAGCAACACAAATTGGCTCTCGCTTAACAGGTGTACTCTATATTTTAGATGAACCATCCATTGGACTACATCAGCGAGACAATGACCGTCTTATTAGTACGCTACAAAATATGCGAGATATCGGCAATACACTTATTGTTGTCGAGCATGATGAAGACACAATGCTAGCGGCAGATTATCTGATTGATGTTGGACCGGGCGCCGGTGTACATGGTGGTCAAATTGTAGCAGCAGGTACGCCACAGGAAGTCATGGATAATCCACAGTCGTTAACAGGCCAATATTTAAGTGGCAAGAAGTTTATACCACTACCAGTAGAGCGTCGTAAACCAAATGGGCGTAAATTGTCTATAGTGGGGGCAAAGGAAAACAATCTACAGAACGTCAAAGTAGATGTGCCATTAGGTTTATTTGTAGCAGTAACAGGTGTATCTGGATCAGGTAAATCAACACTAATTAATGAAATTTTATATAAATCATTAGCCCAAAAGCTCAACCGTTCAAAGGTAAAGCCAGGCGCACATAAAGAAGTATCCGGGATCGATGAATTGGAAAAGGTTATCGATATTGACCAATCGCCAATAGGAAGAACTCCTCGCTCCAATCCTGCAACGTATACGGGTGTCTTTGACGATATTCGCGATGTGTTTGCCACAACAAATGAAGCGAAAGTACGTGGCTATAAAAAAGGACGTTTTAGCTTTAACGTTAAAGGTGGCCGTTGTGAAGCATGTCGGGGTGACGGGATTATTAAAATTGAAATGCATTTCCTACCAGATGTATATGTGCCATGTGAGGTTTGCCATGGAAAACGTTACAACCGTGAAACACTTGAAGTAAAATATAAAGACAAAAGTATTGCTGATATTTTAGATATGACAATTGAAAATGCCGTCGTGTTTTTCGAAAATATCCCTAAAATCCAACGTAAATTACAAACGATTGTTGATGTTGGCTTAGGATATATGAAATTAGGTCAACCTGCGACAACACTGTCTGGTGGTGAGGCGCAACGTGTCAAATTGGCATCTGAATTACATCGTCGCTCAACAGGTAAGTCATTTTATATTTTAGATGAGCCAACGACGGGCTTACATGCAGATGATATTGCGCGTTTACTAATTGTTTTACAACGACTTGTAGAAAATGGGGATTCGGTGCTCGTTATTGAGCATAATTTAGATGTTATTAAAACAGCGGATTACATTATTGATCTAGGACCAGAAGGTGGCGACAAAGGAGGTACCATTGTTGCAACGGGTACACCAGAAGAAGTAATGGAAGTGGCTGGCTCTTATACGGGTAAATATTTAAAACCGATTTTAATACGTGATCGACAACGTATGGAAACGGCTTTAACAGAAGCAACAAAATAAATTTTTTACAAACAGCAAAAAGAAAAAAATTATAAAAATTTGCTCTGTTTCTGAGGGTGAGATTTAAGACCTTGTACGCTAAAGCATTTGGCACAGCTAGCATAAGTCTTATTTTCACTCTGGAAATGTAGCAGATTTTTTAAATGACAGTATCAAAAAAACATCTAGATAGCAGGCATGAAAACTTTTTTACTGTATGACAGTGCATGCTTTTTCTTTTTTCAGTGAAACTTTTCACATATGGAGACGTATAAATAAATATAACAATCTGTGGGAGGCTATACCATTATGCAAAATGAACGTCAACGAATTTTAGAACTTGTGGAAAAAGGAACTATTTCAGCGCAAGAGGCGATTACATTATTAGAAGCATTAGAGCAACCTAGCAAGTCCACTGATAGCAGTATGAACGATACGTCGAATACGGATCAGCAATCCTCAGCAGAAAAAGAACCAATCTTTAAAGAAGAACAAAAAAAGAAAGAGGCAGATTTCACAAAGCATTTCCAAGATGAAATCCATGATTTTCGTAAAGATTTAACACAAATTGGCTCACTCTTTATGGATATGATGAATACGGCAGTAAAAAAAGTAAAAGAATTCGATGTTTCTTCACCATTTGGAGATAAGTTTGAATTTACTCATACCGAAGAACTTGCAGCAGCGCATATAGAAAATATTATGGTTGAGCTACCGAATGGTAATTTTTCATTAGAACCGTGTGAAGGTGATACTTTCCAAATTATTTGTAAGGTCAAAGCACCTCTAGTGAATGATAGTGAGGAAGAAACACGTAATCATTTCTTGGAGCAATTTGTTGTGAAAAGTGAAGAAGACTCACTACGAATTTTAAGTCAATTAAAGCTAGTACAAGTAAATGTACAAGTACTTGCACCAAAGGAAAAATTAGATAAATTATCTGTCCGTTTAATGAATGGTGGCGTAACTTTACAAAATATCGAGCTGGAGCAATTAAAGCTGAAAACATTGAATGGTGCAATTAAGGGCTCGAAGCTAGTATTTACGAAGGCGGAAGTGGATTCATCGAATGGCTCCATCGAACTAACGGATGTTCGTGGTAAAGATTTAGAAGCTGAAACTTTGAATGGGCGCGTATATTTAGATGGTGCATTAGATGAAGTAGAAGCAAAATCTATAAATGGACATGTTGTAGTGACAACATGCTCTAGTAAATCTTCAAAAATTAAAGCACATACTGTTGCAGGTGCTGTAGAAATATATGTACCACGTACAATGTCGTTAAGCGGTAAAATTGTAACGAATTTTGGTAAAGTAGATGTCGGTATTCAAGATGCGTCGAAAATTGAGACACAAGATCAATTTTTATCTAAAGTAGTCCGTTTTGATAAAGAAGTGGAAGATGCCAACCGTCTATTTATTGAAGGCGAGTCGAAAACAGGTGCAGTTTTAGTACGTTATACAACGACTGACGAGCAAGAAATGTAAAATAAGGAGCATTCAAGCAAAGAGATGAAACAGCTTGAATGCTCTTTTGTATTTTCAAATGAAGCAATAAACAGGAATCGACTAGAACTTTCCATCGATTCCTGTTTTATTTTGTTGGTGTTTGATAGATTTATATAAAATATTCCAAAAAATATTAATTAACTAGGAGAATATTCCAACGAATGAAATAAAACTGTAATAAAAAATCATAGATTGAGTGCTATAATAGAAAAAGGAATACATCTTACATATATAAGAGGTTTAGGTGGTTTAAAAAATTATGATAGAAATGAAAAATGTGACAAAAAAGTACCCGAATGGTGTAGTTGCGACAAATGGCATTTCGGTTAATATAAAACAAGGTGAGTTTGTCTATGTTGTTGGTCCAAGTGGTGCAGGTAAATCGACATTTATCAAGTTAATGTACCGCGAGGAAAAAGCAACTTCAGGTGAAATTACTGTTAATGGTATTGATTTGGGCAGTTTGAAAAATAAAAAGGTACCTTTTTTGCGTCGGCAACTCGGTGTTGTTTTCCAAGATTTCAAATTATTACCAAGGTTGAACGTCTATGAGAACGTAGCATTTGCTCTAGAGGTAATTGAAGAGGAGCCCGTAGAAATTCGTCGACGGGTTATGGAAGTTTTAGAACTTGTTGGCTTAAAACATAAGGCAAGAATGTTCCCAAATGAACTTTCTGGTGGTGAGCAGCAACGTGTCTCCATTGCACGTTCCATCGTCAATGTACCAAAAGTTGTGATTGCTGATGAACCAACAGGAAATCTAGATCCCGAGACATCTTGGGAGATTATGAATTTATTTGAAGAGATTAATGCACGGGGTACAACAATCGTAATGGCAACCCATAACCGTGAAATAGTAAACACTATTCGTCGACGGGTTATAGCGATTGAAGGCGGTATGATTGTCCGTGATGAGCACGGAGGTGACTACGGCTATGAAATTTAATACGGTAAAACGCCATTTTCGAGAAAGTGTTAAATCACTTGGACGTAATAGCTGGATGACAATTGCTTCTGTCAGTGCAGTTACGGTGACTTTAATATTAGTAGGTGTATTCTCACTCATTATGATGAACTTAAACAAAGTTGCATCTGATTTAGAGAACGACGTTGAAATAAAAGTGTTAATCGACGAAACGGCAGATGAAGCTGCTGAAAAAGCGTTATTAGCAAAGATTAAAAAATTGCCAGATGTTGCGGAAATGAAATATTCCACAAAAGAGGATGAATTAACAAAGTTAGTAAAAGATTTTGGGGATGACTTTAAGCTTTTTGAGCAAAGTAACCCGTTACGAAATGTCATTTATGTAAAGGCGGCAGATCCACAACAAACAGCAAAAGTTGCAAAGACAATTAATAAGTATGAATATACATACGATGTTAAGTACGGCGAAGGTAAAGTAGAAAAACTTTTCAACTTCCTAAATATTAGTCGTAATGTGGGGCTTGTGCTGATTTTAGGGTTATTATTCACTGCGATTTTCTTAATCTCTAATACGATTCGTATTACGATTATCGCGCGTCGTGATGAAATAGAAATTATGAAACTAGTAGGGGCAACAAATTCATTCGTGCGTATTCCATTCCTTTTAGAAGGTATGTGGCTTGGAATTTTAGGCTCTATTATTCCGATTGCGGTTGTCGCAACACTTTACCACAATGTTTATAAAATTATTGCACCTCGTTTACAAGGTGAGCTCGTGCAACTATTAGATTTCTCACCACTTGTTTACCAAGTGAGCGCTCTGATACTTCTTATTGGTGTGTTAATTGGTATATGGGGAAGTTTCATGTCTGTACGTAAGTTTTTAAAAATTTAACTTGCTTTGTGGCAATAGTCATTCGTTTTGTAGGGCCAAATCAGGTAGTAACGGTGCCAAAGAATGTCACAGATTTCAAAAGCAGATTCTGCCGACGCGTAAACTTAGCTAAATTTGCACCACAATTTAAAGGCTTTTAAAACGGCAAAGTTTATGGGAATTAAATATCGAAGGGGAGTCCATTAGATGAAAAGTATAGCGAAAAACTCTATAAAAGCATTTGCGGCAACAACTGCACTACTTCTTTTTATCCAAACTCCATCAGCGTATGCAAATAGTTTATCGGATTTAAAAGAAGAGAAAAATCAAGTAGAAACAAAGAAAAATCAATTGAATTCTTCTATTAGTGGTAAAGAAAACGCCATTAATGCAAATAAAGAAAAGCAACAAAAACTATTAGATCAAATTCAAGCGTTAAATGCTGAAATTGACAAAACAAATAGTGATATTAAAAATATATTGGCTGAAATAAATGCTACAAATGATGAGATAAAAGCATTAGAAGGAACTATCGAAGAACTTCTTCGCAAAATTGAAGAGCGTGATTTATTGTTACAAGATCGTGCACGAGCAATTCAAGCTGGGGGCTCAGTTAGCTACTTAGATGTACTACTCGGTTCAAATAGTTTCGTAGACTTTATCGATCGTTTCTCTGCTGTCAATTCATTACTTGAAGCAGATCGTCAAATTATTCGCGATCAAAAACAAGATAAGCAAACTTTAGAAGAGCAAAAACAAGTTCTAGAAGGCAAACGCCAAAAGCTTGAAGAACAGAAAGCAAAGCTAGTAGGTTTAAAAGCATCATTAGATGGACAGAAAAAAGAGAAAAACACATTAGTTGATCAGCTAGAAAAAGAACAAGAGAAACTAAAGTCTGAAAAAGTATTACTTGAAAAAGAGTATTCAGAGGCACTGGAAATTAGTGCAGAATTACAGCAAAAAATCATTTCCGAGCAAAACCGTTTAGCGGAAATTGCCCGTCAACAAGAGGCAAAACGTAAAGCTGCAGCGGCAGCTGCTGCGGCGGCTGGGAACTCGGGTTCAAGCTCTGGTTCTACGGTGAATGCACCAGCATCAGAAGGTACTTGGATTAAGCCGACAAATGGTCGTTTAACATCACCGTACGGCTGGCGTAACCTTGGAGCCGGTCCAGAATTCCATTATGGTGTTGACCTTGCCAACAAAACAGGTACACCAATTTGGGCATCTGCTGACGGAGTTGTATCCTATGCAGCACCACTAAGTTCTTATGGAAATGTCGTTATTTTAACACACTCTATCAATGGACAAATTTATACAACGGTTTATGCACATCTTAGTGCCTTTAACGTTAGTGTAGGGGATGTAGTGAACCAAGGACAGCAAATTGCAGCAATGGGTAGTACAGGTCGTTCTACTGGACCGCACTTGCATTTTGAAATTCATATCGGCTCTTGGCAAGGACAAGCAGTTGGTAGTGTGAATCCACTAAAATATATTCCATTATAATAAAGAATTAACAGAGTCGTCTTATGTTTAAGGCGGCTCTCTTTTTTATTTGCGCCAACTCGTTCGAAAAAAAGTGGACGGAATTTCATCTGTTCATTGCAATAAAATACGATATGGGGTATTTTAAAATAAAGTACTAATAAAATTTACATTCTATATATCCATTAGTAGTTTTTTTGAACACAGTGTGAAATAACATTTTTCGTAAAAGCATCTATGCTATGCTAAAAGTATCTATATTGATGGAGGATTTGTTTAGGTGATTAATACTGAGTGGTTTTCAATTCGTGCATTAACATTACCAGCAACAGCTGTTGCTTTATTACTAGCGTTTTTCATCGTATGGCTTGTTTTGCGAATACAATTTCCGAAAATATGGTCAGGGGTATATGGAGATGCCATCTTTACTTTTATACTCGTTTGGAAATTTAGCCTTATTATTACGGACTTCCAATCGGTCATTAATCAACCGCTAGCGCTTCTTTACTTTAATGGAGGAACAGTTGGAGTGTTATTAGGGGTAGCTGCTATACTGTTACAATTTTGGCAGAAGCGTCAACAGCTACAGTTTGACACTGAGGGTATAATGGCGTGTGGTTGGGCAATTATGTTAACGCAATCCATTTATCAATGGTTCGTGGTATTATTGAATGACAATCCACTTCAAAGCGAACTCATCACTTTAGTAGTGCTAAGCGTGCTAACGATTTTCATATTATGGAAAGTACCAACAACTAAGACAGCGTTATTCCTGTATACCGTTGGCTATTGTATCGTAGCTGCATTACAGCCACTTGGTTTTTGGCAAACGGCTGTTGGGGTAAGCTTCCTACTACTTCTATTAGGTATAGGAATTCAACGAATAGGAGGAAAAGAATGAAAAAAAATATTGGGTTACTTATTGTCGTGTTGTTAATAGTTGCGATGATTGGTACATATGTTAAACAGCAAATTGATAAAGAACGTGAAATTGAATCTGCATCCCTCGGTAAAGAAGTAGAAGAACGGACAGTCGGGTTAAATAAAGGTGATATACCGCCAGATTTCACATTAACAAACTTAGATGGTGAAGAAGTGACATTAAGTGAATTGCGTGGAAAAAAAGTTGTACTCAATTTTTGGGCAACATGGTGTCCACCTTGTAAAGCTGAAATGCCACATATGCAAAATTATTACGACCAATATGCCAAGGAAGATAATGTTGAAATATTAGCTGTCAACTTAACATCAGCTGAACGAGATGTCACAGCCGATGCTAAAATTGATACAGTCATGACATTTAGAGATGGCTTTGAACTGACATTTCCTATTTTACTGGACCCTGAAAATGCAGCTGGTTCAGAATATCAAGTCATTACGATTCCTACAACGTATTTTATTGATTCAGCGGGCACCATTCAGCAAGCGATAGAGGGTCCAATGAATTTAGAGATGTTAAAAAACACTGTAAATGCATTAGATTAAGTATGTGCGTGCCAGACACCCAAACAATTCTGAATTTTGTCAGAAGATTATTCAAAATAGCTAAGTAAAATCCACGAAGAATTCTGCGGCTTCCGTTGTGACCGTTGAAATCTTCGTGTTTTTTTATTGTTTGGGTGCCAGACACCCAAACAATTAGTGCCAGACACCTAAACAATTCTGAAAACCAAAACATTATTTTGTATGTTTGAAAAATATAATTCATACAGTAAAGAGACAGAGGAGGGAAGGTTTGCGCAAAATTACGGCAGGAGTCGGCGTACTTGTCAGCAGTTTATTGATAGGTAGTGGATTTTATTTTGACTGGTTTGATGGAGATGGAGCAGAGAAAAAAGTGCAAGTGACTGAGGTTGATTCGATTAATGAAGCATTACAATTAATCGAAAAAAAATCTGTGTATAGTACTAAAAAGGAAGAATTAGTAGAAGGGGCTCTGCGCGGCATGGCTGATGCTATTAAGGACCCGTATAGTACTTATTACACGAAGGAAGAAGCCGAGCAACATCGACAAATGCTAGCAGAAGAACGTGTTGGTATTGGTATTGAACTGACAGAAAACAAAGGGAAGTTCATTGTTGTATCACCTGTTCGTTCGTCGCCAGCAGAAAAGGCTGGGATGCGCTCTCTTGATGAAATTGTACAAGTTGATGGGGTAAAAGTAGATGGCAAAACAATGAGTGAATTAATGCATTTGATTCAAGGAGAAAAAGGATCAAAGATTACAATTGTTGTCTATCGTCCTAGCGAGGATAAACATATTAAAATGACGATGGAACGGGCTGCGATTTCCAATAAAACAGTAACGAGTGAGGTAGTAAAGATTGAGGATACGCCAATAGGCTATATTCAAATCTCGTTATTTGGAGAGAAGACAGCAAATGAATGGGTGACAGAAACGAGTAAATTACTACGCAAAGATATAGAAGGGCTCGTTGTTGATGTTCGTGATAATCCTGGAGGCTATTTACATAGCGTCGCAGCGCTACTAAGTACACTATTGGAAAATGGCAAAGTATTTGCCTATATGCAAAATGCAGAGGGTGCCATGGAACCATTAAAAACTGAATCGAAAAGCTTTGATGAAAATTATTTAAGTACGATGAATAAAATTCCGATTGTCATAATTCAAAATGGCGGTAGTGCTTCTGCTAGTGAAGTGCTGAGTGGTGCGTTAAAGGGCTGGAATCGTGCTTCCATTGTCGGCGTTAAAAGCTTTGGTAAAGGCACAGTACAGGAATCTTGGTCTCTAGCCAATGGGGGAGAACTGAAGCTATCAACAAATAAATGGCTGACGCCAAAACGTGAATGGATCCATGGGAAAGGAATTGAAGCTGGATTAGTGATTGAACAAAATGAATTATTTGCATTCCAATTGCATCCGTTAACAGGACAATTCAAAGTAGGTGATATGAGCGAAGAAATTGCTTATACGCAAAAAGCCTTGCAAAAGCTAGGTTATCAGATTGACCGATTAGATGGTTACTTAGATGAGACTACACAAGAGGCAGTAAAACTCTATCGCGAACAACAAAAATTAGCGCAGCCTGATAATGATATGTATGTCGATTCTACCTTTTTCAATAGTTTAAATGGCACGTTAAAGGCTTATAAAGAAGATCGCCAAAATGACTTACAATTCCAAATGGCGACGAGCTTCCTACTGCACAATATCGAACAATAGAAATACTCAAACTAATAAAAATGATGGGAAATACCAAGCTTTCTACCAGTTACTACTACGCAAGACAGTAGTCGTTTGATACAATGAATGCATAGTATTCATGATAGAAACGGCGGGTGTTCGTATGGTTAGTAATATATTAATAGAAATTGTAACAGCGATTGGCCGCTTTTTACTGAACCCAGTAGTTTATATTGCAATAGTAGTTGCTATCTTTTTAGGGTATAGACGTGTAAAGCAAGAGCGTAAATTTTTTAACAGACGTATTATTTGGGGTTGGACCGAGCTGATAGGGCAATGGAAACGAGGATGGCCTTATGCCTTAGTTATTTCACTAATAAGTCTTGGTGTCGGGCTGACAGTACCCAAAGCATACTTATTGATTTTAACCGCTATATCTTTCCTTGGTCTCTTGTTGTTTTTCATCAATGTATTGTCACCCATCTACACAATGGCAATGGCAACGTTAGCATTATGGGCGATGTACCAGTACAACTGGTCGTTCTCCTGGTGGAAGATTTCGTTGGAAGGCATCGATTTATTAGAAGGGGCTATTGTGACAATTACGATTTTAACAGGTCTAAGTGTAGTAGTGGAAGGTATGTTAATTCGTCGTACTGCGAAACAAGTAATAACGCCTAGAATCGAAAATACGAAGCGCGGAATGCAAGCTATCGTATATCGCTCAAGAAATGTTTGGGTGTTACCTATATTTTTTATCATACCAGGTAATAGTATTCCATCGGCATTGCCTTATTGGCCGCAATTTACATTGGGCGATAGTCACTTTGCACTCGTATTATTCCCAGTCGTTATCGGATTTTCAAAATTGTTAAGGAAAGAACTGCCTGTTGTTCAGTTGCCGAAAATAGGACGCTCTGTCTTATTATTAGGACAGCTGATTGTAGTAGGTGGACTTGCATCATATTTTGAACCGTTAATTGGCTTTATAACGTTAGCGTTAGGGGTATTAATTCGGATTATTATGGCAGTTTATTATGCTTGGCAAGATAAGACAGAGTCATATGCGGTTGCACCAAGCACTAAGGGTGCGGTAATCGCTGCTGTGCTGCCTGATTCACCAGCAGAAAAAATGGGCTTACTCGCAGGGGAATGTATTCGTAAAGTAAACGGACGCACGATTACAACAGAGGTTGAATTATATGAAGCTTTACAATTAAATGCTGCACATTGCCGTTTAGAGGTATTGGATCGGAATAATGAAATTCGCCTAACGCAGCATGTTATTTACAGCAATGACCATTATCGAATTGGTTTATTGTTGGCGGAGCCGAAAGAACTATGATCGATTTATATGGGAAAATGATGCTAGCATTATTTTTACCAGCATTACTCGTGTTATTGTTTACTCGTATTACGTATAACCGCTATGTAGCGTTAAGTTTGGCTATTGCACTTATTGCCGCTTCAGTATATGCAGGTTATACTTCCCCACCTATTATTTTTGTTGTTGATGCTTTTTCGTTAACGCTTGGCTTTTGGCTAGCGAGCAAAATGCACAAAAAATAAGGAGGGCTGTGTTGCTGCCTTCACTATTAAAATCCGCTCCGATTTTGCGGGCACTGTGTAAGACGTAACTTTCCTAAAGTGGATGGTTTCGTCTTACATCTTGTGCTATTTTCGCAAGCGTCTAAGCGGGTTTTTTATAGTGAAAAGGTACACATATAACAGTTTCTTTACATGAAGAATCTGACGGAGGCCATGATAATAACACCTGCTACAACTGTAATTGATAAGCTTTTTGTGACAAGTGCAATGATAAGGGTAGGCACAAATGTAATAAAGACAGGCCAATCCAATGTAACGAAATTTTTGCTTTCAGTATCCAATAAATTTTCAATAACAAGCGCACTGAGAATACAAACAGGAATGAAGCTTAGCCATTTTAAAACAACATCTGGTAGTTTCACACTACGTACGAACATAAATGGAATAATGCGTGGTAACCAAGTCACTAGTGCACAACCAATGATTAGCCACACCATCGAAGCTGTTGTCGTCATTTATCTGTCACCACCCCAATCGTTGCGACGATAACAGTGGCAAGAAGCACTGCTAGATGCGAAGGAACGACGTATGATAAGCCATACATAATTACAACCATATAGCCAATTAACATCAGGTAATGCATAATTTTATGTTTGCCCACGCTACTAAGTTGTAGCACAAGTAGAGCAATAAACATGGCAATTAGTGCAAAGTCTAAGCCCCACTTTTCAGGATTAGCCACCCATTGTCCTAGAAAGGCACCTGCAATACAAGATAGAATCCAAAATGCATACGCTGTTATATTTAGACCATCCATCCAACGACCATATAATTTACCGTTTTGCATTTGTTTGGTTACGGCCACACCAAACGTTTCGTCTGTTAATAATGTACCGAATCCAACATTCCGAAGCATCGAATAGCGCGTAAAATGTGGAGCTAATGTTAAACTCATTAATAAGTGACGTAGATTTACGACAAAAATGGTTACAATGATAGCAGAGGTAGGACTGCTTGTTAACAAGAGTGCACAAAAAATAAATTGTGCAGAGCCTGCATAAACGAGTATTGTTAGTAATGCAATTTCTACTAAAGATAGGCCAGAAGCGGAACCTACAACCCCGAATGCCAGTCCTATACTAATATAACCGAGTAAAGTAGGTACACAATCTTTAACTCCTTGTATAAAGCTATCTTCGGAAGCAGTTGTTGGTTCATTATGAAGATTTGTTGTGCTTGTCATAAAAAGGTCATCCTTTCAAAAAAGTTTCCATGTATACTTAAAATAGAATAGTTAGAACATTCACGCATGTTTATTAAAGTATACATATGTCTGATAAAATAAACAACAGGAAATGGTGAGTCGTAATGGAACAAATGAGTCGAAATTTAGCTTTCCAATTAAAGAAAATACGGCAACAACGCAGTGTAAGTTTAGATGATGTAGCGAAGGCAACGGGGGTTAGTAAGGCACAGCTTGCCCAAATTGAAAAAGGTGAAGCGAATCCTACTGTTTCAACGATTTGGAAAATAGCCGCAGGTTTACGCATCTCTTTTTCATCACTTTTACAGCCGCCGATTGCCCATTTTATGAAATTTAGCAGTAAAAATGCACCACATGTCGATGAAGACGAAGGGCGTTATCGGGTCTATTCCATTATTCCTTATGATCCTGAACGAGGTTGGGAATTTTATAAAGTGGAAATGGAGCCTGGTGCAAGGAGTAGGAGTGAAGCCCATACAGAAGGGGTAGAAGAAACGGTAACAGTGATTCATGGACAAGCTGTTATTTCGGCTGGGGTTATGCATGAAACGATAACCGAAGGGGAAACATTGGTATTTTCGGGACATCAAGCACATGAATATCAAAATATATCAGAAGAACTTACGGTTTTACATGTAATCTTGCAATATAAATAGAGGTGGCAATAGTGAATGAATGGTTTACTGTAGAAAATATGGAACATATTGCGGCACAATATCGAACACTTGGACCAATAATGGGGATATTACTGCCCTTTTTAGAAGCGTTTTTACCTTTTTTACCATTGGTTGTGTTCGTCGTGGCGAATGCGAGTGCATTTGGGTTATGGATAGGGTTTTTGTTATCGTGGTTAGGTTCAGTAGCTGGTTCATATGCTGTTTTTTTGCTTGTACGTCACTTTGGAAAGCATCCGAAGCTCCGTTTTGTAACAGGCAGTAAAAAGGTACAAAAGTTTATTAAATGGGTGGATATGAATGGTATTAGCCCATTGTTTGTCTTACTATGCTTTCCGTTTACGCCTTCTGTAATAGTGAATATAGTAGCGGGCTTATCACATATTCATAAAAAATACTATCTAATTGTTTTATTAGCCGGAAAATTCGTCATGATTTTTGGCATGAGTGTATTGGGCTATGATTTAAAATCGCTTATCACGAGTCCGGTACGACTAATTAGTGCGGGTGTAGCTATCGTCTTACTATGGTGGATTGGCAAGCTAATGGAGAAGCGATTGAATGCTCGTGTAGAAAGAGATTTGAAACGTGGGCGAAAAATGACGAAAAATGAATAATCTTCTAGGCTGAATCTGCACATGCGGTCCCTTGTATCATGTAAAATGGTAGGAGGGTCTTTTTATTTCATTGCTTTAGTCGTTTTATATTGGCGATTACTAGGGAACGCTCACTACAAGTTTCTGAAGATAGAATATAATTTTTTAATGAATAGGGGGAAGCATGAATGACATTACGAATTGTATCAGGACGTGCAGGTACCGGAAAATCGGCTTATATTCATAGAGAAATAGTCGAACAATTAAATACCGATCCATTAGGTCACCCTATTTTTATCATTGTCCCTGACCAAATGTCTTATTCAACTGAATATGAACTGACAAATAGACATGGTTTGCACGGGCTCATACGTGCACAAGTGATGACGTTTAAACGCTTAGCTTGGCTTGTACTTCAAGAAACAGGGGGTATTGCTCGCCAAGAAGTAAATGGCTATGGTTATCGAATGCTTATTCGAAAATTGCTAGAAGAGCAGAAGAGTGATTTTTCGTTATTTCGACAAGCTGCTGGTAAGCGGGGCTTTACAGAGGAAATTGAAACGTTGTTACGCGAATTTAGCCGATATAGCGTGAACAGTTCAGTTTTAAGTGATGTAACAACCTCTTTAAAGGCTATTGATGCACCTCATACACTACAGGCGAAAATCAATGATTTATACATTGTTTTACAAGCATTAGAAGCTCGACTCGGTACAACTTATGTCGATAGTGAAGGCTATTACCCGATTTTAACCGAGCACTTAAAATTTTCTGAGACGATGAAACAGGCAACAATTTATATAGATGGCTTTACTGCCTTTACTGTAAGAGAGCTAGAGCTTGTAAAAGAATTACTAAAGGTGACGAAGCAAGTAACGGTTGTGCTACCGTATGATCATATGGAAGAAGCTAAAGATGAGCAGGCATTATTCAATGAAGCGGCAACTACAAGTCAACGCTTGCATGATATAGCATATGACAATGGCATTGAAGTCGAAGCACCGTTGCATTTTATCAAAACCCATCGATTTCAGTCAAAAGACTTACAGCATGTAGAAGCAACATTTGCGGATATGGTGCCCCAAACAGAAAAATCCACAGGTGATGTGAAAGTTTTTGAAGCCTCAAATCGTCGGGCTGAAATCCATGCCATTGCCCGGGAAATAACGAAGCTGACGAGGCAGGAGGGCTATCGTTATCAAGATATAGTGTTGCTGTATAGACAAGCAGATGTATACGATCCGCTAATTTCAACAATTTTCCAGCAATACGACATTCCTATTTTTGTGAATACAAAAAAAACGATGCTTCACCATCCGTTAATTGAATTTAGTCGATCTGCATTGGAAGTTGTTATTTCAAATTGGAAATATGAACCGCTTTTCAGAAGTGTGAAAACAGATTTATTTTTCCCACTACATGCTGATAACAGTGTTTGGCGTGAACGTGCTGACCGTCTTGAAAATTACTGTTTAGCGCAAGGAATTTACGGAGAGCGTTGGTTTGACGAATCTCGTTGGTTTTATAAAAAATATCGCGGGCTTGAATTCCATTCTCGTGTGCAAACAGACGAAGAACGTGCGATGCAGACAGAAATTGAGGCCATTCGCGACGAAATTCGCACACCATTAAAAGCGTTACAGGACAAGCTTATACTGGCGAAAACGGGTAGAGATGTGGCAACAGCGCTATTTGAGCTAGTAGAAGAAGTACAAGTATATGACAAGCTTCAAATCATGAAAGATCGTGAATTGGATAGAGGGGAGGCGTTAGCAGCAAGTGAGCATGATCAAGCGTGGAAAGAATGGATCGCCGTACTCGATCAGTTTGTTTACATGTTTGGCGAGCAAGAAATGTCGGTACAGGAAGCGGCAAAGATTTTAGATGAAGGTTTTGATACATTAGAATTCGCGCGTATTCCTCCAACTTTAGATGAAGTGATGGTGGCAACGGTCGATTTAGCGCGCCTATCGCAAATAAAGGTCGCCTTTGTTCTAGGAATGAACGATGGCGTCTATCCTACACGTCTGGATTATGAAGGTCTATTGTCTGATGTAGAACGTGAGTGGTTTACGCATATTGGCTATGAATTAGCACCGACATCTAAAAATCGGCTATTACAGGAAAACTTTTTATTGTATCGTGCAATAACTACGCCATCTGACAAGCTTTATATGACTTATCCAACGGCGGATGAAGAGGGGAAAGCTTTAATATCCTCGTTATATATAAAGAAAATTATAGGAAATGAAAAAACGGCAGGTCTTTTAAGTGGGGTAAACGTCGAGCGTGTTGTCATTGATCCGATAGAATTAATTGATGATAATGTATTGCCTTATATTCGCCATCCTCGTACAGCGTTAGCTCATTTAATGCTGCAATTAAGGCAAGCGGAGCATAGTCGTGAACTTGCACCAGAATGGGTTGCTTTACAAAAATATTATGAACAAGATCCATACTGGGCATTAATTTTACGTCGCCTGATGCATCCAATGACACATAAAAATGAGGCAGAACCGCTAGAAGGTTATATTACACAAGAATTATATGGTCGCAAGCTCACTTCAAGTGTGTCACGTATAGAAAAATACTTCCGTTGTCCGTTTTCTCACTTCACGACGTATGGGCTTCGTTTAGAGGAACGAGCAGAATATCGTTTAGAGACATTTGCAATGGGTGATTTGTTCCATGAAGCATTGAAATGGATTACCGAAGAGACGCACCGTTTACAACTGTCGTGGATTCGTTTATCAAAACAGCAAATTCAACAACTTGCACGACAGGCAGTAGAGCAAATTGTGCCCGTTTTCTCTCACCAAATTTTATTATCTAGTGCACGTTATCGTTATATTCAACGCAAGCTGATTCGCATTGTAGAGCGCACGATGATGGCACTGACACAGCATGCCAATGTGTCACACTTTAAACCAATTGCTATTGAAGCATCGTTCGGGCCAGGGCAGCATGAACAGCTACCGCCATTGGAAATTGATTTGCAAGGTGGCAAAAAAATGTACATGCGCGGTCGTATTGACCGTGTGGATAGTGCATCGATTGATGATCGCTCGTATTTACGAATAGTCGATTATAAATCGTCTGCTCGTGACTTAGATTTAAATGAAGTGTATCATGGCCTATCATTGCAGGTGTTAACATATTTAGATGTAGCGATGGAGAATGCATCCTATTGGTTATCTGGCGATGCAGAGCCTGCTGGTGTGCTTTATGTCCATGTCCATAATCCGATGTTAAAACTGGATAAGGACTTGAGTGACAGTGAGATTGAAGAAGATCGGTTAAAGCAATACAAAATGAAGGGACTTTTAACTGAAAATCCTGAGGCTATTTACTCGATGGATGAGCAGCTAGAGGAAGCGAGCGGGCATTCGCAAATTATTCCAGTTTATATGAAAAAGGATGGTACCCCTTCTGAATCACAATCACGCATCGTGCCCGTTAATGATATGAAAAATCTCCAGCATTTTGTCCGCCGTAAGCATCAAGAAGCTGGCAACGGCATTTTAGCAGGGGATACGGCTATAAGCCCTTATAAGCTAAAAGCAAAAACAGCGTGTGATTACTGTCAATTTGCAGCAGTATGCCAATTTGACCCATCTGATGGCAAACAAAGTTATCGTCAGCTACAGCAAGTAAAGCCAGTAGAAGTTGTCGAAAAAATTCGCAAGGAGATGAACTAACATGGTGCAGCAAATACCTGTCAAACCAGCGAATGTCACTTGGACGGATGATCAGTGGAAAGCGATTTATGCAAGTGGGCAAGATACACTTGTTTCAGCAGCTGCAGGCTCTGGTAAAACGGCGGTCTTGATTAATCGCATGATTGAAAAGGTTGTGGCAACAGAAAATCCAATGAATGTGGATGAACTTCTTGTCGTAACGTTTACGAATGCTTCCGCAGCTGAAATGCGTCATCGTATGGCAGAGGCGCTTGAAAAAGCAATTGCAGCAAATCCGACGTCGAGCCATTTGCGACGTCAGTTGAGCCTAGTCAATAAAGCGCAAA
The DNA here is from genome assembly GCF_002982115.1 of Lysinibacillus sphaericus. Classification (GTDB taxonomy): domain Bacteria; phylum Bacillota; class Bacilli; order Bacillales_A; family Planococcaceae; genus Lysinibacillus; species Lysinibacillus sphaericus. Next base: position 3,938,517 of record NZ_CP019980.1, on the reverse strand, counting down.
TCTCGACATTGCATTCCTTTTGTTTAGCGATTGTTAAGCAGTATGCTTATTTGCTCGATATAGACCCAGGTTTCCGAATTGCTAATGAGGCAGAAATCGCCTTGCTCCGAGATGATATATTAGCTGACGTGCTAGAATCTGCCTATGATACAGATGACGAAGCGCGAATTCATGCAATCTATCAACTTGTCGATAGTTTTACATCAGATCGTGATGATCAAGCGATTGAAACATTAATAAGTAAGCTTTATGATACGTCGCGTGTCCATGCTGAACCACAAAAATGGTTAACGAGCTTACCAGAAAGCTATCAGCTAGCGGACGATGTGACAATAGATGATTTAGATTTATCTAAATATGTAAAGTTAACTGTAAAACATAGCCTTGAAGAAGCATTCGTTCTCATTTCTGAAATGCGTGCAATAACGCTTCAGCCAGATGGACCGGCTCCATATGCTGAAACCGCTGAAATTGATTTTGCAATGATTCAGGAAGGGATTCGTATCAGTCAAGAGGGCACATGGCAACAGCTATTTGATTATTTTTCAACAGTCAAGTGGTCGACATTAAAACGGGTATCCAAGGATGCTTTAGTCGATGTGGAGCTTCAAGAGCTAGCGAAGAAAAAGCGTGAGGCTGCTAAAAAAATAATGAATAAGTTAAAAGATACTTATTTTGTTCGTACACCTGCACGTTTGCTGGAAGAAATTAGACTGATGGCGCCAACGATTGCAACATTAGTTGACTTGACGTCTATTTTTAGCCAGCAATTCCGTCTTGCGAAATTAGAGCGAGGTATTATCGATTTCTCCGACTTAGAGCATTATGCCCTGCAAATCTTAACGGAAGAGGTAGAGGGCGAATTACAGCCATCGCCCGTTGCGTTAGATTTACAAAGACGTTTTAAAGAAGTGCTGGTGGATGAATACCAAGATACGAATATGCTACAGGAAACCATTTTACAATTGGTCAAGCTAGGCGATGAGCACGATGGCAACCTTTTTATGGTTGGTGACGTAAAACAAAGTATCTATCGCTTCCGTTTAGCGGAACCCAAACTTTTTATGCGGAAGTATGGGGAGTTTGTAGAAAATCCTGATACGACGGGGATGCGCATCGATTTGAATGCCAATTTCCGTAGTCGTAGTGAAGTTTTAAACGCAACCAATTTTGTGTTTGCACAAATTATGGATGAACGTGTCGGTGAAATACAATATGATGACAATGCTTCATTGAAGCCAGCAGCGCCGTATGATGCGAAAGAGGTACCTGTTGAGCTCGTAATTTTACATCCGCCAGAGGAAGAGGCAGCGGATGAAGAAATGGAAGAAAGTATAAGTGAAGCATCAGAGCTTGAGGAACTGAAGAAATCACAATATGAGGCACGTTTTATAATTGATCGCATTCGACAATTGATGGAAGAGGAAACAACGGTATACGATACGAAAACAAAAACAGAACGTCCTTTAAAATACAGTGATATTGTCATTTTAATGCGCTCTATGACGTGGTCTACAGATTTGGTCGAGGAATTTAAGTTGGCAGGCATTCCTCTTTATGCAGAGTCATCTAAAGGTTATTTCGATGCCTTAGAAGTGATGATTATGCTGAACACACTAAAAGTTGTCGATAATCCATATCAAGATATACCATTAGCTTCTGTATTACGTGCACCGTTTGTTGGCTTAACAGAAAATGAGCTCGCAAAAATTCGTTTAGCAGATACTAAAACACCGTTTTATGATGCATTAAGGCAATTTATACGCAGTGAAGGACATGGTGTGCAATCCGAAACATTTGAGAAGCTTCAACGTTTTATGTTGGCATTTGAAAACTGGCGAGATTTAGCACGTCGTGGCTCTTTGTCGGATTTAATTTGGAAAATTTACTTGGATACACATTATTATGAAATGGTTGGTGCCATGCCGAATGGTAAACAACGACAAGCAAATTTACGCATTTTACACGATCGCGCATTAATGTATGAAAAGACGGCGTTTCGAGGGTTGTTCCGCTTTTTACGCTTTATAGATAGAATGCGAACGCGTGGGGATGATTTAGGAACAGCAAAGTCGATTGGTGAAAAAGACGATGTAGTGAGACTTGTAACAATTCACTCATCCAAAGGTTTAGAGTACCCAGTTGTTTTTGTTGCAGGAATGGGACGGCCTTTTAACAAAATGGACTTCCACAATCCGTATTTATTTGACCAAGATTATGGGCTTGCAGTTAAAGCAATTGACCCTGAAAATCGGATTACCTATACTTCTTTACCATTTCTAGCGATGAAGGAGAAAAAAGAGCTGGAGATGAGAGCCGAAGAAATGCGGGTGTTGTACGTAGCAATGACGCGTGCAAAGGAACGACTTATTTTAATTGGCTCCGTAAAAAATTGGGATAAAACACTTGATTCCTGGCTGGACGCGCAAAACTTGCCTGTGGATGCTCCTTTGCAAGATTATTTACGCGCGCGTGCAAATAGTTATTTTGACTGGGTTGGGCCAGCTGTTGCGAGACATGCTGATTTTGCAGCTATTACAAGTACTTCGTATAAAGCAAGACAAGATCTCTCGCATTGGTGGGTAAGAGCCATTTCAACACATCATTTTATGTATGAAACGCAAGCGTTAGATGAAGATGTGCAACAGATGTTCACAACGCCAGAGGACGCAGCTCTGCTTGCAGAAATTACAGCTCGCTTCCAAGCTCAATATGCATATCAAAAATCGACACAGAAGCGTTCGAAAACATCTGTTAGTGAAATTAAACGTCTAGAAAGCTTACAACGTCTAGAGGAGCCAGAATACTATTTTACCGCTCCTAAAAAGAATAAGGGTACGATTGCCCCACGACCAACCTTTTTACAGGATAAGCAGCTTACAGGTGCGGAAATGGGGACAGCCATTCATACGGTCATGCAGCATGTACCACAATGTGGCTTTAGCACAGTGCAAGAAGTGGAGCAATTTGTCACTGAGTTAGTGGTAAAACAACTACTAACCGAGGCAGAGAGCAAGATTGTTCCGTGTGAGAAAATTTACCGTTTCTTTACAACCGATATTGGCCAACGTTTTAAAAATGCGAAGCAAATTCGAAGAGAAATGCCATTTACGATAAGCCGCGTGGATGAGGATGGCGACGCTCAAATTGTGCAAGGGATTGTCGATTGCTTGTTTGAGGATGTCTACGGTCACTGGATATTACTCGATTATAAAACCGACCGCATTGGGCGGCAATTTGTAGAGGAGCCGGCGTTATCGAAGGAACTTTTAGGTCGCTATGGGGTGCAACTACGTGTTTATAGCGAGGCACTTGAGTCGATTTTACACATACAAGTATATGAGAAAGTGTTGTACTTATTTGATATTGAGCAGGCGATTTATGCGTAGGGTCACTATCCTTTGCCTGTAAAATGAAGTATTCCTTTCAGCAATGTTAAAAACAATAGGCAAACTTCTGCGTGGAAAGTAAGCTTTTTCGAAGTTTACTGAAAGCGCAGAAGGATGCGCATTGTAGTTTAACGACTTAGAAAGAAGAGGAGGCTATTTTGTGAATTTGAAACCGACGATGTTGCAGGAACGAATCGCAACATTAGATATTTTACGTGGAATTAGCTTGCTAGGTATACTAGTCGTCAATATGTATGCTTTTTATTTGCCAATGCCACACATTGATTTAGCGTCATGGTTTACAACACCGTCAGATATTGTTTGGCAACAAAATTTAGATATTTATGTGCAAAGTAGTTTTTATCCTTTATTTTCCTTATTATTTGGTTATGGATTAGCGCTACAATGGCAAAAAGCTCAAAGTCGTGAACAAAACTTTTATGGAACAGGACTCCGAAGGTTAACTGTTTTATTTATGTTCGGTTTGCTGCATGCGCTCCTTATTTGGTGGGGAGATATTTTAATGATGTATGCCTTCTGTGGCGTTTTTCTGCTGTTGCTTTTACGTTTACATCCCATCTGGCTATTCGTAACGGGTATTCTTATCAATGGATTTATGCATGTTTTTATGTTGCTTGTAGTAGGTTATATTAACTTTAATACGGAGATTGAAACGTACTTGGATATTACTGGTGTGGAAAAGGCAATCACAGCCTATGGCACAGGTAGTTGGATGGATGCCTTTTTACAGCGTTTATCTGACTTATCTATTCAAGCGGGAATCGGGATGTGGATTGCGTCATTATTTACGATATTACCGTATATGCTAATAGGTGCAGCTGCCTCCAAATGGCATTTAGTAGAACGTTCAAAAGAGCTGAAATGGCTGTGGCTAGCACTTGCGATAGCTGGGTTGGCACTTGGTATATTCTTGAAGAGTGTACCTATCCTATTTACACGTACGTATTTACTTGATTATATAAAGGTCTATATCGGTGGGCCGATTTTATCAGTTGGCTATATTGGCCTTGTTGTTTTACTTTGTCTGATTCCAGTCATACCAAAAATACTTAGTCCTTTTGCAAAAATTGGACGCATGTCGTTAACGATGTACATACTGCAATCCATGATTGGCACATTTATATTTTATCAATTTGGATTAGGTTGGTATGGGAAAGTAAGTGTAGCTACAGGTGTATTAATTGCTATCGGTATTATTGTCGTGCAAATGATTTTTGCAGAAATTTGGCTTACAAAATGGAAGCAAGGCCCATTAGAGGCAATTTGGCGTAAGTTAACATATAAGACGAAAACTGAATCAAGCTAAATTTTGTGCTTAACATGCTTAATTAATAGAGAATTAGCAACATTAAAAATTGTTATCGTAAAAGTAAGGTAATTTATATCATATTGTTGTATCATGTAGAAAAAAGAAGGAGCTCTTAAAATCATGAAAATTTTATCATTTAAATTAGGTGGACATGTAAGTTTTGGACCAAAAGTAAAAAAAGAAGAAGCGGTATGGGATGTACTCGCTATTCAAAACGAATTACAAGTTCTCCCTTCTTTTTCAAGTTCAATTGTTGATGGCATTGCTTTAGGCTTCGATTTTGTTGAACAAATTCGTAAATTAGTAGAAGCAGCGGAAAAATCAGACCGTGCGAATAGCTTCAAGCGTGAATTTACAGTGATTGAATGGTTATCTCCAATTCCGCGCACACCAAAAAATATTATGTGTATTGGCAAAAACTATGATGAGCATGCAAAAGAAATGGGTGCAGAAGCAGCACCAATCGATTTAATGGTATTTACAAAATCGCCAACTGCTATTGCGGCTGATGGTCAAACACTATCAATCCATGCAGATCTTTCTTCAAAAATGGATTATGAAGGGGAACTTGCAGTAGTCATTGGTAAACGTGGGAAAAACATTCCGAAAAACTTAGCCTTTGACTATGTATTTGGCTACACAATTGCGAATGATATTACAGCACGTGATCTTCAAGATAAACATAAACAATTTTTCTTAGGTAAAAGCCTAGAAGGCACATGCCCATTAGGACCATACCTTGTAACAAAGGATGAAATTCCAAATCCGCAAGAGTTAACAGTTGTTACAAAAGTAAATGATGAAGTACGTCAAAATGGTACAACGAAAGATATGATGTTTACGGTCGAATCGCTCGTATCGATTTTATCGCAACATGTAACGCTAGAGCCAGGTGATGTGATTTTAACGGGTACACCAGCAGGCGTTGGTAAAGGCATGAATCCTCCGCAATATTTAAAAGCGGGTGATACCGTGAAAGTATCCATTCAAGGTATCGGTACGTTAGTTAATCATTTTGAATAATATAGCTAGTCCGCGTGAGTGTAAGCTCCGCGGATTTTTTAATTTGACTCAGCACAGCTCATCACTTTTCTAAGGTGGACGAATAGCAAATAACTAACAGAAAGCTCACTTAAATCAAGCACTGGTAGCTGTCATAGATTTTTTTATTAAGCAAGTTCGAAAGTCTGGAATCCATGACGTTTAGACGTAAATTCATTCAATTTTGTGAACACAACTTGTAATATTTGAAACCATTACCACTGCATGATAGGATAGAGTTTGATAGAAAAAAAATGAGGTGGGACAAAAATGGATTTTTTAACTAACCAAACACATTTGCACATTACAACTTGGGTAGTTGGCATCGTAATCTTTTTAATTGCAGCACTTAGTGGTAAGCAGTCCAAAGGCTTACATATGTTATTACGTTTATTCTACATTTTAATTATTATTACTGGCGGGGCATTATTTATTGAAGCGATGAAATTCGGTCAAGGAATGCTTTATGGCTTTAAATTTTTAGGCGGTATTTTCGTTATTGGCATGATGGAAATGGTGTTAGTTCGTCAAAAGAAAAACAAGCCAACAACAATGTTCTGGATTTTATTTGCAGTATTTTTACTCATTACAATGTTCTTAGGATTCAAGCTACCAATGGGATTCAATTTCCTTGCATAATGTTTAATAAAAGCCGTGAAGTTGTTGCTTCACGGCTCTTTTATTTTCTTGAAGTGCCAGACACCAGAACGATTCTGAAATTTCTGTGTTTTTAGGTTAACTTAATTTGACACCTTTTTGTCGTAATTCATTTTGCATTTCGGTAAAATATTTTGAAATGATAGCAACGTTACTGTTTTATTTGGTAAAATGACGTTGGATTGGTTTGAAAGAGAGGGAATAAAAGTGAAATTTAAGAAGTGGATAAGCGCGACAGCTGCATCGCTTTTACTGGCAACTTCATTAATAGGCGCAACACCTGCACACGCGGATGAAGTACAAAAAAGAACGATTGCTGAAGAAAGCATTTTTGATTTACTCGTTGACCGTTTCTTTAATGGCTCAGGCACTAACGATTATGATACAAATACGCAAGACCCAACGAAATTTGCAGGTGGCGACTTCACCGGTCTACTAGATAAACTAAAATTTATTGGCGAAATGGGCTATACAATCGTATCCATTGGGACAATTTTTGACACAGAAGTATACGATGGTTCTATGCCAACGAGCTATAGTACAATCGAAGAGCATTTTGGAACAGCAGAAGAATTCCAAAGTGTGGTGAAGGCCTATAAAGAAAAAAATATGTCAATGATGGTGGACTTTCCTTTAAATAATGTAAGTCCTAATCATGAGTGGGCAAAAGATGCAGCAAAGCAAAACTGGATTGCCTCAACAAATAATGGGCACATTCAGTGGGATTTAACGAATAAAGATGTTCAAGCTGCTTTAATCGAATCAGCAACAGAATTTGTTTCTACATATGATGTGGGTGGCTTACGTTTAACGAATATTGCGGATGCTGACACAGCATTTATTAATGACATGATTAAGGCGTTAAAAAGTACCAACAAATCGTTATATGTGATTTCGAATGAAGAAAGTGATGCGAATTTTGATGCATCCTTCTCACCAGCTACAGCAGAGATTTACCGTAATATTTTCAAAAATGTAGATCAGGACTCTTCAAAGCTAATGGAGCCTCTTGCTGGTGAAAAGCCAACGCAAATTATGATTGATTCATTACAAACATATCGCTTTACATTTGATTCTGCTTCTGAAAATATGTTCCCACCAACACGATTGAAGATGGCGATGGGTGCGTTATTTATGCTGCCTGGTATTCCAGTTGTTCAGTATGGTACCGAAATTGCCATGAATGGGGAAGAGAAACCTGACACGCATCAATTATACAATTTCAAAACAGATGAAGAGTTAATTGACTATATTAAAAACGTACAGTCATTACGTAACCAATCAGCGACATTACGAAAAGGTGATTTCGAAGTTATTACAAATGAAAATGGTTTACTTGTGTTTACGAGAAAATCCGATGAAGAGCAATGGATTATTATGGTGAACAATACAGGAAAAACACAACGTGTCGATTTAACACCAGATCAAATTGGTGAGGGTAAAATGCTAAACGGTATTTTACAAGAAGAAAAGGTGCGAATTAATGAAAAAAATGTTTATCCAGTAATACTAGACCGTGAAATCGTAGAAATTTATCAAGTGAAGGACGATGAGGGGCTAAATGTTCCTTACATGGTTGCGCTTGGATTGGTCTATGTTGTATTTATTGGCTTCGTTATTATTATTATTAAACGAGGAAAAAAACGTCGTCAACAACAAGACGCTGCCAGTGAAAATAACTAATTGAAAAAGTGTTAGATTGATTGCAATCAATCTAACACTTTTTTGCTGTGCGCGTAGTTGCCTGCAATGGCGATTTGTAAGTAGACTTCTACCAGCTTCACACTACGCTTGATAACTTTTATTCGTAAAGAAAATTGCAATTGTACCAGGCCCAACATGGGAGCCAATAACAGAGCCAATCATTGTCATTTGGACTGCTTTTGGTGCAAATCTTTCTTGTATGGATGCTTTTACTTCGTTAGCAAAGGCCAAGTCATCACTATGGCTAATTCCGACAATTTTATCTGCAAAATTGCCACCACGCTCTTGCATTAAATCCAACATACGCGCAATGGCTTTTTTACGACCACGTGATTTTTCAATCGGTACGAGTTTACCGTCCTCTACGTTCAAAATAGGCTTTATGCTAAGTAGTCCACCAAGAAAGGCACTCGCTTTCGAAACACGACCTCCTTTTGCAAGGTAATCTAAATCTTCCACTGTAAACAGGTGCTCCATCTGTGAAGCGAGTAATTGTATTTTTGTTTCGATTTCATCAAGCGAAGTACCTGCTTTTCGAAGTTGCACAGCTTCTTCAACGACTAAGCCATAGCCTAATGAGGCACATTTCGAATCGACTATTGCGAGCTGTAATGTTGGATATTGTTCAAGTACTTGGTTGCGAATCATTAAAGCTGTACTATACGTACCTGATAATTCAGATGAAAAGGCGATGTAGATACCTGGCTCTCCGCTTTTTGCTAAGCTTTCGAACTGTTGCAGAAAGAGCTCTGGTGAAACTTGCGATGTTTTTGGATGAGCCCCTTGGCGAATAGCATCATAAACTTCTTTCGAATCAATCGACAAGACATCATCATATTCATGGTTATTTACTTGTACACGTAGCGGAAGTAGAATGACATCATTCTCTTCGTAGTATGACTTTGGTAAATCACAGCCACTATCAGTAAAAATTTTCATCATCTTGACCTCCTAAAAAACTGTATTTACTAGACATGCTGGTATTATCTATTTCGTCCTGATTTACAATAATAGCATTAGGATTCGCTTTTCTAAATCTAGAAGCTTGCCAAAAGCTATAACTTTATTTACTAGACGTATAAGCATTCAAGTGTACAAATAAAAATCAAATTTTACAAGCATTAGAGATGAAAAGCTTCTACAGAATAAAGTTTGAATAACTGGAAATGATACTTTAACTATGATAATTTTAAGCGTTCAATAAGTATTTTAGCAATGCCATCTTCATTATTTGTTGTTGTAATTTCGTTGGCAATGTTTTTTAAGCTAGGGATTCCATTCCCCATAGCGACTCCAATACCTGCATAATCAATCATTTCTAGATCATTGTCCTCATCGCCAAAAGCGATAATACGTTCACGTGGAATACCTAAATCTTTCGCTACATGTGAAATACCCACTGCTTTATTTAAGCCACGGCGAACAATTTCAATAATGTGGAGTGGAGCACCCCAACGACGATGTTCAATCACTTCAGCATGGACAGCTTGTAAATGGTCGCGAATAATCATAGAATTTACTTCGTTTGCTTGAATTAGTAGACTCGTTGGATTGACTAATAGATTTGTCGAAATATCACCCAATGTAATTTTGGGATTGCCCATGTTAAAAATATTTAAAATCCGGTCATCCTCCGTGTGCACATAGATGTCGTCCTTCACTTCAGCAATTATATTTTCATACTCATAGTGATTGACCGAACCAACCACTTCTTTTACAACGCTTAAATCAATCGGTGTATGCATGGTTTGCCAAGCAGCATTTTTAGGGTGGTGGACATAGGCTCCATTAAAATTAACAATCGGTGTTGTTAAACCAAGCTCATGATAGTAGATGTCACTTGCACGATATGGACGACCTGTGGCAATCATAACTTGATGCCCTTGTTCCTTAGCCTGCAATAATGTTTTTTTAGTTTTTGAAGAAATTTGTTGTTGGTCCGTTAATAACGTACCGTCTAAATCTAAAACGATTAAATGCTGTTTCATAGCTTGTTGCCCCTTTCCTATATGTTTGAATAGTATCGCTTTGTTATCCGTTCGTCAAAATTTTGTCACATTGAAAAAAGTTTGCTAACATAAAAATGTCAGACAAAAGTTGGGAGTGACAAGAATGTTTGTAAAGACTGAAATATGGGGACAGATTCCTTTGTTACATATATATACAGACAATATGAATGAAAAAACCCCAGTAGTTATTTTCTTACATGGCTTTATGAGTGCAAAAGAACATAATTTACATTATGCTTATCAGTTGGTAAATAAAGGGGTGCGTGTCCTACTACCAGATGCAAAATTCCATGGTGCACGTAGTGAAGGATTAACAGAGACTCAAATGAATTTACATTTTTGGGACATTGTCTTAAATTCTATTCATGAAGTAAAACAATTATATAAAGAATTAAAGAATAAGCAACTTGTAGCTAGCGATAAAATTGGTGTAGCCGGTACTTCAATGGGAGCCATCGTTACATCTGGCTGTTTAAAGCTTTATGATTGGATACAAACTGCGGCAATATGTATGGGTAGTCCAACTTTTATTAAACTAGGAGCCTATCAATTACAGCAATTGGCTAAAAGTGGTGTAAAGTGGCCGATGTCAGAACAAGAAGTACAAAAAACAAACGCACTTCTCGCAACGTATGATATTAGTTTAACACCGGAACAGTTTGCTGGACGACCTGTGTTCTTTTGGCATGGTGAGCAAGATAAAACCGTACCATTTCAGGATACGTATGATTTTTATTGTTCATTACGTGCATACTATGAAGAAAATCCGAGCAATTTAAAATTTATTGCAGATAAACATGCTGGTCATGCCGTGACACGTGATGGTATGCTAGCAGCAACGGAATGGCTTGCACAGCATTTGGCATAATAAGAAGCATCTGCTATGATTAAGTTAACACTATGTTGGAAGGAGAAATACAAATGGATCAAGATATGAAAGACAGCATGCTAAGTGCATTAGAAAATGTAATTGACCCTGAGCTTGGTATTGATATCGTCAACTTAGGTTTAGTATATGATGTAGAGTTAGATGACGAAGGTTTAGCGACCGTTACAATGACACTGACTTCAATGGGATGCCCAATGGGACCAGTGATTGTTGATCAAGTGAATACAGCTTTAAGTGAACTACCAGAAGTGAAAAGTACAAATGTCAATATTGTATGGAATCCACCTTGGTCAAAAGATAAGATGTCTCGCTATGCGAAAATGGCTTTAGGCGTTCGTTAGTGTTTTCTTCTAGTGAATAAAAAATCCCTGCTTGCACATAACTGTAAGCGGGGATTTTATATTTAGCTTCCTTCATTTTTTATTAACAGGCGGAATGTCGGATATACACGGGCATTCTGAAGGGAATTAGTTCAAGCCCCCTGTGAATATATGAAGAAAAAACCAAGATGCAATAAAAGGCTAATTGTTAAATCAATCAATACGGCAAATTTGCAATGGACAATTTTCACAAGCAATTTCATCTTTTAAATATTGCAAATCTATAATCGTAATATAGCCTTTTTCGAAGGATAGAATATGATGCTTTTTTAAATCGTTCAACATACGGTTAATCATTTCTCTACTTGTTGCACACAAATTCGCAATCTCAGAGTTTGTTAATGGAAAATCAATAAAAATTGACCCATCTTCTAATGGCTTACCGTACGTATTCGAAAGGCGAATAAGCGTTGAAAATAAAGCACCTTTTTTACCGTTTAATACTAAATCGCGTAGACGACTTTGGTATTTTAAATTTTCTGTTTGCAACCACTTCATATACTCTACCATTAATTGCGGTTGCTCAACTAATAGGTGCTCTAATGATTTACGACTTAAGACATATAACGTGGAAGATTCTAAAACTTTTGCCGTCATCGAAAAATACGTGAGGTTACAAAATAATGAACCCTCGCCAATTATACTATCAGGACCGCAAATTCGAACGGTTAATTCTTTGCCGCTCTCGGTTTCCTGACTAATCGAAATAGCGCCTGTTTTAATATAATATATTTCTTTAGCACGTTCTCCTTCTAAGAAAATTTTACTATCCTTATTCACTTTGATGAAAACGCCATTATTTTGAAAAAGAGCCTTTATTTTCTCTTGTGTACTATCCTTTAGTACCATATATCAAACACATCTCTTTCTTTTTGTAATAAAAATTACCTGTATTACAAAAGGATGATGATAATCATTTCGATATACTAAAACAACGAAACATACCACTATTATAGCGTAATTTCCCATTGGCCAGTGTAAAATTTTTGAGCTTTTTTTTTGCTTGGCTTTGTCGATTGTTGTAAAATAAAGTTAGTCAAAAAAGGTCAAACTTTCATAAAACAAAATTAGGATAAAAATATGAAAAGGGAAGAGGAGTGCTATTATGCAATTTCAACAAACAGATGATAAAAAACCATTAGAGCAATTTGGTCGTAACTTAGTCGAAGAAGTAAAAAACGGCAAAATGGATCCCGTCATTGGGCGTGATGAAGAAATTCGTAATGTCATTCGAATTTTAACACGTAAAACAAAAAATAACCCTGTGTTAATTGGTGAACCTGGGGTTGGTAAAACAGCCATCGTAGAAGGCTTGGCACAACGTATTGTTAAAGGTGATGTGCCAGAAGGTTTAAAAGAGTGCGTGCTATATGAGCTGGATATGAGTGCATTAATAGCTGGTGCAAGTTATCGTGGGCAATTTGAAGAACGATTAAAAGGTGTGCTAAAAGAAGTGAAAGAATCTGAAGGGCGCATTATTTTATTTATCGATGAAATTCATACAATTGTTGGTGCGGGTAAAACGGATGGTGCAATGGATGCAGGTAATATGTTAAAGCCAATGCTTGCACGTGGTGAACTTCATTGTATAGGAGCGACTACATTAGACGAATATCGTATGTATATTGAAAAAGATCCTGCTTTAGAACGTCGCTTCCAACAAGTGCTTGTACGTGAACCATCTATTGAAGATACCGTTTCGATTTTACGTGGTTTAAAAGAACGTTTTGAACTACATCATGCAGTGCGCATTCATGACCGAGCAATTGTAGCTGCTGCTGAGCTTTCAAATCGCTATATTACGGAACGTTTTTTACCAGATAAAGCGATTGATTTAATCGATGAGGCATGTGCGATGATTCGAACAGAAATTGATTCAATGCCACAAGAGCTAGATGCGGTGACTCGTCGTATTATGCAGTTAGAAATTGAAGAACAAGCATTGCGTAAGGAAAAGGACGAGGCGAGTAAAAAACGCCTTGAACAATTACAAGAAGAGTTAACAAAGCTTAAAAGTTCATCAGAAGGCATGCGTCAACAATGGGAAGCAGAGAAAGAAACACTGCAAGGTATCCAGAAAAAACGTGAGTCACTAGATAAGTACCGTCGTGATTTAGACGAAGCGGAAAGTAAATATGATTTAAATAAAGCAGCGGAATTACGACATGGGAAAATTCCTGCACTTGAAAAAGAAATTCAAGAAATGGAAAAGCAATTAGAAAACGGTAGTGAGACACGTATTTTACGTGAAGAAGTGACTTCGGAAGAGATTGCTTCTATTGTATCTCGTTGGACAGGTATCCCTGTTACAAAGTTAGTTGAAGGGGAACGTGAGAAATTATTGCGTTTAAAAGATACGTTACATGAACGGGTGGTAGGGCAAGACAATGCTGTTCAACTCGTTACAGAAGCGGTTTGGCGTGCAAGAGCAGGCATTAAAGACCCACATCGTCCAATTGGTAGCTTCTTATTCCTAGGGCCAACGGGTGTTGGTAAAACAGAGCTAGCTAAAGCACTTGCTGCACAGCTATTTGATTCAGAGGAGCATTTTATTCGTATTGATATGAGTGAATATATGGAGAAACATAGTGTATCACGTCTCGTAGGTGCACCTCCAGGCTATATTGGCTATGAAGAAGGCGGTCAATTAACAGAAGCTGTTCGCCGTAATCCATATTCTGTCGTTTTACTCGATGAAATTGAAAAGGCGCATCCAGATGTAGCGAACATATTATTGCAAATTTTAGATGATGGTCGCATTACAGATAGTCAAGGACGAATGGTTAACTTTACAAATACCGTTGTAATTTTAACATCTAATATTGGTTCTAGCTATTTAATGGAGGCACAAAAAGATGATCCGGCAGTAGAAGATTTAGTGATGGCAGCATTACGTCAACACTTTAAACCAGAGTTATTAAACCGAATGGATGATATTATTCTGTTCCATGCGTTATCAGAAGAACATTTTACAGCGATTGCTTGGAAATATGTTGAGCAGCTTGTAAAACGTGTAGCTGAACAGGAAATTACGTTAGATGTCGCACAAGACGTCATAGATTGGGTTGTCGAGCAAGGTGCAGATCCACAGTTTGGGGCTCGTCCGTTAAAACGATTTGTGCAACGTTATATTGAAACAGCGGTTGCCAAGGAGTTATTACGTGGTGAAGTACTGCCTGGAGAAACTTTGCATATTAAAATGTGTGATGGTCAGTGTGTAGTGGAAAAATAATAAATAGAAAAAAACCTGTCTCGCACTAGGCGAGACAGGTTTTTTATAATTTGATTAATGATGGTCTGCAGCTTCTGGAGTTGGCTCGTTTGGAATGATTGCGCCAATAACAAAAATTAGTACAGAGAATACAACTGAAAGAATCGCACCAGTTTGGAAATCAAATGGTACTCCGATTACAGCACTTACTACGTAGTTTAACATGGAAACTAGTAAGAATGACCATATGAACGTTACGATATATTGCATTAATTTCACCTCAACCGAACTATTTTATTACATATACATTATCATATCATAACATAAGTCGAAAAAAAAAGAACCTTTTATCAAAAAGTGATGTATTGTGTTTTGTGATTTATGGCAATTTTGTCACAACAAAGTAGTAGAGTAGAGTAGCGCAACGCAAATTGTTTATGGCGATTTGCATGGTTTTAGTGGTGCAACGTAAAGTGTTCGTAGCGATTTGCACAGTTTTACCAGCGATTCACAAAGTCCCTGCTGTACAGAACAGAAGTGTCACCAACGAAAACGTGAATTGAACTATCGAAAGCTATGTGAAGTACAAGCATTTGCTATACTAATTTTAAATCATCTTGCACCATTCCTTAATTATGAGTTATAATTATGACCAGTTACTAATAATTGATAGTAAGAAAGCAGAGGGGTTGCTATATGAACGCAGGTATTATAGGTTTAGGCAGATACGTTCCTGAAAAGGTCGTGACGAATTTTGACTTAGAAAAAATTATGGATACGTCGGATGAATGGATTCGAACTCGTACTGGAATTGAAGAACGTCATTTTGCTGCAGATAATCAAGAAACTTCAGATTTAGCAGTAGCTGCTGCGAAAGATGCTATAGCCAAAGCAGGTATTACGCCTGAAGAAATAGGATTAATACTTGTAGCAACTGTAACGCAAGATCAAACATTTCCTAGTGTAGCATGTATGGTTCAAGAGCAAATTGGTGCGGTAAATGCAGCAGCAATGGACCAAGCAGCGGCTTGTGCAGGATTTATATATAGCTTAGTGACAGCAAAACAATTTGTAGAATCAAATGCTTATAAATATGTCTTAGTAGTAGGTGTTGAAAAGCTGTCAAAAGTCATTAATTGGGAAGATCGTAATACGGCTGTTTTATTTGGTGATGGTGCTAGTGCTGCCATTGTTGGCCCAGTATCAGAAGGTAGAGGGATTTTATCATTTGAGCTTGGGGCAGACGGTACAGGCGGCAAACATCTATATTTAACGCAACAGGATACAATTGCGATGAACGGTCGCGAAGTATTTAAGTTTGCTGTACGCCAAATGGGTGAATCAGCAGTAAATGTATTAGATAAAGCAGGTTTAACAAAAGAAGAAGTTGATTTTTTAATTCCGCATCAAGCGAATATTCGAATTATGGAATCGGCACGTGAACGTTTAGCATTACCAGCGGAAAAAATGTCAAAAACGATTCACAAATATGGCAATACATCGGCTGCTTCTATTGGTATTTCTTTAGTAGAAGAGCTTGAAGCAGGTAAGATAAAAGATGATGATCTATTAGTACTTGTCGGTTTTGGCGGTGGCTTAACATGGGGTGCCGTTGCATTAAGATGGGGAAAATAAAAACGATAATTGCTTGAGAGGAGTAAGACAATGAGTAAACGACGAGTAGTAATTACAGGAATTGGCGCAGTAACACCACTAGGTAATAGCATCGAAGAAACATGGGCAAACATTAAAGCTGGTAAATCAGGCGTTGGTGAATTAACACGCTTAAATAAAGACCTATTCGCTGCAAAAATCGCGGCTGAAGTAAAAGACTTTGATATTGAAAAGTATATTGAACGTAAAGAAGCTCGTAAAATGGATCGTTTCACGCACTATGCACTAGCTGCGTCAATTATGGCGATGGAAGATGCACAGCTTACAATTGATGAAGAGTTAGCACCGCGTGCAGGTGTATGGATTGGCTCTGGTATCGGTGGTATGGAAACATATGAACAACAATTTCTAACATTCCAAGAGCGTGGCGCACGTCGTGTTAGTCCATTCTTTATTCCAATGATGATTCCAGATATGGCTTCAGGTCAAGTATCTATTCACTTTGGTGCGAAAGGAATCAACTCTTGTTCAGTAACAGCTTGTGCATCAGGTACGAACTCAATCGGTGATGCATTTAAAGTAATTGAGCGTGGAGATGCAGATGTGATGATTTCTGGTGGAGCCGAATCACCAATCGTGACGATGGCAGTGGCAGGCTTCTGTGCAAATACAGCATTATCTTTAAATACGGATCCTCAAACAGCTTCTCGACCATTTGATAAAAACCGTGACGGCTTTATTATTGGTGAAGGTGCCGGAATTGTTATTTTAGAAGAATATGAACATGCAAAAGCGCGTGGCGCAAAAATTTATGCTGAAGTTCTTGGCTACGGTTCAACTGGCGATGCGCATCATATTACTGCACCAGCTCCAGAAGGTGAAGGTGCTGCACGTGCAATGACGCAAGCATTACAAGATGGTGGCGTAGACCCTTCACAAGTAGGCTACATTAATGCACACGGAACAAGTACACCGTACAACGATTTATTTGAAACACAAGCTGTAAAAACTGCCTTTGGTGAACATGCTTATAAATTAGCAATGAGTTCTACTAAATCGATGACAGGTCACTTATTAGGTGCTGCTGGTGGTGTTGAAGCTATTTTTACAGCACTAGCATTGAAAGAGGGCATTTTACCTCCAACAATTAACCTAACAGAGCCAGACCCTGAGTGCGATTTAGATTATGTACCAAATGAAGCGCGTAAGGCGAACATTGAATATGCAATGAGTAATTCTCTTGGTTTTGGTGGTCATAACGCAAGTCTATTATTCAAAAAAATAGAGGAATAATGAAAAAACGTCAGCCTAATTTACAAGGCTGACGTCTTTTTTTAAAAGTTAGCGAATAGAAAAGAAAGTAAGAAGAAATAGAAAGGATGCCGTTTATTTGTTTCGTCTTTTTATATTTTTAATGAGCTATGGCTTAATGATACTTTCTATCGGCAATTTAATTTTATATTTGAACTATCGGACACTTGGTTATTCTTGGTCAGTAGTCTTAAAATTTATCATGCATACAACTGAGTTTTATATCGCCATTGGAGCTTGTATTGTTCTTTGTAGTGTTGTGCTCGACTTTGGTTTCGATAAAACAGCGAATCTTAAAGATAAGGCTTGAATATCACAGGCATGGCGAATGCTTCTGCTACTTTTTTGGCCAAGTCTTCACCTTGTACATCATGGCTTTTCGCTAAAGTATCCATACCATCAATAAATGAATCTGTTTCAAGGTCAATCCATTCGCCGAAGTTACACATCCATGTTGTCAGCTCCGTTAATAGGGACTCGTCTAAAGGCAGTTGCTCTAATTCTAAATTGGCGTGACAATGGCCACACCATAATGGATCTGCACCAAAGTCACCTTCTAATAGAAGGGTTTTGATTGTTTGATGACAATGTTCACAGAGCATATGTTAATTCCTTTCTTAGCGGTTTGTGCGGCCTAAGCCCATTGCTTGTTCCATACGCTTTAAAGTTGCGCTTGCAATAGCATTTGCTTTTTCTGCACCTTCATCCAAAATAATGTCCAGTTCAGATGACTCTACAAGGTTATAAAATCTTTCTTGAATTGGTGTTAGGTGGTCGATTACTGCTGAAGCGACACCTTGTTTGAAGCCACCGTACCCGATGCCTTCATACTTTTTCACCAAATCTTCAATTGCTACACCTGAAATAGCGGATTCAATCGTTAGTAAGTTTGAAACACCTGGTTTATTTTCAACATCAAATGCCACAATACCATCAGAGTCAGTGACAGCAGATTTGATTTTTTTCTCGATATCTTTTGCTGTATCTAAAAGTTTAATCGTTGCTTTTGTATTTGGATCAGATTTGCTCATTTTTTTTGTAGGTTCTTGTAATGATTTAATACGAGCTCCAGCTTTTGGTAATTGGATTTCAGGAATCGTTAACACTTCACCATAACGCTTGTTAAAGCGCTCTGCAAGGTCACGTGTTAGCTCAATATGCTGTTTTTGATCATCCCCTACAGGAACAATATTCGTGTTATATAATAAAATATCAGCCGCCATTAATGGTGGATAGGTTAAAAGAGCTGCTGAAACAGTTTCTTTACCATGTGATTTATCTTTAAACTGTGTCATACGCTCTAGTTCACCAATAGAAGCGACACATTGTAGCATCCATCCCGCTTGTGCATGAGCTGGTACTTCAGATTGAATGAATAACGTTGACTTTTGAGGGTCAATTCCAGTCGCAATATAAGTAGCCGCTAAATTACGGATGTTTTGACGTAACTCTTTTGGATCTTGCGCAACAGTAATGGCATGTTGATCAACGATACAGTAAATAGCATTCCCTTCATGCTGTAGTGCTGGGAATTGCTTGAATGCACCAAGATAATTGCCTAATGTTACAATACCTGTTGGCTGTACGCCTGAAAAAATAGTTGTCATAATTAGTTCCTCCTCGGGGTTCGAAAAATAAAAAAACATCATGCGTCCTCATTAGAATAAACTAATGAAGGGACGAATGATGTTCGAATCCGCGGTACCACCCTGCTTGCCTTAAAAGGCCACTTTGCTTCGTAACGTGAAGGGACGAGCTTTGCTAATGGGGTCAAGTGAAGACTTGAACGTTCACAAAGCTAACTCGGAAGTCCATTCCAAATGCATACATGGTCTGTTTCCAGCAACCACAGACTCTCTATACATGTATATTGCAAATGTACTACTCTTCGTCAGCGTTTTTAACTACACTATTTAATGTGTAGAGAGTGTCTTTTCGAGAACAACAATCAAAAAACTGTTGACCATCCAGACTGGCGCAAATGCGCTTCTCTTGTTGCACAAAATTATAGTATAAAGACTTAGTTAAATGCAAGCCTGTAAATTCAGTCTTATGACTGAATTTTTTTGTGTTGTAAAAAAAGGAAACCAATATTATCTAAAGTACGTCTTAATTGTACACGTCTACATGACATTATTCTCGTTTGTGTTTTTTAATTGAGAACAACTAGTTTCGAGAAATTCATGTTTAAAATGACTTGTTACTGGGAATATTATTATTAGTTCATTGGACATACCAAGAAAGTGAATACTTAATTGAATACATTAAGGCAGTATTAATAGACAGAATATTTTGTAACAAAGTCATATATCCTGTATTCTTTTTTTCCTTGGAACTATATTCAAATACAGCAGAGTGCTGTATAATGGAACTGTAGATTTACATTACATTAATTCTAATTTAAGAAATTGGTTTATAGATAACGAATACAAATAGAAAGGATGTGTCAGTATGATAGTTACTTTATTTACATCACCAAGTTGTACGTCTTGTCGTAAAGCAAAAGCATGGTTAGAGGAGCATGAAATTCCTTATACAGAACGTAATATTTTTTCTGAACCGTTAAGCATTAGTGAAATCAAAGAGATTTTACGAATGACGGAGGATGGAACAGACGAAATTATTTCTACTCGTTCTAAGATATTCCAAAAATTGAATGTAGATGTTGAGAGCTTACCTTTACAACGCTTATATGAATTAATTCAAGAATATCCTGGATTATTACGCCGACCAATAATTTTAGATGAGAAAAGACTGCAAGTAGGCTATAACGAAGATGAAATTCGACGATTTTTACCGCGTAAGGTTAGAGCTTATCAATTACAAGAAGCACAGCGTATGGTGAACTAAAACCCACTTAGACTGCATAGAATGATGTAGTAGGTGTTACAAATGCAAAAGCATGTTGTGACATCTATTTTTTTATGTTTTACTTATGTAAAAACCTTCATTCAAAACTAATATTTAATAGGTAAAAGTCATATATTTCCGTAAAAGTATGTTAAACTTGATTTAATACAAATAGTTTACTACAATTTCAATTATTCAAATATCTTCTTTGAAACGGTGTATATCCTTTTCATTTTATGAAAGAACAGCATACAATAGAATTAGAGACAACTGTGACCAAAAAAATTACGATTACGGTTGCTCGATGATTTTCTGTGGTGTGGTCAAAGGTTGAAAAACAAAGGAGTATGAAGGTTAAAAACAATGAATCAAAGCATACTAATGAAATAATACTGTTTTTCGACAAATGACAGTGAAGGGAGATGAGGTCTAGTGGACATCGAACGTGTAAATGAGAATACACTCAAGCTCTTTATTACGTACAATGATATAGAGGATCGCGGCTATAGTCGTGAAGAAATTTGGTACAACCGAGCAAAGGGTGAACAACTTTTTTGGGATATGATTGATGAAGTGAACACTGAAGATTATTTTGATGTAGAAGGTCCGATTTGGATTCATATCAATGCGTCAGAAGTAGGCTTAGAAATCATTGTCACACGTGCACATATTTTAAAAGACGGTGAAACATTAGATGGTCATTCACATTTTGATGAACAAAAAAGTATGTTTGCCCCATTTGACGAAGTTGGAGAGGATCTACTTAGTCAATTAACTCAATTTGGTGACATGGATGAATCAGAGTTATTTATGGATACAGACATTTATGTTTATAAATTTAAAGATATTGATGAGTTAATCCCCGTTGCAAAACGGATGACAGATGACTTAGTGGATTCCTCATTATTCAAATATGAAGGTAGTTACTATCTTGTAGTAGACTTTGCGAATGCAGACGATGATTTAAATCGTCATGATAAAAACGCGATTATTAAAGAGTTTTTAAGCCCTTCTAATTTCACAATTCATCGCCTTGAGGAATATGGCGAAAAAATTATGGAATACGATTGCTTTGAAACTGTACGAAAATATTTTAGTTAACATCTTCATGCTTCTGATTATCAGAGGCTTTCAGACTGTAGACACACTCAAAATGAGTAGGACTACAGTCTTTTTTTACGTTTTCAGATAAAGGAGCTAAAGATAACTCAAATTTCAAAGAAAAGCACATCATTAGTTGGCGTATAGAAAAACTTTTACTACAATGAGGCAAAAAGGAGAAGGATAACATGCTTATTGCCTATACAGACAAACAGCAATTATTTATTTCCTATCAACATTCAAGACAAGCTTTACGACAATTTCGCCAGCAATTACAATTTTTTTGTCCACAGTGTCAACAGCCTGTACAATTAAAAATTGGTAAGCTGAATATCCCGCATTTTGCACATATTACTAACAATTGTCATCATCGATTTGCGGAAGGGGAATCAGAGCTCCATTTACAAGGGAAAATTCAATTATTTGAATGGTTGCAGGCACGTGGGCATAGAGTAAAGCTGGAGCCATTTTTAAGGACACTATCGCAAAGGCCCGATTTACTACTGCAAGGTGAGCATCAGCAGATTGCCATTGAATATCAATGTAGTGCGATAACAAAAGAAAACTGGCAACGACGTACAGCAGGTTATGAAAAGCATAACATTCAAGCATTATGGCTTTTTCAAACACCACAGAAAAAATATACTACAAATGCAATTCAAAAAATTAGAATTTCCCCTATCCATCAAAATGCAATTGCTTATTCATTCAACAATGTGCCGTATTTAGTTACATATGATGCGAGAGCAGCAAAATTTAATTATTGGACGAATCTACTTTATGTTCACGGGCATACTTTTATAGCGAAAGTACTCTCGATTCCACTCAGCAAACAGCAATTCCCATTCTATGAGCCTAAGCCGATTACACATGAATCATTTACTATATACAAGGAGATATATATAAGATTGTGTCAACGGTATGTAATGCAAAAATTATTGCGAAGTCGACAGGGAGTTCAAGATCGTTTTCTACGGAGTTGCTATGAACAAAATTTTTCGTTGAATGCACTGCCTCATTACATTGGTATACCTGTTAAAAATGCAAGGGCTATTCCGATGTTCTCAATTGAATGGCAAGCAATTTTATTAAATTATTGCAGGGAATTACAATTGCTACCGTATGAGTTAAGGCAAGAAGATATTCGACTGTTTCTAAAGATTCTTAATGTGGAGCCAACTGAAATGGGCGTGCAAGCTGTTGAAAACTATGGAAACTTGTTAGGCCATCGTTTTTATCAAATGGATTGCGCTAGTGCGATATGGAAGCGAGTATATACCTATATGTATAATCAACCGTTTGTTTAAATCCCTTCATGGAGCTAATGTATCGCTGTGGATAATCAAACTGGGATTTTGATGAGTTGAGCTACAGGGTATTATTTGCAATTGTCGCAATATATTGAGAAAATATGAGAGTACAGGAAAGTCATATATAAAGGGGGCTGGCTCATGGCTAGTAACAGTAATCGAGTTTTAATGAGAAATGAAATACCGGTAGAGTTAACTTGGCGATTGGAAGATATTTTTGCAACGGATACACTATGGGAAGAGGAATTTAAAAAAGTCGCAGAACTTTCGAAAGAAGCATCTAGCTATGCAGGTACTTTAAAAAATGGTGCAGATGCCTTATTAGCTGTACTAACTTATTACGATAAAATTTATCAACGTACAATGAGACTCTATACGTATGCGCATATGCGATATGATCAAGATACAACGAATAGCTTTTATCAAGATATGAATAGTCGAATTCAAACGTTAGCGACAAATATTTCAGCAGCACTTTCATTTTTAACACCTGAAATTTTATCACTAAGTGAAGAAACAATTGAATCCTATTTAGCTGATAATCAGGATTTACAATTATATAAGCAATCACTAAAAGAAATTTCAATGACCCGTCCACATGTTCTACCAGCAGAACAAGAAGCATTACTTGCACAAATGGCAGAGGTGACAGGCACTGCTTCGAATACATTTAGTATGTTAAATAATGCGGACTTAGTTTTCCCTACAGTTAAAAACGAGGATGGGGAAGAAGTTCAACTAACACATGGTAATTACATTAAGTTTTTAGAAAGTAAAAATCGATCTGTACGTGAAGCAGCATTTAAAGCGATGTATGAAACGTATGGTCATTTTAAAAACACATTCGCTGCTACATTGACAGGTAATGTAAAAAAACATAATGTGAGTGCACGAGTGCGTCATTATGAATCGGCACGACATGCGGCATTGTCTAATAACTTTATCCCAGAAAGTGTCTACGATCAGCTAGTAGAGACTATTCATAAACATCTACCAACTATGCAACGTTATATTGCATTACGTAAAAAGTTATTAGGTGTAGATGAGTTGCATATGTGGGATTTATTTACACCACTAGTGCAAGAAGTAGATATGAAAGTTCCTTATGAGGAAGCTAAAGACATTTTAGTGAAAGCGTTAGCCCCACTCGGAAAAGAATATCAAGACATTGTCCAAAGTGGTTTCGATAATCGTTGGGTTGATGTTAAGGAAAATAAAGGTAAACGTAGTGGCGCGTATTCATCAGGTGCTTACGGTACGAATCCTTATATTTTAATGAACTGGCAAGACAATGTGGATAACTTATTTACATTGGCGCATGAGTTTGGGCATAGTGTCCATAGTTATTATACTCGTAATAATCAGCCTTTTGTTTATGGAGATTATTCCATTTTCGTGGCCGAAGTGGCGTCTACATGCAATGAGGAATTATTGAATGATTATCTGTTGAAAACAATAGAAGATCCGCAGCAAAAAATATATTTATTAAACCATTGGCTAGACGGTTTCCGTAGCACAGTATTCCGTCAAACAATGTTTGCAGAATTTGAACATTTAATTCATCAGATGGATAAAAACGGAGAATCGTTAACAGCGGAACGTTTAACGGAAGTGTATTATAACTTGAATAAGCAATATTTCGGTGAGGATATGGTAGTTGATGAGGAAATTGGTCTGGAATGGGCTCGCATTCCGCATTTCTATTACAATTACTACGTCTATCAATACGCTACTGGTAAATCCGCAGCTACGGCATTAAGTAAGCAAATATTAGAGGAGGGTGCTCCTGCTGTAGAACGTTATATTAATAACTTCTTGAAAGCTGGATGCTCAGATTTCCCGATTGAAGTGCTTAAGGCTGCAGGTGTTGATATGAATGTAGCTAAACCAATTGATGATGCTTGTAAAGTATTTGAACAACGCTTAAATGAATTGGAGAAATTATTGTTGAATAATTAATAGGTATGGCTGTAGTAACATTACTACAGCCATTTTCTATTTTATGTAGAAATTGGCTTTCAAGAAAAAAGTAAATAATAATGTTTTTCTTTGATTTACAAATGATTAAAAGTTTCCATCTTGAAAAAATACTGTACTGTAATCGCTTTCTATATGACAAATTTGTGAATCTAAAGCAGGATTCATTGCTAAATTTATTATTCCATGATAAAGTGAATCTTGTGAAATAAATCACAAAACAAACATACACCCCTTTGTTTGAACGTGAACATTTCTCCCATCCCCTTTGTGAAAAAGAGGCGTCTCTATCTGTCGAGGATAGTGGCGCCTCTTTTATTATAGTTCTTTCCTGCTAATTCTTTATACGTTCCATGTCTTTTGTAGTTTTTTTCTTAGCGTCTCTTTAACTAAGGTGAATAGATTGGTTTTAACTTAATAATAAGCCGAAAGATGGAATCATGTTGCTTTCATATAAGGTTTTAGTATCACTGCCTTTGACCTACAATAGGCACTTCCTATAATGAAAGATTATAACGTTATGAAATAAAAAAAAGAATAGGACTCAGTTATAAAATAGTTGAGTTCCTATCCTTTTGGAATAAAAGTATAATTGCATTATTTAATACGCCACAGTGTAGCGTGATCTGTTTGAATACGTTCAATCTTTTGTTGAAGCATACGTTTTTTTAACTCACGTTCTGCTGCTTGTTCTGTTAAGGAATAAATAAATGCTATGTCATTTGTAGAAAGTGTATGGTACTTTAAAAATAATTCTTCAATAGTGGGTAACGGTTGGCGAATTAACTGTTCATTCATCATTTCTTGTAAAATATGTTCATAAACTTCATAGTCATAGCTACCGCTCACTTTTAGCCCTTCATCCTCAATGCACTCATTGAAAAATACAATACTAGGTACTTCATCAACTTCCATTTCTCTTTTTATATAAAGGTCGCATTGGAATGCACGTGCGGCTTCTTTTGAACCGAAATCGACAGTGAATTCATTCATATCTAACTGTACTTCCTCTGCAATTTTTAACAGCGTTGCATAGGAATTAACATCCTGATAATTCAGCAAAACATATTCTTGTAATTTTGACAAATAACGAGCGCCTGAACGTTTACCCTGTAATTCTGCCGCCTTTATGGCA
Organism: Lysinibacillus sphaericus; assembly: GCF_002982115.1. Lineage (GTDB taxonomy): Bacteria > Bacillota > Bacilli > Bacillales_A > Planococcaceae > Lysinibacillus > Lysinibacillus sphaericus. The sequence goes on along the minus strand of NZ_CP019980.1, from coordinate 3,912,609 downwards.
ATGGAGGGTAACACAGGGTGATTAATATCCAGTTCAATCCCTGATTCACAGCCCTTCATGCGCTTACTCAAACAATTAAGTGAAGAGAGCTCTGTGCTTAACACAAAGCGCCATGAAAAATAATGATTATACTCTAGTTGTAGTTTACGAATGATGGATTGCATACTAAAAGCTTCAGGACAAAGTGGATCTACGAAAATATACAATTCAATTGGCTTATTGGCAGTAGAAATCGTCGGTGTTGGTTCTTGCAACATTTGAATATTATTCACGTAATAATTCCCCCTCATCGTCATTAGGTGTATTAATCATGTGATGAGCTGTTAAAACTAAACGTTGGTAGTAGGTTTCACGGAACTTCCCTTCCAAACCAACCTCATCCATCGCTTCAGCCATACACTCTAGCCAAGCCTGGGCACGATCAGGTGTGATTGGAAAATTCATATGACGCGCACGCATCATTGGATGTCCATGCTCTTCTGTAAAAAGATTTGGACCCCCTAAATATTGTGTTTGAAATTGAATTTGCTTGCGGGCTGTCTCTGTCAAATCTTTAGGAAAGATTGGCATAAGATCAGGATGCTGTGCAACTCTTTTATAGAACGCATGTATGAGTTCAGAAAGTTTTTCAGCTCCAAGCTCCTCATAAGGAACAGTGTATTTTCGACTCATAAGTAAATGCTCCTTTTATTCTTTATAAGAAGTATATCGTAAAGTACAAATCAATATGTTCATGTACCATTTTATCTAATACTTTGTTGAATTGAAAAATGTGAATATCTTGTGACTACCTTCATTCTATCAACGTCCATTCGTTTACACAAACAAAGAGCACTTTGAAAATGTTTTCGATAGAAAAGCACAAATTTCACCAACGAGGGTGAAATTTGCTGAAAAAGACTGTAATTACAGGCTTTATGCGATTTAAACAGTGTAATAATTCATCACTTTTTTGACATAATTCTGCGTTTCTTTAAATGGTGGAATGCCATTATATTTTGTTACGCGAGAAGCTCCAGCGTTATAAGCGGCCAAAGCCAGTGTTGGATCATTATCAAATTTATCAAGCATTTGGCGTAAATATTTGGCTCCAGCCATAATATTTTGCTCGGGATCAAATGAATTCGTTACACCTAAATATTGAGCTGTCTTAGGCATTAATTGCATTAAGCCTTGAGCGCCTGCATGACTGACAGCGAATGTGTTAAAGTTGGACTCTTGCTTGATAACGGCAGCAATAAGCTTAGCTGGTACATTATAAGTAGCCGCAGCCTTATCGATAATTGCGACATATTGGTTAGCTCCAGCAAGTGAATTGGCATAGGCAGTCGAGCCAATCACATCGTCTGATACATAGGAATCTAGCTTAGTGCTGGCTTGCATGTTTGATAATGTCGCTTGGAGAGAGGCGGGAATATACACAGAATTCGTTCCATTATAGAGCAATGATTGGAGCGAACTATTTGTATTTCCACCAGTCATACCTGTTAAGCTACTAAGCTGGTCCATAAAGTTGGCGGAGCCCGAAGAACTCATGCCAAGGAGGCTAGATAATTTTGCGTTGTTCGTTGTTGTCGCATCGCCTAACATTTCTTCAATCATATCAGAAAAGATAGAATTGCTGTTTGTGAAAGAATTTGGTGAAGTATTTCCCGTAGAACCTAATGTTTGTAGTGCTTGGATTTCAAGCATTGTTCTCAAAGATTGGATATCCAATGAGCTGGTCACCCTTTCGTATTGTAATAAGCATTATTGTTGTTTAGTTGATTGTAAAGCTTTCATAAAGCGTGCAATTTTTTTTTCAGCAATTTGTTTTTTTATATCGTATTGCTGTAGAAATTCGTCGAAGATTGCTTTTCCTTTTATTTCATCTTTTGATTCATATTCTACCTCATAATCGTCACACTGCAAATAGAAAGAATGATCAAATACAAGAAGTCCCTCTTTATAAGGAATTTCGACACGGTCCGTTGTAAGGGAACCAAACACGGCTAATTGTTCTAATGCAATGTTGTGTGACGCTAGTCTTTTTGCGACTTCTGGTGCATAAAAACCTTGGCCTGCAAGCATTTTTTCTGCTTGTGCAGCGGTCAATTCATCGGTTGTTTCTAAATGTGTATGATTTGAAGTTTTCTCTTTTAATGTACATTCATAATAATTATTAATAATGCGGATACGTAACCCACTTTGCAAATTCCGAATAGCATTAGTAGGTGTGTCGAAATAATGATTTGTTTGACGATGAATAGCATTTTTTTGGATTTGGAATTCTTCTAGCAAATGCTCATATTGTTGTTTAGTTAAAATATTTTTAAACTCAATTTCAAGTTGTTGTGCCATAGATGCTCATCCTTTTTTATTAATTTACTTGCGTCAACGGAAGTCCGCTACTTCTAATAAGTGTGTGTTGCCAAACTATAATTTGATTGGGAGGGGCTTCTACCCCTACTGTTGTCATCGATATTTAACTGGAGCTTTTTTCAAGCAGAAATGAAAAAGCTCGGGACGCAATTAAGCGAATGTTGTAATCGGTTTTTAGCCGAAGTTTGCTTGTTGTTTTGCAATTACACACTGCAACTATTTACCCCATATGCTAAAATAAGAGGAAGAGAACGACGAAAAGGGGACCCACATTTGCGTAAAATATATACTATAGAATCATTTTATTTTGAAAATCAGCAACCTCATTTTAGTTTAAACGACAATCATAAAAATTTACAGCTAAAGCCTGCTGCCCAAGTAATTGCAGATTCAGATGATTTTGCATTTATCTATTTACTGGATGCAGGAGAGGACTATCATTACTTGCGTTTTCCACAAAACAGTTGGGACAATCTTGTACATATTTTACAAGCCAAACAAAACCCAATGTTAAAAGTAGATGGGGAAGTAATTGAACTGACAAACTTTTACGAGGAATTGGAAATGCTCGTGTATAATATTGAAGGAAATTACAATTACGGAGCAGAATTTGTTCAAGCAGTGGAACAACACTTCAAGGCAGTTCTCGCTGATTAAAAAAGACAAAACGAACAGACGGTGTTGGTTTTGTCCGATACCGAATGTCGGGAGGTTTTAGCGATGGGACAATGGGAGATTTTTTTAAGTCCTTATAAACAAGCAGTAGATGAGTTGAAAATAAAATTAAAAGGTATGCGATCTCAGTTTGGCATTGTCAATGCAAATTCACCAATTGAATTTGTGACAGGACGAGTAAAGCCACTGGCAAGCATTTACGATAAAACGCTAGAAAAAGGACTAGCCTTTGAACCGTCGAAGCAACTTGGCGACGAGCTTGGCGATATTGCAGGTGTTCGTATTATGTGTCAATTTGTAGATGATATTTCGACGGTGACAGAGCTAATTCGACAACGTAAGGATATGCGCGTAGTGGAAGAGCGAGATTATATTACCCATAATAAGCCAAGCGGTTATCGTTCATATCATATGATTGTAGAATACCCCGTTGAGACCATACAAGGAAAAAAAGTAGTGCTAGCAGAGATTCAAATTCGTACATTAGCTATGAATTTTTGGGCATCAATAGAACATTCACTAAATTATAAATATAAGGGCATGTTTCCAGAGGAAATAAAAAATCGTCTACAAAGTGCAGCAGAAGCAGCCTTCCGGTTAGATGAAGAAATGTCTTCGATTCGTAGTGAAATTCAAGAAGCACAGGCCTATTTTAGTGAATTTAAAGAGGCATCGAATCCTAGTTTACTATCAGAGAAGGAGCGTGACTCACAATGAAATTTTCTATTCAATCACGTAGAGATGCACAATCAAATGAATTAATGGAGCTAGCAAAAACATATTTGCAAGATTTTGGATTAACATACGATGAAGAGACACCTGAAATTGTCGTATCGATAGGTGGGGACGGCACGCTATTACATGCTTTCCATCGCTACTCACATTTGCTAGATCAAGTTGCATTCGTCGGTATTCATACAGGCCATTTGGGATTTTATGCGGATTGGAAACCCTCCGAACTAGAGAAATTAGTGCTATCTATTGCGAAAAAAGATTTTAATGTTGTGGAGTATCCCTTATTAGAAGTAAAAGTGGAACATCATAATGCAGAATCAAACACTTATTTGGCACTAAATGAAGCGACCGTGAAATCGCCTGATGTTACCCTTGTAATGGATGTTGAGTTAAATGGTAATCAGTTTGAGCGTTTCCGTGGGGATGGCCTTTGTGTTTCGACCCCATCAGGTAGTACAGCCTATAACAAAGCTTTAGGAGGAGCCATTATCCACCCTACTTTAGCGGCACTTCAAATTACTGAAATTGCCTCTATAAATAATCGCGTCTTCCGAACAGTAGGCTCGCCACTAATTTTACCAGCTCATCATCACTGTATTTTACGCCCAGTGAACGATCAAAACTTCAATATGACAGTTGATCATCTACAAGTCACACAAGGTGATGTGAAATCCATTGCTTTCAATGTAGCAAATGAAAGGGTCCGCTTTGCACGCTTCAGACCGTTTCCGTTTTGGGAACGTGTGCATGAGTCATTCGTTGCAAATGAGTAATAGCGATACACGTTTTACACTTCAATTTCAAGCTGAAAAGGATGGTCAATTGCTCCGTGAGGCTTTAGCACAATGGCAAATATCGAAACGTGCTTTAACAGCTATTAAGTTTGATGGGGGCTTACTATCGGTCAATGGTATCGAGCAAAATGTACGTTACCCCCTTCACATGGGAGATCAGGTAGAAATAAAATTTCCACCAGAAGAGAAAAGTGATGGACTCACAATTGAATATGGAGCGCTGTCTATTATTTACGAGGATGAGGCTTTGTTAGTGCTTGATAAACCAGCACATCAAAGTACAATTCCATCCCGTGAGCATCCGTCAAAAAGTGTAGCTAATTTTGTTTGTGGCTATTTTGAACAACAACGCTTAGCCTCCACCGTCCATGTTGTGACAAGGCTCGATCGTGATACATCAGGCTTGTTATGCATCGCTAAGCATGCACATATCCATCACTTAATGGGTTTAGCCCAACGCAGTGGTAATGTGTCGCGTGAATATGAAGCAATTGTACACGGACATTTAATAGAGGATAGGCAGTCTATCATTGCGCCTATTGGTCGAAAAGAATCTAGTATTATTGAACGTGAGGTACGGGAGGATGGCCAATTTGCGCATACGGATGTGACCGTCTTACAGCGTTTTACAGTTCAAGGAGAGCCGATGACGCATATTCGCTTAAAATTGCATACAGGACGAACACATCAAATCCGCGTGCATATGGCTTATGTAGGTCACCCACTTATAGGCGATGAATTATATGGGGGAAGCCGTAATCTGATAGATCGGCAAGCACTACATTGTGTATCGTTGTCTTTGCAGCATCCATTAACAAATGAGAAGTACTCTTTCACAAGTATGTTAAAGGATGATATGCAACAAATATTAAATATTTGAGGAGGTGTTCGCGAAATCGAGCATCTCCTTATCATTTTTACTATTAAATAGTATCTTAATAGCATGTTAACAGAAAAATAAGCAATTGTAGGGTATAGTAAAGAAGAAAGTTGTTTTTATCTAAAAAAAGAGTTTGCACAAACAGTGCATGCACACTATTATATAAAAGGTAGATTTGCGTCAATGAACGTGAAATAATTTCAACGCTCGGAAGGAGGGGACAAGCATGATAGAGGAAAGAAATGAAAAGGATGATGTGCAATTCGACGAGGCACATTTACGTGGTATGCTAGAAAACAATGAAATTAACGCATTCCGTGATGAGTTTTTAGAACTTCATCCATATGATCAGGCAACGTTTTATGAAAAGGTGGAGCCTGATATAAGGAAGATCATCTATTCGTACTTGTCTCCGACGGAAATGGCTGATATTTTTGAGGCAATCGAAATAGATGATGACGAATATACAGCGTATTTAGCTGAGATGGATCCAGCATACGGTGCAGAAATGCTGTCCCATATGTATGCTGATGATGCTGCAGACGTTTTAAATGAGTTGGATACAAAGCAACGAGAAAGCTATTTAGGCATGATGGATGTAGAAACAGCTGAAGAGATTAATGAGCTTTTAAGTTATGATGAATATACAGCTGGTTCTATTATGACAACTGAATACGTAGCTATTCCTGAAAATTCAACTGTTCGTTCTGCAATGGCGATATTGCGTAAAGAGGCACCAAATGCCGAAACGATTTATTATATATTTGTTGTGGATGAGGCACATCGACTAACAGGGGTTATTTCACTCCGCGATTTAATCATTGCTGATGAGGATACACTTATTCGCTCCATTATGAATGAACGAGTTGTAATGGTGCATGTGGGTGATGACCAAGAGGAAGTAGCACAAATTATGAAGGATTATAATTTCCTAGCAACACCTGTTATTGGTGATCAAGGTGAGCTTTTGGGGATTATTACTGTCGATGATATTATCGACGTTATTGATGAGGAAGCATCGGAAGACTACTCGAAATTAGCGGGTATTTCCGATATGGATAAGTTTGATACTAATCCTTGGCAAGCAGCAAAAAAACGTTTGCCTTGGCTTGTTATTTTATTGTTTTTAGGTATGCTAACAGCGAATTTAATGGGGCAGTTTGAAGATACATTAGATAAAGTAGCGTTGCTTGCTGTCTTTATTCCGCTTATTTCAGGTACTTCGGGGAATAGTGGCACACAAGCACTTGCTGTTGCCATTCGAGGCATTGCGACAGGTGATGTCGAAGAACATAGCAAAATGAAGCTGTTACTTCGAGAAGCAGGTACTGGCATCTTAACGGGAATTGTTTGTGGCCTGATTGTTATTGGTATTGTATATATATGGAAAAGTGAATTAATTTTAGGGATGCTTGTTGGTGCAGCAATTTGTGGTTCGATTTTAGTGGCAACACTTGCTGGCTCATTTATCCCATTATTAATGCATCGTATGAAAATTGATCCGGCTGTTGCATCGGGTCCGTTTATTACAACATTAAATGATATTACGAGTATTTTAATTTATTTAGGACTAGCGACCGTGTTTTTAAGTCAAATAGGCTAAGAACCAATTTCTTCACTTTTGCATATTGTAGGGAAAAAAGGGAAGTGATAATTGTGGAGCGAGAGCCACGCCTATATATAAAGTCACCAACTTATTTCTTAAACATTTCTAAAATGCTACATGAATTGGATTTGGATGAAAGTACGTCTGTCTATGTAAGAGATCAATACGACAGTGAGTCGAGTCTAGATGAAGCGGTACCTAAATTAGTGAAAGAACAAGTAAATGAAGAAGTAAACGAAGAAATGGACGAATATATTATAAAGCAGCTACAGTTTTTAGAAAAACCGTTTCGTCAAAAAGCTTATCAACCATTATTAATCACTTTAAAGGATGGTAGAAGACTAAGTGGAACTGCTTCAGATATGCAAATGGATTCCCTATTGTTGACGTCCAAGGAGTTCAATACACAAGAAATTATTTACTTCGAGGATATTGAACAAATATTATGGCGGGGGAAACAATTGCCGATATTATAAAAAAAGTGTACAGCAGAGGATGCTGTACACTTTTTTTTTATGTGTAGTGTGTCAAAGGAGAAAGACTTAATTACAAATCCCTAAGTCAACATCAGCGATACATTGAACAGCGCAGAAACAAGATAAATCCACAGTGATACAGCTATCAGTAGAGTTCCAATCATCTACTTTACAAATTTTCTTCATATTTACGCAGCAGCCATCACGACTTAATAAGTCTACAGTGCTTTCAGTAGAATCATAAGTACATAATGGTTCTAAAACGCGTAAAGTAGCACAGCATTCATCAAACATATCTTCGACACGGAAAAATACTGATGTACATTTACAAGGATCTGCTGATGGTGAGCTAAAGAATGCTTTAAATGGAGTACCGTCTTTTGTAATAAGCATGAATACGCGTGTATCTGCTGTTGAGCGTGCAGGACTTACGATCCCGCCTAGTGGTTCTAAGAAACAGTTTGCTGTACATGGAGAACACTCATCTCGCACCGCTTGATTTTGAATATCTAAAATTGCACGCACCACGTCACATACGCAGCCTGCTGAATGGATAGGTCCAATAGGATTTGTTGGTTTACCACAACCCATATTGTCACCTCCTTTCTTTCTAACTACTTCTACAATATGTGCTTTTGAAAAATGGACTCGGGCTTTCGTTTACTTATTCAAATGAATAGTTTTTTTATGTGTGGAGAAACTGTTAGGAAAAGGAGGGTAAATACCTTGAGGTTATTAGGAATGATGTTGCCTCTATTCGTCTGTATGACATTGCTTATTGGATGCACGGAAAAAGAAAAATTTATTGTCTATGGTTCTCCACAAAATGAAGCAGAGCTTGAATCGGTATTAAAAGAAGAAAAATCGGTTGAAAAATCAACTGTCATTCAATATGACGATAAAATGCTTGTGGCTGTGCAAATTAAACCATTGAAAAAATGGAATACGACTAAAATAGAGAAAAAACTCCAAAAAAAGTTTGATGAAAAGTATCCCAGCAAAGAGGTTTTTGTTTCAGCCGATTATAAAATATTTTATGAAGCCAATAAAATAAAAAAGGACCAACTTGAAGATAATAAACTAAGCAAGAAAATTACGGAGCTGCAGAAGCTTGCAAAGGAGGAAACATAATGGAAAAAGAGCAATATCAACAGCTAGAACAAAACATAACACCGCCTACCCCTTACTTAAAAAATGCCGTTAAAGCATTTGTGGTAGGTGGTCTCATTTGTACAATTGGGCAGGCGGTTTCTCTTTTTTATATCGTTTTCTTTAATTTCACAGAAGCAACAGCCGGAAACCCAACAGTTGCAACGATGGTATTTTTTGCAATGATTTTAACAGGCTTTGGTTTATACAAAAGAATTGGTCAATTTGCAGGAGCAGGTTCAGCAGTGCCTGTTACAGGGTTTGGGAATGCGGTAATTTCTGCTGCAATTGAACATAGATCTGAAGGTTTAGTCCTCGGTGTTGGCGGTAATTTATTCAAATTAGCGGGATCTGTTGTGTTATTTGGTGTAGTATCTGCATTTTTTGTTGCACTTATTAAATATATTCTTGTAACGATAGGGGTGGTTTCATGGTAATCATCTTTCCGTCAAAACCATCGTTGTTAGCAGGAGGCGTAGTAGCAGGACCGTTAGAGGACCGCAGTACTTTCAAACAATATTTTGATACGGTCTACGACGATGAGCGCTGGCAAATGGAAACAAATGAACAAGGCCATCGAAAAATGGTTGAAGAAGCTTGTGAATTTGTTATGAAAAAAGGTGGTATTACAACTGCAGAAGTTGATTATTTATTAGGTGGCGATTTAGTTAACCAAATGACGCCTACCAATTTTGCGGCAAGGGAATTAGCTATTCCCTTTATCGGATTATTTTCAGCTTGTGCTACCTCTGTTTCAGCTGTAATTGTAGCCAGCCTTTTAACGGAGCTCGGAGCTGCAAATTATTCAATTGCTGGGGCATCAAGTCAACACAATGCGATTGAACGTCAATTTCGTTATCCGATTAATTATGGTGCACAGAAACCACAAACGGCGCAATGGACTGTAACAGCAGCAGGTTATGCGCTGGTTGGTAAACATCGTGAAGATGCTCCTTCTATTGAAGCAGCCACGATAGGTAAGGTCATTGATTATGGAATGGATGATCCATTTCATATGGGTGCTGCCATGGCTCCTGCTGCCTTCCAAACGATTAAGTCTCATTTAGAGGAACGTAAACAAGAAATATATCATTATGATTTAATTTTAACGGGCGATTTAGGACAGCTTGGCTTAAAACTGCTTAAAGGCATGCTTGTCGAGAGTGGCATAAAAAATGAGGAGTTAACACTTTTACGCGATGCTGGAGCGGAATTTTACGGTCAAGATGAATCCTTTCAATCGGGGGCGAGTGGAGCAGGCTGTTCAGCGGCTGTTTTTTTTAGTTATGTAATGCAAGAGCTTCGTGCAGGGACATATAAACGAGTGCTCCTTGTGGCGACAGGTGCATTGCTATCTCCACTTTCGTTCCAACAGAAAGAGACGATCCCATGTACCGCACATGCGATAGAAATTACAATGAAATGAGGCAACAGCATGGTTATGACTTTTATATTTGCATTTATTGTAGGAGGCATTTTCTGCGTTTTCGGTCAATTATTAATGGATGTTGGTAAATTAACGCCAGCACATACATTAAGTACGTTAGTCGTTGTTGGTGCAATTCTAGATGGAATGGGCTTGTATGAGCCACTCATTCATTTTGCAGGTGCAGGTGCTACTGTACCTATTACATCATTTGGTAACTCCTTAACACATGGTGCAATGGCTGAAGCGGAAAAGCATGGATTAGTAGGCGTATTGACTGGCATGTTTGAAGTAACAAGTTCGGGAATCAGTGCTGCAATTGTTTTTGGCTTTATTGGCGCATTAATTTTTAAACCAAAAGGGAATATTGACTAGACGAATACCCCTCTCTTGCCTGCAACTTTACATATTATAGGTTGTAGAAGGGAGGGGTGCTTTTATGGGATATCAAGGCTGGTGTGCACAACCTTATGGTAATAATGTTGCTGGTGCAAATAGCTGGAACTATTGCGGAGGCAATAACAATAATGGAATGGGCTCAACATTTGTCTTAATTGTTGTCCTATTCATTCTCCTAATTATTGTTGGCGCTACTTTCGTAAGTTAATTAGTCTAGCTAAAAGCTCTAGAGAGTTTTAGATATATAGGCTTTAGCTTTTTTCTGTGAGTATATAAAAAACTTACTGAATAAGGTTAGAGCCTCCAACAGTTGTCATTGATGTTTTGTGTACGATTAGTTACCGTTTATGAATCATTCGCGACAATAACGTTGAGGTGGAATTGATAGGAGGGGGAACATGCATCGCTCGTTTTTTAATTCGATTGAACAAAAGACAGGCGTATCAATGGATGAAATCTTTGCATTAGCTAATGCAATTCAACATGCTGATTTCACCAATGAGAAACAAGTAAGAAAAATAGTACGCCGTGTAGGCAAAGTGTCTAATAGACAAATTACACAAGAGCTTGAAGATAAAATCGTAAACTCTATTATTCAAGATGGCGCTTCACTAGATTTCGAAAAGCTTGCTAGAATGATGAAATAATGATGAACGTTTGTCTATTTTGGTGTGAGAAAGAACTCCAAATAGAGAACACGCTACAAAGGCATAAAAAAAGGTGTTACGACTATGCTTTTAGCATATCGTAACACCTGTTCATTATATCTCTTTTTCCATTGCTCGATGAGGTATTCCAGCATCCATAAATTCAGGAGATGTTACCGTGTAACCAAGCTTTTCGTAAAAAGGAACGGCGTAGCTTTGAGCATGGAGTTTTAATTTCTTTTGTTGAATGGAAATTGCGAATTTCTCCATTTCTTGCATAATTAAAACGCCAAGTTTTTTGCCCCGCTGACTTTGTAAAATACATACGCGTTCAATTTTTGCAGTATGATCTTCAATGCTACGTAGACGAGCAGCACCAACAGGTTCATTGCCTTCATACATAATAAAATGTGTTGCTGTTGCATCTAAAGCATCACATTCTAAATGAAGCGGAACACCTTGTTCCTCTACAAATACTTTTTTACGAACAGCAAATGCATCAGCATGTTCTTTCTCTGTTTCGACAATCTTAACGTTATACAAAAGTCATTCAGCTCCAGTCAATCGGAATGTTTCATATGTTGTCCATGACCCATCTTCCAATTGGTATAAAAGATGAATACGATCGATACTATCATGTTCATCAACCCCAGTCATGCGGAGTTGCCCAAAAATATCATCATGTTCTGAGTCCGTCATTTTTTGTGCAATCGTGATGTGTGGAACAAAAACATGCTTAGAGTCCCCAAAAGGAATTTGTTCTTCCAATACACGATGGAATGCTTGTAATTGTTCAGTTGGTTCGATGCGGAAATAAATCGCATTTGTTGTTGGGAAAAACGAACTAATGCGTGATGCATGAATATTTAAAGGCGCGTGTTTAGCAGCAATATCATCTAATTGCTTAACAATAGATTGAATATCGTCTTCTGTTGCATCAAAGCTGTCTTTTAACGTCATATGCGGTGTAATCTTCGCATAATGAGGATCGTAACGCTTGCGATACGTATTTGCTAAATCTTGCAATTTTTTTGATGGAAATGCCACAATTCCGTACTTCATAGTCCATTACCTCCCGAAAATAAACGATTTTTCTATCTAAGTATAACAGAAATTTCAAAATACGTAATTTGAATCGCCTAACATTAATTGAAATTTTCAATTAACGCACGTCTTAAATCAGGTTTCCAATATTTCCATGTATGATTGCCATCAAACTCTTCATAAAATGTAGAGAAGCCTTTACTTAACATTAGATTGTGCAACTGTCGATTTGGCGTTAAAAAATCTTTAACGGTTTTATCCATTGTCACAACTTTATCTTCATTTTTTCCCACGATATGATAAATAGAAATAGCTCCTGGATCTTTAAACTGTTCAACCGCTTTCAGTACATCTTCGTCAACATAAGGTGATTGTAAAATAACCTTGCCAAAAATACTCGGATACTTTAATGCAGCCATTAAGGAAGCGGTTGCAGCCATAGAATCACCGATAACTCCTCGGCTCATACCCATTTGGTACGTTGCATATTCAGCATCTAAATAGGGAACAAGTTCATGTGCTAAAAAGCGTAAGTAAGCTTCATGTTGCTCACCACTTGGAATATATTTAGTACGGCGATCTTTAATATCTTTGTATGGGACAAATGCAATGATTAAATTCTCGATTTCATAGTCATCGATAAGTTCATCGGCTAGTTTTGTAATACCTCCAAGTTGGAAATAATCTTTACCATCCGAAGCGATGAGAATATTATATTTGTATAGTGGAGAATAATTAGCAGGGACGTAAATATATAGCTGTATTTCCTCCTGCAATGCTTCACTATAGAACATTAAATCTTGTACAGTTCCCTTATCCAATGATGACACTCCTTCATGTGTTTGTGACAAAATTGTACCATATTACGAAAGTAAAGGTATAATAGGTTGGGCTAGCGTTATGTTAGCAAAAAAACTGAAATGAGGGTTAGTTATGCATGATAAAAGTATTCGCGTACAGTCAGAAGAAGTGGCGAAAGCAGCCCAAGCTGCACTAATTCGCCGTGGTGTAGAGTTAGAAGACATTGCTGAGATTGTTTATGAAATGCAAAAATCCTACAATGTAGGCTTAACATTAGAGCATTGTATTCATTCGGTTGAACGTGTATTACGTAAACGAGAAGTCCAACATGCAGTATTAGTTGGAATAGAGTTGGATGAATTAGCTGAAAAAGGGCTATTATCTTCACCTCTACAACAAATTATCGAATCCGATGAAGGCTTATTCGGAGTAGATGAAACGATTGCATTGGGGTCTGTGTTTACATATGGAAGTATAGCTGTAACAACATTTGGACATTTAGATAAACAAAAAATCGGTATTATTAAAAAACTTGACACAGAGCCTGGACATCATGTTAATACATTTTTAGATGATTTAGTTGCCAGCATTGCAGCTTCGGCAGCATCACGTATTGCTCACCGCATGCGTGATTTAGAAGAAGAAGGCGAAACATTTGCTGATATTGAGCCAGAAGAGCTCGGTCCAAAGCCAAAACCACATAATGAAATTTAATAGTGTAATATCATAAATGCCTTCAATTGAGGGATTAAGGGAGTCGACAAACTCGTATTTTTCAAGTTTGTCGACTCTTTATTTTGTAACTGGCGTTCTGAATTTTTTTTGTATAATAGGAAATATTTTTAGCATACTTAAAAATTTCAGAAGAAAACTAATCAAATCCATTGTGATATTAGTCGACTTTATTGATAATAGAATTAAATAAAGTATTGTATGAAGTAAGAAAAGAGGTACTGAAAATGAGTGATAAAGATATTAAAACGTTAATCACTAGCGGAACAATTATTTTTGCCGTTGTATTGTATTTAATATTTAGATAAATTATCAGGTCTTCAGTTTATAATATAGCTGGAGATTTTTGATTTTGGCGATATGCGTCAGGAATTAAAAAGGTGATCATTATTATGTATCATTTTTTATTTTTGTCCGGACGATTCTAAATTAGTAATGGATATTTTCTAGATTTAACTTTAAGGAAGTAGGATATGAATTTGAAAAAATTATTTTTAGCTTTATTGTTTTCAACATTGCTGATTAGTGGATGTACAGAAGAGGCTAGCACCGGCAATGGTAAAACTGAAGATATACAAGGGATTGTAGCTTCAACAAAGGAATCTGCTGAAAAGCATGATGTGAGTAAATTTGAAGAATTTGAACTACAGGAAATAATTGACGGGGACACAATCAGAATAAAATATAACGGCAGTTCCGAAAAAATACGTTTTCTTCTTGTAGATACGCCTGAAACGAATCACAAAACGTTAGGGGTGCAACCTTTTGGGCCAGAAGCGAAAGAATTTACAAAACAGTTACTAGCTGGACAAGATACCGTTTATTTAGAATTCGACGTTTCCTATCGGGATAAATATAAAAGGTTATTAGCTTATGTTTATACGAAAGATGGTATTAGTGTACAAGAGCAACTATTGAAAAATGGGTTAGCACGCGTGGCCTACATTTATGAGCCAAATACGAAACATGTAGATTGGTTTAAGTCCATTCAAAAAACTGCGCAACAATCTGCCATTGGTATTTGGTCAGTTGAAGACTACGTAACAAATCGTGGTTACGATAAAGAGGCCTATACTAATGCTGTGAAAGAAGAAAATCCATCTAAAGCAAGTAAAGATGAGTCGAATAATACTAGCAGTAAAAAGAATTGTACTATTAAAGGAAATATTAATTCAAAAGGTAACAAAATTTATCACATGCCTGGACAACGTGATTATGACAATACAGTAGCAGAAGAAATGTTCTGTACTGAAGAAGAAGCTGAGGCAGAGGGGTTTATTCCCGCTAGGCAATAATGTCGTAGGAAAAGTTAAATTTTTTACTTAGGGGATTGTCGGGATAATATGAATTTACAACAATCAGTCATGTTCCTGATAATCCCTCATTGTTTACAATGGTTTTATGGGCTTCAAGTGATTGTATCGCACTTTTGTTTTATTATCGCGGGTAACTTCGCTCAAATCGCGGGTAAGCCATGTTATATCGCGGGTAAAGCCGTGCCAATCGCGGATAAATCCCCGCACTTCATTAATTCCATTGCATTTTCCGGTAAACGCCCAATTGAACATAAAATTTTCCTTCTCATATGATGAGAAAATGGAGAATCGTTTAAAAGGAGGGAAATCATGCATTGGATCACCATTATTTTTATTGGTATAGCAGCCAATCTAGATAATTTGGGGATTGGTTTGGCCTATGGTGTTAAGCGAGTGAAGATTCCCATCTTATCGAATGCAATAATTGCTGTACTGTCAATGATTGTCACTTTTGTGGCAGTAACGGCTGGTAGTACAGTAATAGAGTATATTTCGCCACATACAGCCAATCTTTTAGGGAGCCTTCTGCTATGTGTGATTGGGATATTTACACTTTTCTCTAATCGTTTTTCCAAGCATAGCATTGCTAAAAATCCTGAAATATTTGACGAAGATAAAAATCATATTATTTCTATGAGAGAGGCAATGACACTTGGGTTCGTGTTATCGGCAAACTGTTTAGCAGGCGGAATTGCTATCGGTGCAAATGGTATATCCGCAATTTGGACGGTCATCTCGATAGGCACATTTTCTTTTATCACAGTGGGTTTAGGAAGTCATTTTGGTGTCCTGCTAAGTAAAACATTTATAGGGAAATACTCTACCGCTATATCAGGATGGTTGTTAATTGTTATTGGAGTTTTTGAAGTTTTTGCCAAATAATAAAAATAATAGGATATTACTGTTTGATGCAGTAATATTCTTTTTTTTAGGGAATTTTGACATATTAAAGACGTTTTTAGATTGCTAGTTGACATACATTGGTAGCAAAGATTATCCTTTGGTTAGAGGTGTAATTGAGAATAATTTTCGTTTACATTTTCATAATATTGCTTTCATGGAAATATTGAGAATATTATTCGTATCAATTATAATGATTAATGGAAAATGGATAAAAATTTTCCATAATAATTAGAGGAGGCGTGCAACACATGAAGAAAATAGTGATGTTGGTCATGCTAGTCAGTATGGTTATTTTTAATTTAGCATTACCACATGCATCTGCTCAACTTGCTGATGGTACTTATTCTGTAAAATATCAGGTCAATAAACCAGATAGTAGCTCTGCATCAATAGCAAACGATTATTTCGTAAAGCCTGCAACGGTGACAGTAAAAGGTGGCACAGCTACTGTACAACTTACATTAAAAAATAGTGCTTGGATTACGAAATTTCAACCACCAGGAGGAGCTTCGGTTGTTAGCGAAGATAAGGCAGCTGATACACGTGTTGTACAATTCACAGTGAAAGATTTATCAAAGCCAGTTGTAACATCTATGAAAATTGATATCGATGATATTAATTATCACCATGAATATAGCGTTTCCTTAGTATTTGATGCACCAGCAACTGGAAGTTCAGCAGCTACAGCAGCACCAAATGATACGACAACGCCAACAACATCTGGAAGTCAAGTGCCTAATCCACAAACAAGCGATGCGACGCCCTATTTGTTACTTGTTGCATTTGCAGGATCAGCATTTTTACTTTATAGAACAAAAAACAAAACAAAAATGGAGGGTCATTAATGACTAAAAAACGTCAATCTCGCGCAACAAAAATCGTACTTGCCTCATTATTAGCAGCATCACTTTCAGTACCATCATTTGCATCAGCAAAGGTAGCGGACACAACAACAACAGTTACTACAGATGTGAAAGTGGAAGAAAAAGCAGGAACAGCTGAAGGTACAGCTGTAAAATTCCAAACATTTAAACCAGGTACAGATGAAGCGGGATACATGGATAAATACTTTACAGGTACAGGCTTACTTATCGAAAAAGATGGTACATACACAGTGAAACTAACTGTTCCAGCTCAATTCGCTCCAACAATCACTGGTTTCCAAGTAAAACAAGGCGATAAATATGTCGATGCAACATTTGAAAAGCAACAAGATGGTTCAAGCATCGTGTCATTCCCAGTAGATCCAAAAGTAAAAACTGCGGCAAAAGTACACGTAGTTGTTCCAGCTCCAGCTAACATGGATAAATGGTATGAATTCGACTTCCAACCAGTAACAGCAGAAGAAGTAAAGCCAGTTGATGAAGTAAAAGAAGAGCAACCTGTAAAAGAAGAAACAACAACAGTTACAGATGAAACTGAAGACGTAAATGTTTATGAAGGTACTGTAACAGTTTATAAAAATGGCACTAAAGAAGAATCTATTATGAAAGACTATATTAGTCCAACTGTAGCAGTTGGTGATGCAGATGGCACATATGTAGTCGGCATGCATTTCCCTAAAGGTCAGTATGTTCAATCATTTAAAGTAGATGGTAAGGACGCTGTATTAGCAGAGGAAGATAAAGAAACAAATGAACGTATTTATACTTTCGAAGTAAAAGATTTAAAAGCACTTACAAACGCTGAAATTCATATTATCGTAGATGAGCCTAAAGCAGGCGTAAAATATGATTCTGTTCATACTGTACAATTTAGCTTTGATGTAGATTTAAGTAAACCAGTTACAGATACTGAAGAAACAACAATTGAAAATCCATTTAAAGATATCGATGATAACGAAAATAAAGAAGCCATCCTTAACTTACTAGCTTATGAGATTATCATGCCACAAGATAAATTCAATCCAAATAACAATTTAACACGTGCACAATTTGCATTAATGATTGCACGTACTTTAGAATTAGAAGCTACTGAAGTTGCGGGCTTCCAAGATATTAAAGGAATTGAAGCGGAACAAGCGATTAACGCGCTAGCTGAATATGGTATTGTTGAATCTCGTGATAAATTCAATCCAAATGGCATTTTAACTCGTCAACAAGGTGCGCTAATGATTTACCGTGCTATCCAAGCAGTAACGGAAGGCGACTTAAATGTTGAAATTTCATTACCATATGCAGACCAAGCGTCAATTGCTAATGATGAAGCGAAAGAAGCATTCTCATTACTTTACAAAGAAGGCATTATGACTGGATCTGTTGCGAAAGATGGTAAAACATACATCAATGCAAACAAACCATTAACACGTGGTCAAATGGCAAAAATTTTAAATAACTCTTTAGAATTCTTCTACGAATTTGAAGAATAATAAGGTTTAACAATAGCAACTTCCTTTCTCACATAAATGAGGAAGGAAGTTACTGTTGCTTTTAGAGAAATAGGGGGAATTTTCATGAAAACATGCAAAAGAAAAGTCATCGTATTACTAGCACTTAGTGCAATGTTTTTCTTATTTGCCCCTCATTTTAAATGGCTGTATGTGCAAGCTGAAGAAGATAGTTCACTAGGAAATGGAAGCTATCAAGTTGAACTAAGTTTTTCAACTCACGATGGAATAGAACAAAACCGATTTTTTAATGAAGAAGCGACACTGGACATGAATAATGGTCAATATACATTGTCTTTGACAATCAATCATCCATATACTTTACAAGATATACATATTGAACAGCCTGAAAAATCGCTTTCTACTATTTTAACGTGGACTGAAAATTTAGTTCAGTTTGATGTGAAAGACTTAAAAGAACCAATTCGAATAAAGGGTTTAGTGGCTTCTGAATTAGAACAGGAAAGTCGTCCGTTTGCACAAGAGTTTCAGATAAGAGTGAAAGCGCCAAGTGAAGAGATTGAACAGAATACTGAAATCGCAGAAAGTGTGCCTGAAAAAGAATGGTCAATCGACTACATATTGTATGTCGATGGAAAAAAAGAACCATCGATTATGAATACGTATGTCAATCCAGTGGCTAAAATAATAGAAAAAAACGGCAGCTATTTTGCTCAGATGACGATTTTAAAATCATCTTGGGTAACGAGTCTAACCGTTGAACAACTAGGTGAGCAAGTAGCACCAACACTTGTCTCTATAAATGACAATGTGCGAATTGTCGAATTTGCAGTCGTTGATTTCCAACGCCCACTTCGGATGTGGGTACAAGTAGATATTCCAGAGATAGCGTATCATCATCAATATTTTGTGGATTTACAATTTAATGAACAACAAGTGGCTCAAATTGTTGGGAAGCCTATAGAAGCAGTGCCTCCTAAGCAAAACGTGATGAGGAAGTCTCCTGCTATCGCTACTGAAAAAATAGAGCAACCTTTAAAGAAAAATACAGTTGAGCCTACAATTAAGCCCAATTCGCTCCCCCTTCCTCCATTACAGCATACTGATACAACAATGGTGGAAGAACAGTTAGCTTTTGATCGAACACTTGATGCAAATGCGGAGGAAGCAGTTGAAGAACCTGCTGAAATGCAAGAGGAACAGAAAGCAAAAACTGAACAGACAAATAACAAAATGACAGTAAATCAGCAACTCGCACAGCTAGATAAAGTAAAAATTGTATTGCTTGTGCTTATTTGTATTTTATCAGGCTGGTTAGTCGTTCGTCGTTTAAGAAATTCAAAAAAAGACTGAGATAAGTAGGAGATGACGATATGTGCAACATAAAAAAGAACTGGTTGGCATTACTAGCACTGATGACCGTATTTTTAATCGCTGGTTGTAGCGGTGGAAGCGATCAAGCAAATGAAGACTCCACTGAAAAGGTTGAAGTTTCAACGGACACAACTGCAAAAAGTGAAAATCGTATTATTGCTGGCACAGTTGTAATAGCTGAAATTTTAGATAAGCTAGAGTTGGATGCAATTGCTGTACCGACGACTGAAAAAAAATTAGCAGAACGCTTTAAAGGCCTGCCTACTATTGGCAATGCAATGGAGCCTGATATGGAAATTGTAAAATCATTGAACCCTACGGATGTATTATCAGTGTCAACATTAGAATATGATTTACAAGATAAATTCAAGCAACTGAAAATACCTGTACATTTTTTAAATTTCCAAAGTGTGGATGCAATGATGGCGGAAATTAAAACGCTAGGTGAACGTTATGACCGTACTACTCAAGCTGAACAATTAGTGTCGGGTCTACAAAAAAATATTGATGCCGTCCAAACGGTCGCTACTAATAAGGAAGGACCTCGTGTTTTAATTTTACTTGGTATTCCAGGGAGTTACTTAGTGGCTACTGAAAATTCTTATGCAGGTGACCTAGTTAAACGGGCTGGTGGAATAAATGTCATGGAAGGGCAAGAGGCAGAGTACTTAGCGTCCAATACGGAGTACTTGCACAATAGCAATCCTGATATTATTTTACGCCTTTCACACGGTATGCCTGATGAAGTAGTTAAAATGTTTGACGAGGAATTTAAAACAAATGATATTTGGAAGCATTTTGAAGCAGTAAAAAATGGCAAAGTATATGATTTAGAAGAAGAGTTATTTGGCACTACAGCTTCCTTACAAGTACCGCAAGCGTTAGGACAGCTAATGGAAATTTTCTATCGTTAATATGTATTTGAAATTGTCGCTCGTATAGCAAGTATCTTGCCGTAGGGCGCTTTTCTTATATTTCTAGTAGCCTTATCGTTTTATGATAACAGCTTACAAATCTTTCATCGCACAATAGATACACAAATACTAGCGGAATAAAGGAAGTCCGATATGACGAAAAAAATAATAAGCTTTTCAATTGTAATAGCGTTGTTGCTAGTGTCAATGATTTATTCAGCAACGACGGGTAGTATTAAAATGGGCTTTTTTGAATTTATAGGGGCATTGTTTGAAGAAGGGAATAGCCAGATGGAGGCGATTCGTGATTTACGCTTTCCTCGTATTTTTGTTGCTTTATTTGCTGGGGCTGCGCTTTCAGTTTCGGGGGTACTACTGCAATCTGTTATGCGTAATCCGCTAGCAGACGCGGGCGTTATTGGTATTTCTTCAGGGGCAGCTTTTGTTCAATTATTTATTATCTCGTTTTTCCCAGCGTTATTTTTTATGACACCAGTATTAGCGTTTATAGGTGGGGCATTTGCTTGTGCACTAGTGTTTGCCTTGTCATGGAAATCGGGTTTCAGTCCACTAAAATTGATATTAGTAGGGATTGCTATTAATGCGATGTTTACTGGTCTGACAGAAGCATTTTTAAGCCTTGGGGGCTCACTCAATACATCTGCTACTAGTGTGGTTGGGTCAAATTTAACGATGCGCACATGGAAGGATGTGTCGACCATTGCGACATATGGAGCAATAGGTTTAGTTGCAGCATTTGCGTTATATAGCTGGTGTAATCTACTTGTTTTACAAGATAAAACGGCAAAAAGTCTAGGCTTTAACGTAGCACGTGCCCGTTTAATAATTGCCGCTGTTGCTGTATTGTTATCAGCCGTGTCAGTTGTTGTAGCAGGTGTTATTTCATTTGTTGGTTTATTAGTTCCACATATTGCACGACGTTTGGTTGGTCATGATCATCGAGTACTTATACCATTTACCGCACTAGCAGGGGCCTTATTAATTTTAGTAGCTGATACAATTGGTCGAACGATAGTGGCGCCCATTGAAATTCCTGCTTCAACCATTATGGCAATTATCGGTGGGCCATTCTTAATATTCCTATTACGAAAAGAGTGAAGAAATATGGAAATACAAGATATTATCGTTTCCCATGATAATACACGCAATCATTTAGATGGTGTCTCAACGCAGATTCAAAAAGGTAAAATTACGACGATTATTGGTCCAAATGGCTGTGGGAAGTCGACTTTACTTAGTGTAATGTCTCGCAATAATATGCCGAAATCAGGGAATGTTTCTTTGGAAAATAAGGATTTAGTCCAGTATAAGCCTAAAGAGTTTGCTAAAAAGCTTGCGATTGTTTATCAACAAAATGATGTACCGAAAGATTTAACGATTGAAAAGTTAGTGAGTTTTGGGCGTCTGCCACATCATACAATGTTAAAACGCAATGATGAGGATGATAAGAAAGCGATTGATTGGGCTTTGTCTTGTACGAATTTACTAGAAAAACGAGACAATGATTTAGTGGCTTTATCGGGCGGGGAAAGACAGCGCGTATGGATTGCAATGGCATTAGCACAACAATCTGAAATATTGTGCTTGGATGAGCCGACGACGTATTTAGATATTTATTATCAAATGGAGCTATTGGAACTGGTAAAAGCTTTAAATAAGAATTATGGTCTAACAATTGTTATGGTGCTTCATGATATTAATCAAGCGATTCGTTATAGTGATCACATTATTTTGATGAAGGATGGACATATTATGGCAGAGGGAGCTCCACGTGATGTCATTACAAAGGAAGTCATAAAAGAAGTATATGGTGTTGAAGCAATCTTCAATGAGGATGAACAGCTTGGCCTTTATATGGTACCAGTAGGTATTTAAGTTGGTGGAACGATGAAAAAATGGACATCTAGGCTATTAACAGTTATATATATTGCAATATTTTTATATTCTGGTTTTGCTCTTGTAAAGTATCTCTATACCTATTATGAGTCTGCAAAGTCTTTAAAGGAAGTACAAACGATATATGCCGAAACATTGGCAACTATCCAGGAAGAAGTTAATGACGAAGCAAAAACGACTGAGGAAATAAAATCAAACTATACGATAAGACCTCAATTTCACGATTTATTAGCTGTAAATGAGCGCATTGTAGGCTGGATTGCTATAGATGATACAAAGCTCAACAATCCAATTTTACAAGCAGAGGATAATGATTTTTATCTAACCCATAATTTTAAAAACCGTGAAAGTCGTGCAGGTAGCATCTTTATGGACTATCGTAATGATGCACTCGATATTAATCGCAATACGATTTTGTATGGTCATGCCATGAAAGATGGAACGATGTTTGGTAGTTTGAAAAATTACTTGAAACAAGATTATGCTGAAGCACATCGTACAATTTATCTGGATACCTTATATGAAGGTTATGATGTGGAAGTATTTGCAGCTTATGAAACAACTATTGATTTTTATTATATTGAAACCGAATTTAAGTCAGATAAGGATTTTATTCAATTTATTGAAGAAGTGCAAAAGCGTTCTGAAATTGATTTGAATGTAGCTATTGGACCAAATGATAAAATTGTGACGCTATCTACATGTAAAGATTCTGTCATGAGTGATGACCATCGATTTGTTGTACAAGGGAAATTAGTAAAACGATAACTTGCTTCAGCAAGAAGTTCGCTACTTCGACAAATTTTAAAACAAGAACGATGTCGAAAATAATGAAAATAAATTACTTGACGTAAATTGATTATTAATATATAGTAAGTTACATAAAGTAATTGATTACTTTTCGTAATGTAAAATAAGCTAAGAAGTACTCGAAGTAACTACATATGTTTAGCTCATTAATTTTTGGGTAACATAATTAAAGTAGTTACTTCATATTTTAACATATATCTCGAATTCGAGATATAAAACAAACAATTGGAGGAATTTAAAATGGCAAAATGGAATATCGATTTAGGACACTCAGCAATTAACTTTCAAGTAAAACACATGATGGTATCAAAAGTAAAAGGCGTATTCGATAGTTATTCAGCTGATATCGAAGCAGCGGATCTTGCAGATTTAACAACAGCAAACATTACTATTACAATTGATGCAGCAAGCATTAACACACGTAGTGAAGACCGTGATAATCACTTAAAAGCAGGTGATTTCTTTGATACAGACAGCTATCCAAATATTACGTTTAAATCAACAAGCATTACCAAAAAATCTGCCGATGAGTATGCGTTAACTGGTGATTTAACAATTAAGGATGTAACAAAATCAGTCACATTCGATACTGAATTTAACGGTAAAGGTACAAATCCATGGGGTCAGGAAGTATATGGCTTCGAGGCAGAAACAACAATTAACCGTGAAGATTTCGGTTTAACTTGGAATGCTGCTTTGGAAACAGGAGGTGTCCTTGTAGGCAAGGATATTAAAATTTCAGTTGAACTTGAAGTGAATCCAGCTTAAACTAAATCTCTTAACTAAACATCTGCTCGACTTTTATTGGCAAGTGATGAGTAACGGAGCTAAACGCTTTCGTTTGGCGCTCATGGCATGCTTGGAAGTCTGAGCGGATTTTTTTATTTCAGGTGTTGGTTATTGTTATGTATTTTTACGAAAAAGTAGAATGAGTCTAGCAGTTTGTCTATTAGGACAAACAACCTCTGTAGAAGGAATATGTATTGTTATTGATAGTCTGTTAAAATAAACCAGTAATATGTTACTTGCATATTTTTAGCAATTAATGCATATAAAACATCATATTGTTTTTGGGGGCGATGGGATGAATGTATTAGTGACAGGTGGCTATGGTTTTATTGGCAGTGCTGTGGCAAGACGATTTTTTGAGGAAGGCGCCAATATTTATATAATTGATAATTTAAGTACGGGACATCTACGAAACATTGATTTTGAGCATAAATCGTACTTATTAAATGTTGAGGATGAAGTTTGCGAGCACTTCTTTAAGGAAGTTGCATTTGATGTGGTGATTCACTGTGCAGCGCAAACGAGTGTTCAACTTTCGATACAGGAGCCAATGAAGGATATTTTAACGAACATTGTAGGGCTTAGCCAGATGCTCTTCTTTTCGTCAAAATACAAGGTGAAACATTTTGTCTTTGCCTCTTCTGCGGCGGTGTATGGTAATAGTCATTATCCTCCGCTAGAGGAAACAGATGTGAGTGAGCCTATTTCAATGTATGGCTTAAATAAAAGTATTGGGGAAACGTATTGTGAAAAGTGGCAACGTGATTATCGTTTACCAACATTAATTTACCGTTTTGCCAATGTCTTTGGACCTAGACAGCGTATGCAAGGAGAAGCTGCGGTTATCCCTAGTATGTTAAAAAGTAGTTTAGAAGGTAGGCCCTTTACGATTTATGGGGATGGAGAACAGACGCGAGATTTCATCTATGTTGATGATATAGCAGATGCTATTTATGCTGGAGTAGAAGCTAGACTGCAAGGTATCTATAATGTTTCTACCAATGAAGCATGGTCACTCCATCAAGTTATATTATTACTACAACATCTAAATCACCCATTAGAGATACAGTATGCTCCTGCAAGAGAAGGAGATATAGAACATTCATTTTTAAATAATGAAAAACTGACGAAGGCGATTGGTTGGAAGCCCAAACATTCATTTGCAGAAGGCATCGAACTGACAATACAAGCTCTACAAAATGAAAAAATTGTTGAAATCTAAAGTGGATGACACAAGTATATCCTATAACTATATTGGGTCTGTGTTCGAAATTTCGAGCACAGGCTTTTTGTTACGTGCCAGTCACTCAAACAAAGACAAACAATTCTGATATTTTCCAGTGCTTGGCTTAAAATTGGGAACAGCCTTTTTATTCTGACTATAGTATAATTATTGTTTAAAGAAATGTGGTGGAATGGGAACGGGGGCTAGAGTATGCTAGTAGATTTTAGAGTGAAAAATTGCTTAAGTTACAAAGACGAGACATTATTTTCAATGGTGGCTGGGAGCCGAATTCGAAAATTAAAGGATACACACACGATGACGATGGATTCATTAAGACTTGTGAAAAGTGCCTTTATATTTGGATCGAATGGCAGTGGCAAATCGAATTTATTTGCTACGCTAAAAATTTTACGCTCATTGTTGTTTAACTTTGAAAATTTGAATAATGTCAAGCAACTGCGATTACCTTACCAGCCATTTAAGCTTGGGGGACAACATGATAAGCCGACAGAATTCGTGATTTCGTTATTTCTAGAAGGCTCACTTTATGATTATGAGGTGCAATATAACGCCGAGCAAGTTCTTTATGAGCGACTTACAAAAACTACGAAAGCGATAAATGAGGAGCTTTTTGTTAGACAATGGGACGGTACAGAATACGTGTATGAAACTGCACAAAGTACAGCAGTTGAACTGACTAACTATACACGGAATAATACCGCGTTTTTATCAGTGTTAAATGTCTTTAATAACACAGATGCTAAAAAAATTTTTGATTGGTTTTTACATAAAATTTTGTTTTTAGATGAGGCACAACATTTAGCCAGCCACCCGCTTATTCGCAAACTGGAAGAGGACGATTTTAAGAGAGAAGTCATGAAAATATTGAAAATTGCTGACTTTTCTATTCAAGATGTGACAGCACGCCGTGTTGAACGCAGAGAAAAAAATACAATAGGCTATGATAGCGATACACAAGATATTATTCATGAGGTGGATATCGATTTACATTATTTATCGTTTAATGAAGCTGGAGCGCCGATAGGCACAGAGTCAATCAATTGGACAATGGATTCTAAAGGCACTATTAGATTGCTGCATTTAGCATGTGTCATAGTAGATGCATACAATAAAGGGAAGACGATTTTTATAGATGAATTTGACACAGCTTTTCATGTATCCATTTGTGAATTTTTAATGACCATTATGAACAGTGAGCGCAATACCAATAATCAATTTGTTGTAACAAGCCATGAAATTAATTTACTTGATGAACCATTACGTACGGACCAAATCTGGTTTGTCAATAAAAGCTTTAAAAATGAATCTGAATTATACTCCTTATTTGATTTTGCTGATTTGCAGAAAAAACGAGCGGATATTTCATATGCGAAGCGCTATTTAAAGGGTGAGTTCGGAGCAACACCAGTTATTAATGAATACTTATCAACTCAATATCTACATGAAGTGGAGGTATCTGAGCAGTGAGAGTACGCCAGCAGGGGAATCGGACAGTCCGTAAAACGATTTTAATTTATTGTGAGGGAGAAACGGAGCGTATTTATTTTGAGCAATTACGTATTTTAAAACGCTCTAAAATGGTGAGTGTAAAGATAAAAAACGTTAAGCGTTCTGCCATTAAGTTAGCACAACATGCTTTTCGTGATTCCAGCTATCAATACTTTGATGAAGTATGGGTTGTTTTCGATAAGGATGATTTAACTGAGAAACAGTTAGAGGAAGTCAATGTATTCTGTGAAGAAAAAGATATCCATATTGCTTATACGAATGAAGCATTTGAATTATGGTTATTGTTGCATTTCGAAGTAGTGGATGTTTCAGAAAAATATCCTCGTGCGGTTTTAAATAACAAAATGGAAGAGCATCTTGGAGTAACACATTATTTCCGTCATAAGGCGGACGAGTCAATTATTGCTCCAATTGCACTTCGACATGAGGTAGCAATTCAAAATTGTTCAAAAATGATGTCATTTCGCAATACAGAAAATCGTGAAAATCCTTATTGCAATATACATGACATGATTCAATACATATTTTAAAAGAGGTTTCCCTTTTGTTATAGAATCGAAGCGATCTTCTATAGGATGATGATGACGAGGCTAAGACATAACTAGAAAATTTAAGAAACAGAGGTAAGGTGCTCGTAAATTTTTCTATGGAGGAGAATTTGTTATTCTTGTATTTGCAAAAAAGAACCATAAGAAGTGAAAACTAGTTGAGGGTAGCGGAGGGAGACGACTCCTAAGACGTCAAACACAACAAACCGCCCGTAGCGGACATCAACAACATAGCGAAAAAGTGTTAGATTGCAGTCAATCTAACACTTTTTTCTTTTGTTTAGCCTCGTTTTTTTATTGAGCTGATAGAGTGAGATGGCAAATTGTCGGAATTCAAATATTTTTCTTGAAATTAGGTTGAAATTTTAAACTGAGTATAATAAAATAACTTAAAACATATTAAACCTAGTAAAATTATAAAGATTAAAATGGGGTGACAATAGCATTATGACAGCACCGTTAATTTCTATTCAACAGGTAAGTAAAGCATTTGCTGAGCAGACAGTGCTCCATCAAATTTCATTGGATATACAAAAGGGAGAGGTTATAGCCATCTTAGGAAAAAGTGGTTGTGGCAAGAGTACGTTATTGAATTTAGTAGGTGGATTTGAACAGCCAACTACGGGACAAGTATTGCTAGAAAGTCAGGTTGTAACAAAGGCGAGCAAACGCTGTATGATGCTTATGCAAAATTACGGGTTACTCCCTTGGCGCTCGGTACAAAAAAATGTGGAACTCGCATTAGAAGGAGAAGCGTTATCTAAAGTTGAACGACAGCAACGGGCACAGTACTATTTGAAGCTTGTCGGCTTAGAAAATCGACTAACGGCTTTACCGAGTGAATTATCAGGAGGTATGCAACAGCGGGTCGCGATAGCACGTGCACTCGCAATTCGCCCAGAGGTTATTTTAATGGATGAACCATTTGCTGCACTCGATACTTTTACACGCTATTACTTACAGGACGAGCTTCTTGCCATCCAAAAAAAGGAGCAGACAACCATCTTACTGGTAACCCACGATATAGACGAAGCCATTTACTTGGCGGATCGCATTTTTATTATGAGTCCAAATCCTGGTCGCATTCATCGTGAGCTGTATATACGAAGTGCTAAACCACGAGATCGTTCAGATTCAGAATTTCAGTATTTCCGTGAGATTATTTTCAATGAATTCCAGTTTACCCACCCGCAAGATACGATTGAATATAACATTTAAAATGGAGGATAAAAAATGAAGAAGAAATTAGGCATCTTGCTATTCGTGTTCATGCTAATGTTAACGCTTGCGGCATGTGGGACGGATGACAAAAGTACAGCATCGCAAGCAGAGAGCAATAAAAAAGTTGTGAAAATTGGCTATTTACCAATTACCCATGCAGCACCGCTATATATGCAAACAGATAAAACCTACAAAGGATATGCCATTGAGCTCGTTAAATTTGGGTCATGGCCAGAGCTAATGGATGCTTTAAATACCGGTAAAATTGAAGGCGCATCAGTGCTGATTCAGTTAGCAATGAAGGCCAAGGAACAGGGGATTGACTTAAAGGCAGTTGCTTTAGGGCATCGAGATGGCAATGTTATCGTGACAGCACCAACAATCAAAAAAGTCGAGGATTTAAAAGGACAAAGTTTTGCAATTCCTAATAAATACTCTACACATAATATTTTGTTGTACCGCATGTTACAGCAAGCGGGATTAAAGTATGAGGATGTCAATGTGGTAGAACTACCGCCTGCAGAAATGCCAGCTGCGCTTGCAGAAGGTCGTATAGCAGGATATGTAGTAGCAGAGCCATTTGGTGCGATTTCTGTGGCGCTTGAAAAAGGCAAGGTATTATTTCAATCGGAGGAATTATGGCCAAATTCAATCGATTGCGGATTAGTACTTCGCCAAGCATTTATCGAAGAAAATAAAGATATTGCCCAACAATTCGTCAAGGATTATGCCGAGGCTGGAGAGCTGATGAATGAGGGAGGAGACCATGCACATGAGGTAGTGGCTAAATATATTAAAGTTGACAAGGATGTTTTAGATTTATCGTTAAATTGGATTTCGTATCATAACTTGAAAATTGAAGCGGATGCGTATGCCATTTTAAGAGATTCATTAATTGAGATGGGGTTATCCGAAAACCCACCAAGCTATGAGGAATTTGTTGATACAACATTATTGGAAGAATAGTAGGTGCATACGTATGAAAAAAATAGGACCTATTTTACTTGGATTTATATTATTGATAGCAGTTTGGCAGCTCGTCTCGATTATGGGGGGGCATGATGCCGCATTATTTCCTCCACCATTGGCTGTTTTGAATGCACTTCTAGTGACCATCAAAGATGGGTCAATATTCGAACATATCCAAATTAGTTTGTTGCGTTTTTTTAGTGGCTATTTATTAGCTGTTGTGGTGGCTGTTATTATCGGCTTAGTTGTCGGAAGGTTGGGGAGAATTTGGGCTGTGCTTGATCCAATTGTGCAAGTACTACGCCCTGTTTCACCCATTGCTTGGTCACCTTTTATCGTGCTATGGTTCGGCATTGGTAATATGCCCGCCATCGTTATTATTTTTATTGCTGCATTTTTCCCGGTGCTATTATCCACGGTGGCAGCAGTGAAAAAAGTTGATGCAACTTACTTACGGATTGCAGCCAATTTCGAAATGTCCCATTTTAATTTATTGCGAAAAATTGTATTTCCGGCGGCATTTCCTATGATTGCAAATGGTCTGCATATGGCATTAGGAAGTGCGTGGATTTTTTTAGTTGCTGGGGAAATGGTTGGAGCGCAATCCGGGCTAGGTTTTTTAATAGTGGATGCACGAAATTCACTTAGTCTTGATTTAGTAATGGCAGCGATTATTGTGATTGGTATACTCGGCTTACTACTCGATAAATCGATTCGTTATTTTGAACGTTGGGTTGCGAAAATTTGGGGTGGGCAAAGTGCTTAGATCTCTGTAAAGGGTAGAAAAAGAGCTAGTCCAATGAATCATTGGTTAGCTCCGTTTTGAATAGCACGTATTTGAATAGTGTCAATTCGTTTTCCCGTTGTTTTGGAATAGTACCCAATTTCTACTCGCTCACCTGATTGGGCATCAACAATTTCTTTATAGCAAGGATCCAAATGCTCACTGCCCCATAAAATCATCGCGTTAAAAACGGATTCCAATGCCTTTCCTGATTCCGTTAAAGAATAGGCGTAGCGTGGTGGGTGGGCTGAATAGAGTGTAGAAGCGACAAGACCTGCTTCTTCTAAAGATTTTAAACGAGCGGACAATAAATTTGCAGAAAGGCCTGGCAAATTTAACTTAATGTCATTAAAGTTTGTTTGACCGATCAATAGCTCATGTAAAATGAGCAATGTCCAACGATCACCGATAATGTTTAAAGTTTGTGCAATATTGCATGGTAAATCATAACGTGTTTTCATAGTGTTCCCTCCAAGCAGTAGTGTAGCACAAATTATAATTTTTAGTAAATTCAGTTGTTTTTATTAAGTAAGTATAATAAAATAACTCACATAAAGAAAAAACAAACTATTCGGAGGTATTTACTATGAGTTTATTTTTGGTAGAATCAACAGTAAGTGAAGTATCAAACAAAGAGCAATTTGCAGCACTAGTAGAGCGTGTAGGGCAAGCACAAGAGGTAACGGTAATTGAAGTACAAGTGGCGAAGGATTTTAGCCGTGCATACTTTATCTTGGAAGCGAATAAAGAAGCGCAAGCGACAAGCGCACTAACTGCGCAAAACATTCAAATAGATTTAGTCAAAGAAGTTCGTCTAGTTGGAAAAGAGCTTGATGAGGTTAAAACAAATCAAGAAGTCGTGAACTATTTAGTTGAATGGGAAATACCAGCAGAAATTACAATGGATCAATATTTGGCGCGTAAAAAGAAAAATTCAGTGCATTATGAAGAAGTACCAGAAGTACATTTTTCTCGCACATATGTATGCGAAGATATGACGAAATGCTTGTGCTTCTATGATGCACCGGATGAAGCCGCTGTAAAACGTGCCCGTGAGGCAGTGCAAACACCAATCACATCGTTAACTGAATTAGCGGATAAGTAGAGGATAGGAGTGGAAACCATGGCAGTAGATGAAGTAGTCTTACAAGCGTTGATTGAAGAAAAATTAAAACCGTTTGTAAAAAAAATTGATGAAGAAGCTTGGAACTGACCCCAATAGGTATAGACAAATAAAAAAAGCATCTTCGATTGAAATTCGGGTATAGATACTTAAATTTCAATTTGGAGGTGTTTTTTCTATGGGAACAAGAGTGAGTTATCCCTATGAAGTAAAAATGAAAGCGATTAAGATGCGATTAGCGGGTGTACCTGTCAAACAGATTCTATTGGAATTAAATATACGCCATAAAACACAGGTCGAAACATGGGTGCGTTGGTATAGAAATGGTGAAGTCAATCGTTTGAAACAACCTGTAGGCAAACAATATATCTTTAATAAGGGTCCTGAACCGGACAATGAACAAACGAAATTAGCATTGGAAAACCGTTATTTAAAGCAACAAATTGAGGTGCTAAAAAAGTACGCAGAGTTGGAGAGGAAGTGGTTGGAGAAGTAGCAGTACAGTTAGTTGCGTCACTAAGAAGCATGATGTCTGTAAAGGACATTTGTAAACACTTTGGGATTGCACGATCTACCTACTATCGTTGGAAACAGGCATCAACCGATGCAAGGTCTCGTCAAGCAATAGAGAGACGTATCGGTGAACTCTGTCGAGCAAATAAATTTCGCTATGGCTACAGAAAAATTACAGCACTCTTACGTCAAGAAATGTGCGTCAATCATAAAGTGGTTCAACGTATCATGCAAAAATATGGTTGGCAATGTCGCGTGAAAGTGAAAAAACGGAAACGAACAGGACAACCTTATGCAATCGCAGCAAATTTATTAAATCGCGATTTTGAAGCCACCGCACCGTTACAGAAGCTCGTAACTGATATTACTTACTTGCCATTTGGTCAAAAACAGTTGTATCTTTCAAGTATTCAAGATTTATATAATGGTGAAATTATTGCCTATTCGATTGGAGACTGCCAAGATACTGATTTTGTGCTGGATACATTAGCTCAACTTCATCATTTGCCCGAAGGGTGTACGTTGCACAGTGACCAAGGGGCGGTATACACATCGTATGATTATCAACAGGCCGTAAAAGCAAAAGGCATTACCATGAGCATGTCCCGTAAAGGTACGCCCGCTGATAATGCCCCAATCGAATCGTTTCATTCTGTGTTAAAGTCTGAAACATTCTACTTAGACAATTTGAACAGTACTACGACGGCCATCGTAGAACAAACTGTCAAAGACTATATAAACTATTATAACAATAACCGAATTCAAACGAAACTAAACAACCAGTCGCCGGTTCAATACCGACAACTGGTTGGGTAATGCTTTTTTGATTACTGTCTTATATATCGGGGTCAGTCCCCTTATTATGCGGAGGATTTTTTAATGGCACTCGGCAAAGCAGGATTTTTTGCTTCAACACAAAAGGACGAGCAAACAGTACTACTAGATGAGCTAACGATTGTACAAGAGACGGCGAAAGTTTGTATGACAACTGCATTTTGCCTATGGTGCCACCTTGCAGCTTTAACTTATTTACGTAAAACAGACAATGAACTATTACGCGCAAAGATTTTACCATTACTTGAACGTGGAGAAGTGCTTGGTGCAACGGGTTTATCGAATCCAATGAAGTATTATGCTGGTCTAGAAAAACTACATTTAACAGCACAACGCATCGATGGAGGCTATGTCGTAAATGGTATTTTACCTGCTGTTTCAAACTTAGGAGCCAATCATTGGTTTGGTGCAATTGCTTATAACGGTGAGCAAGAAGTGATGGTTTTTGTAAATACGGACCATGAGCGTATTACATTAAAGGAAAAAAATCACTTCTTAGGCATAAATGGTAGTGCTACGTATACATGTAAATTTGATAACGTCTTTGTTGGGGATGACTATGTAGTAGCACAAGAAGCAAGCACATTCGTGGATAGTATTCGCCCAACATTTGTACTGTATCAAATTCCACTTGGCTTTGGAGTAGTAGCGGCAGCGATTGAAGGCATAGAAAAGGTCAAGGCCAAGCAAAATGGCTGCAATGAATATTTGCAGGTGCAAGCCGATGAACTAAAAGAGAAACTACAACATTTACAAGCATTACTGCAAGCATTAATACAATCGGGCGACGTTACGTTACAAGCGATTTGTCAGATTCGTTTGCAAGGCGTATATCAAACATTAGCAGCAGTTCAAGCTAACATGCTACATAATGGTTCTGCGGGCTATATTGCTGGAAGTACACCATCACGCAAGCTGCGCGAAGCATATTTCTTAGCGAATTTAACGCCAACCGTTAGACAGCTTGAAAAGATGACGCAGATAGCAAAGGTAGCGAAATAGATCATGTATCAACCTTGACTAGCATTATAGCTAGCCAAGGTTTTTCTTTGCGCTTAGTGCATTGCACCTATCATCAATTTCGAAGCATGTTTATGTCAGAAAAACATACAGTGAATATAGAGCGTAATTAGTAATAGTAGGAAAGGGGATTGCGTGGATAAGTCCAATTCAAATCAAAATAAGGATTTAACCGAAAATGTGAAGGATCAACAACTAGATGCATTTCGTGTCAATAATGATGGAACGAAGATGACGACTAATCAGGGATTAAAAGTATCCAATGATGAAGACTCGTTAAAAGCTGGTGTGCGTGGGCCGACCATTATGGAGGATTTTCATTTTCGGGAAAAAATGACGCATTTTGACCACGAGCGGATTCCCGAAAGAGTCGTGCATGCGAGAGGCTTTGCAGCGCACGGAGAGTTTGAGCTATATGAGTCGATGAAAGAGTATACAAGAGCAAAATTTTTACAAGAGCCTGGAAAAAAGATACCCGTATTTGTTCGCTTTTCAACAGTAGTAGGGAGTTTAGGCTCAATGGATACTGCGCGTGATGTGCGAGGATTTGCAACGAAATTTTATACTGAGGAAGGCAATTATGATTTAGTCGGCAATAATATTCCTGTGTTTTTTATTCAGGATGCGATTAAGTTTCCTGATTTAATTCATGCCGTAAAACCTGAACCTCATAATGATATGCCTCAAGCAGCATCTGCTCATGATACGTTTTGGGATTTTGTCGCTAATAATCAAGAAATTGCCCATATGATTATGTGGGTTATGTCTGATCGAGCAATTCCTAGAAGTTTTCGGATGATGGAAGGCTTTGGTGTGCATACGTTCCGTTTTGTAAATGATAAAGGTCGGTCAAGATTTGTGAAATTTCATTGGAAACCTGTATTAGGTGTACATTCACTTGTTTGGGACGAAGCACAAATTATTGGTGGTAAAGATTCCGATTTTCAACGACGAGATTTATGGGAATCAATTGAAATTGGAGATTACCCAGAGTTCGAGCTTGGCGTCCAGATGATTGAACCGGAGGAAGAGTTTAGGTTCGATTTCGATATTTTGGATGCAACGAAATTATGGCCTGAAGAGCTAGTACCTGTAAAAAGAATTGGCAAAATGACTTTAAACCGCAATGTGGACAATGTTTTTGCGGAAACAGAGCAAGTAGCTTTTCACCCAGGAAATGTAGTACCAGGAATTGATTTTACGAATGACCCACTGTTACAAGGGCGTTTGTTTTCATATATTGATACACAGCTTCTTCGTTTAGGTGGACCGAACTTTGCTGAGATTCCGATTAATAGACCCGTTTGCCCGATTCATAATAATCAACGCAATGGCTTCAGTCGCCAGACGATTAATATGGGCAAGGTTAGTTATCATAAAAATTCGCTCGCAGGCAATACGCCTTCAACCTCTACAGCAAAAGAAGGAGGATTTGTGCATTATGAACAAAAGGTTGAGGGACGAATTACAAGAGCGCGTAGTAAATCCTTCGACGATCATTTCTCACAAGCTCGACTATTTTGGAATAGCATGTCGCCACCTGAAAAACAGCATATCATCGATGCTTTTAGTTTCGAGGTAGGCAAGGTCAAAAGTAAATCGGTGCGGCAGCAAGTTGTGGATATGTTTGTCCATGTTGATAAAGCGATGGCAATAACGATTGCGGATAATGTTGGCGTCAATCGACCAACAGGCGAGCAATCCAAGGTTACGGCATCATCACCCGCTTTGAGTCAGGCAAATACAGTAAAACTGCCTCAAACACTTAAAGTTGGTGTTTTGATTGGTGATGGATTTGATGCTAATGAGGTTGGGGAAGTGCTGAAATATTTAACAAGGCAAGGGGTTCGTTATAGCATAATATCGGATAGACTTGGTGTCGTAACTGCAAATAATGGTGTGCAGTTAATGGCAAGTGAAACGTTTATTACGACAGATGCAGTACTTTTTGACTCCCTGTATGTTGTGGGTGTTCGAGCAGATAATCAAGCAAAGTTTAACACCTATATCGTCAATTATATTAATGAGGCATACCGACATTACAAACCAATTGGAATTGCTGCAACAGGCACGACATTTTTTAATATGTCGAATGCAAACGTTGGGCCAGGTATTGTGTTAGCAACTGGAAATGCAGGGTTTGCTAAAAAATTTGTCGATGCTATTGCCCAGCAACGTTTTTGGCAACGTAATATTTATTGAGTTGAAGTCATTTTAGGGAACGTACTACTCGTAACGAGCCACAACAGCATAGCAAAAAAGTGTTAGGTTGATTGAAGTCAATCTAACACTTTTTCTCTTTTGTCCTAGTCTCTTTCAGTCTTTCATTATATCGTATATACTTGTATGGACTATATTTTGAGAGAGGGACCAATATTATGAAGTACATAAGGAAAATAATAATATTTTTTGTTGTGCTTGTCTGCTTCTTCATAGCTACATCAGATGAGGCTTTTGCAGCAAAGGCGACAAAATTTTACGAATCTAGTAATGCTAAAGGTGTTACGGTCATTAACTATCATTCGTTTGGGGATTATAAGGAAATAGCAAATATTAATATTACAGAAAAGCTCTTTCGTGAGCAACTGAAGATGCTAAAGGATAACGGCTATACAACAATTACGGAGGATCAGCTTATCGCTTATTTACAAGGCCACGGTCGTATCCCAGAGAAATCTGTATTTTTAACGATAGACGATGGCTATGAAAGCGTTTATAAGATAGCGTATCCTATTTTAAAAGAAATGGGTATGCAAGCAACATTATTTGTGATTGCCAATGACGTAGAAGTAGGCTTCAGAAAAAATGTACCAATGGCGAATTGGCAGCAAATTAAGGAAATGTCCGACTCTGGCATTATTCATATCGGCAACCATACATATGACTTACATTGGCGTGGTAAAAATGACACAGCAAAACATGAGGCCATGATACTTAATCAAAAGAAAAATGGAGAGCCCCTTACAAATGACGAGCGTCGACGATACATTCAAGAGGATGTTACAAAGGCGCATCAATTAATCGAAAAATATACAGGGAAAGCACCAAAATCCTTTGCTTACCCATATGGTGTGTATGATCGAATTGCAGAGCAAGCTGTAAAAGAAGCGGGTTATACAATCGATTATTCTACACAAGGTGGTTATAATCTATTTGGTCAAGGAACCGTCCATATTAAACGAATTGACTCTAGCAATCGTGTATCGGCAAATGAATTAAAAAAGATTTTACAAAAATATTTATCACAGGCAGAACAACAATATTATCACCGAGATATTCAAGTAGAGGCAAAAGTTGCAGCAAATAAAGTTATGCTAAAAGCTTGGTTGAAAAGTGATATGAATAAAGGCAAGCTCCATGCTAAAGAAGCGCGTTTTGAGCTTTATAAAATGGTAAATGGAGAACGTCAACTTCAGCGTAACTTTGGCAGTTACAGAGTGGCAGCAAGCACGAATGCACGAGCAATGTCAACAGAAGAAAATATTACAAATTACGAAGCTGGGGGATATTCTGTTAAAACAATTCTTATAAAGCAAGACGGAAGTAAAGAAGTTTTCTGGATTAATTTTAATAAATAGAATCACGGGTAACTCGCCTTGCATCGCGGGTAAAGTACAGTATTTCGCGGGTAAACCGTCTTGAATCGCGGGTATTGCACCATATTTCGCGGGTAATACACGTGGCCTTATATGTCATTGCATTCAAATTTTGTAAATGTTAAGGTGGTAAATGAGGTGAAAAAAGTGAAACAATTTGATATTGCAATTATTGGTGCAGGTCCAGGGGGATACGTTGCAGCCATCCATGCAGCTAAAAGTGGGATGAAAGTAGCTTTAGTAGAGCGTAATAAAGTGGGAGGAGCTTGCTATAATGTTGGCTGTATTCCTTCGAAAATTATGTTAGAACATAGTAAGCTCGTGCAGGAGATACAACGAGGCAATGATTGGGGCATCGAAACGCCAGCTTTGAATGTGAATTTCCCACGCTTAATGCAGCGTAAAAATGCTGTTATCCAAGAGCTTTTAGAAAATATTGAACACTTTATTGTGAGCAATCACATTACATTTTATCGTGGTGAGGCGACGGTTGCTGCCGATTTAACGGTAACGGTTAATCAAGAGACCTTTTTAGCAAAGGACATTATTTTAGCAACTGGTAGTAAGCCATTTGTGCCACCATTTAAAGGGTTAGAAAGCGCAACTTATTATACAACGGATACTTTTTTCGATATAGAAGAACTTCCACAACAGCTAACGATTATCGGTGGTGGTGTTATTGCAGTGGAAATGGCATTTAGCTTGGCACCACTCGGGACGAAAGTAAGAATGTTGAATCATAGTGAAGATATTTTACAGACAGAAGAACCTGATGCTCGACCAATAATTCGAGAAAAGATGAAAAAACTCGGTATTGAACTTATTACCGATTTCCAATTTGAGCATTTTAATGGAAATGAAATTCATACATCTAAAGGCATTTATACATACGAGCACTTATTATTTGCCACGGGGCGTCGCCCAAATACGGAAATTGCCCAGCAGCTTGGACTTGGTTTTGATGGTCGATTAATTGCTGTAAATAAACATTATGAAACGAGTCAACCACATATTTATGCCATAGGCGACTTAGTCGGAGGCTACCAGCTAGCTCATGCTGCTAGTGCAGAGGGTATCTATGTTGTAGACCATATTTTAGGGGCAAAACGCACGTTGATTGACCAAGCACTAATTCCTCGTTGCGTCTATACACAGCCTGAAATTGCGACATTCGGCTTGCTAGAAGATCAAGTTGAACAAGCGTATACAGTGACAAAACTACCTATTAACACGAACTCAAAAGCGTTGATGGAGGGCAATGAAGAAGGTTTTGTTAAGCTTATTGCAACGAAAGAGGATGGACATATTTTAGGAGCGTGTGTGGTAGCTGATGGTGCCACTGAAATGCTCAACGCCATTTTAGCGACGAAAAATGCTGGAGGTACAGTAAAAGTATTGGCAGACATGATATTTCCTCATCCAACAGTATCGGAGCATATTGGTGATGCCGCAAAAGCTGTATTTGGCAAAGCGATACATCAATAAAATAATAAAGAGTTGCCACATGTTAGTTGTGGCAACTCTTTATTATTTTCTAAATTCCGATAAAGTTTATTGACTTTATAAAATATTATGTTAAATTAAATTTATAAGATTACTTGGTATTGAATTATGCTGACTAGATATCTAGAGGCTTCTATTTACACAACAATTTTCCTGTTGACTGTAAATAGAAGCCTCTTTGTTTTAGTGCAATGTCCATTGCGGAGCTTTGATTTAATTGATTACAAACACGATAAAGGGAGTGTCCTATATGACAAATGTAGTGATTATAAATGGTAGCAATACAAGGAATTCACGTGTAACGGCCATTCAAGAAAAGGTTGAACGTTTTTTTACCGCGCACAGTGTAGCACTACACACAAATTATGTACATGAGCTGCCTGCGGATGCGTTAATAACAGCAAACTATGCAAACGATGACATTATAGCAGAAAATAAAAAGGTTGAGGAGGCAGATATTGTAGTCATTTTAACACCGATTTATAAAGCATCTTATACAGGCATCTTAAAAACCTATTTAGATTTATTGCCACAAAAAGCATTGGTTGGGAAAACAGTTTTACCAATAGCAGTGGGAGGCTCTATTGGCCATTTACTAGCGTTAGAATATGCTCTTAAACCTATCTTGGCAGTATTAGGTGCTATTAATATTGCCCATTCCGTATATATTGTCGACAAACAAATTATTCGTCTAGAGAATGGGAACTTTGCCATTGAAGATGATGCAAATAATCGACTAGAAGCTGAACTTAATAAATTACAAAACATTGTTGCGATTAATTAACAATAAAAACGTGTTAGATTGATTGCCATCAATCTAACACGTTTTGCTATGCCGTTGTGTTATTAATTTATTTCCGGTTCTTCCAATAACGAGTCTTTATCCGCCGGTGTTGTAGAAAGATATAAAAAAGCCTCATCTTGTAATAACAATAATTTCTCTTCACATATACCGTGCGATAATGCTCCTGAAAAAATGGATTCCCACCAAGTTCCTGTTGTCGTTGTCATTTATCTACGCCCCCGTTTCGATGTTTAATATGTAATTGTATATTTCCCGAGATTCTCAAAATAAAACATGGCATCCTTAGTTACTATTTCTGTTTTTTTACAGCACCACCTATTTCAGAAAGAGGATTTTTGACCTTAAATGTTGTATCGTATAGTCAAAGATAGTTTGTTTCAAAAAAGACAGAACTATGTATCGCATTTTAAAAAAAGGGGTGTTTTTTTATGAATTTTACGCCACAAGATGTTGAAAATATGATTACAGAGCAGCGCCAATTTTATTTTTCTCGCGCTACAAAAGATGTGAAATTTCGCAAACAACAATTATTGAAACTAAAAAAATCTATTTTAAAGTATGAAAAAGAAATTTTGAATGCGTTGTATTTAGACTTAAGAAAAAGCGAGTTTGAGGCATATGCAACAGAAATAGGTATTGTCCTTGAAAGTATTTCTTATATGGTGAAAAATCTGGAAGAATGGATGAAGCCTGAAACAGTTAAAACACCGATTCAACTTCAAATGGGAAAAAGTTTTATTGTTCGAGAGCCGTATGGCGTCACATTAATTATCGGGCCTTTTAATTACCCATTTCAGCTAGTTATAGAGCCGCTCATTGGCGCAATTATTGGCGGCAATACGGCTATTGTAAAACCATCGGAAACGTCTGTGCATACCGCCAATATTGTGAAGAAAATAATTGAAGAAACATTCGAGCCTTCCTATATTCGTGTTGTAGAAGGAGAGAAAGACGAAGTGAATGCACTGATTCACGCTTCATTTGACTATATATTCTTTACTGGCAGTGTAGCTGTCGGTAAAGTAGTGGCAAAAGCCGCAGCTGAACGATTAACGCCGATTGCGCTTGAACTTGGTGGCAAAAGCCCAGCAATTGTTGACCAAACGGCTAATTTGGAAGTGGCTGCTAAACGTATAGCATGGGGGAAATTCACAAATACTGGTCAAACCTGTGTAGCGCCAGACTATTTACTTGTCCATAAAGACGTTTATGACCGATTTATGAAATTGTTCAAGGATACGATTCGTTCTTTCTATGGAAAAAATGCACTCAAAAGCCCTGATTACGGTCGCATTGTGAATTTAAGACAATTTGATCGACTTCAACAAATTTTAGTAGAGGAACGAGACACAATTACATATGGTGGTCGAACAGACCGTGATGACTTATATATTGAGCCAACCATTATTGAATATGTAAAGTGGTCAAGTCCCTCAATGCAAGATGAGCTTTTTGGACCGATTTTACCTGTTATGGTATATGATGATTTGCGTCTTGCTATTCATCAAATTCGTCAACTTCCTAAGCCTTTAGCGGCATATTTTTTCTCGGAACATGAAAAAGCGATTCAATACTTTTTAGAAGAATTGCCATTTGGAGGAGGCTGTATAAATGATACGGTAACTCATGTAGGAAATCAGCATTTGCCATTTGGAGGGGTTGGTCCTTCGGGGGTGAATGCATATCATGGCAAGGCAAGTTTTGAAAATTTTACACATCCAAAATCAATATTAAAAAAATCATCAAAGCTCGAAACGAATGTTCTATTTCCGCCATATAAACAAAAGGTTAAGCTTATTCGTACGATCATGAAGTAAAAAAGTAGGAGGTGTCTATCGACTTTAGACACCTCCTACTTTTTAGTTTTCTGCTTGTGGCAGTTTTATTTTAATCGTTGTTCCACAGTTAATTTTGCTTTCAATTGCAATGGTTCCACCATGTTCTTGAATAATCTTGTTTGTAATGAGCATACCAAGCCCAGTCCCTGTGGATTTGGTAGTATAAAAGGGCTCATATACACGTTTAATCAATGCCTCTGACATCCCAACTCCATTATCTGTAATGGTCACCATATTCAACCCTTCAGCATCTTTGGCAATGTAAATAATAATTTCTCCATTTGCTGTATGTGCCTCAATCGCTTCAATGGCATTTTTAATAATATTGATGAATACTTGTTTCAGCTGATTTTCATTAGCCAGTATTCGATTATTATTACTGACGATATGCATTGAAAAAGTGATGTTATGTTTTTGAAATTCAAGGTGAAACAATTGGCTAATGTTATTGATGACTTCATCAATTGATACAACTTTTAATTGTTCGACATGAGGTTTTGACAACACTAAAAATTCTCCAATAATTAAGTTAATCCGCTCGATTTCAGATTGAATGATTTCCGTATACGCGTAACAAGTGGAGTCTTTTTCCGTACTCATCATTTGCACAAAACCAGAGATAACGGCCATTGGATTGCGGATTTCATGTGCCACGCCAGCAGCAATCTCACCTGCCAGTTTTAGCTTTTCGGATTGTAGTAAAAGTTGTTCATTGACCTTTTTATAAGATATATCACGTGAAATAGCAGAGACCGCAATCATTTTGTTTGTACGATCATAAATAGGTGAAAGTGAAATTTCTACATCAAAAACCGTACCATCTTTTCGCATATCCTGTGTTTCTATCAGCTTAAAGCTTTTTCCTTCTAATAAACTTGCATAGCGTTGTTCCGCCTCTAAAACATTTTCTGGAGGAACGAGTGGGATGGTTTTGCCAACACATTCGGCTCTTGTCCAACCGTATACTTCTTCAAAGGCAGGGTTTACATCGATAATACGATTATCTAAACTAAAAACCGCGATGCAATCATTTGCATGCTGAAAAAATAAATGCAAATAGGCTTCTTGAGACAGCAACTCTTGTTTTTTTTGAGAGTTTATTTCATTGAGTCGATACCAAAAGTGTTGTAAATGTCGCGATTGAATCCAGCCGATAATTGTAAGTAACACTATAACGAAAACAAAGGTTTCAATATACTGAAAATGCCCAATGGAATCAGTAGAAATACGGTGATAAAAAGATAGTGCTAT
Organism: Lysinibacillus sphaericus; assembly: GCF_002982115.1. GTDB lineage: Bacteria > Bacillota > Bacilli > Bacillales_A > Planococcaceae > Lysinibacillus > Lysinibacillus sphaericus. The sequence goes on along the minus strand of NZ_CP019980.1, from coordinate 3,869,754 downwards.
AATTTCCAGTAAAGAAATAATACTAATAAGGGTATTTAGTTTTATCGATTGATAAATCGTCATTAATAATATAAAGAAAATAAAGGAAATAAAATTAGGTAAGGAAAAGCTAATGATATTAGGATATAGAATAGCCATATTCCCTGATATAATGATTACCCACTGCATTGCTACTGGTTTAATGTTAAAAACTTTTCCGGCTAATAACGGTAAAAGCAAAAGGAGCATTATACCAATTAGTACCTCGAGGCTACTATAAATATTTAGCATAATGAGCACGCCATAGGCAAAAATCGCTGTCACATAAAATAGCAAGACAATTTCATTACGCATACGTAATAATTCCATTTGTTGCAAATTTAGCACCTCAATTTTTAGGATATTCTCATAATACATGATTCATTGTTGTCGATAAATGCCGATTTTTGATAAGATAGGGAAAATTCAGCTTGATTTTATGAATGATAGCGTTTTCATTTAAAAAACGTTACAGGAGGCATTTCATTTCTAGGCGAATAAGTAGTAAAATAAATTCATTAGATTAGTGGGGGTATTCATATTGTTATTTTTTGTCGAAAAAACAAGAAATAATGAATGAGTGTTGAGATTGATTGGAGGACTATGAAATGTATGCAGAGGAATTGTTAAGTGCATTACCTTTGAAAAAAATAATTGGCGTGTTACCAGACCAAGTGACGGATATTGTGATTGATTCTCGAAGTGTGCAGCCGAACAGCATGTTTGTTTGTATTAAAGGTTACACAGTAGATGGCCATAATTATGCACAAAAAGCTGTTGAGGGTGGTGCAACAATTGTTGTTACGGAACGTGAACTACCATTAGCAGACGCAATTGCACAAGTTATTGTGAAGGATACAGATCGTGCAGTCGGTTTGTTGGCTGCTAAGTTTTTTGACTATCCTTCAAAGGATATGACAATGATTGGTGTAACAGGGACAAATGGTAAAACATCTGTAACAGGTATTATTCAAAATATTATGCACGGCATGGGCGAGAAATCTGCACTATCAGGTACTATAGGCTTTAATTTAAATGGTATTTTATATGAATCTGCAAATACTACGAGCGATGCATTATCGACACAACAAATGATTTTTCGTGCGAAAATGGAAGGCTGTCGTTTAATGACAATGGAGGTATCATCACATGGATTAGCACTGGGCCGTTTGGCAGGTGTCGATTATGATGTTGCTATTTTTACAAATCTTACACATGATCATCTTGATTTCCATGGTACGATGGAGGAATATGGGAATGCAAAAGGCTTATTATTCTCTCAACTTGGACAAGATTTAGAAAAAAATAAATTCGTGGTGCTCAATGCTGATGATGCTTGGTCAGAACGCTATGCTGCAATGACGCCATTCCCAGTATGGACATACGGATTAAACAATGAGACAGCAGATTTTCGTGCCGTGAACTGTGAATATCATGATTACATGACTTCATTTGATGTCATTATGCCTGAAGGGATATTCCCTGTTAAAATGCATTTATTAGGTGAGTTCAATATTTACAATGTTCTTGCTGCGATGGTTGCTTTTTATGGCAGAGGCTATTCAATGGATACGATTATTGAACAAATAGAGCAACTACCGCCAGTTAAAGGACGTATGGAAAAAGTATGCTCTGATTTACCTGTACAAATTTTTGTCGATTATGCACACACACCGGATGCGATTGAAAAGGCTATTGCAGCAGCTACACCTTATAAAAAAGGTAAGCTTATTTTCTTAGTTGGTACAGGTGGTAATCGCGATAAATCAAAACGCCCTGCAATGGCTGAAAAGGCATCAGCAGCAGATTATGTGATTTTAACGACAGATGATCCACGTTATGAGGATTACGATAGTATAACAGGTGATCTTGCAAAAGGAATGTTGCATAAAAATTATGCATGTATCGGAGACAGAGCAGAAGCAGTGCGACATGCAATAGAAGTAGCTGAACCTGGGGATATGATTATTTTTGCTGGTAAAGGCCATGAAGATTATCAAATTATCGAAAATACGAAATATCCACATAGTGATGCTGAAATTGCGATTAAGGCTGGACAATTGAAATTTGTATAAATTTACAATGGAACTTAGCTCAGTGCGACAACATTATGCTAATTTTTTATACGACTCATTTATGGAAAACCTTTTAGCTGTGACTAAAAGGTTTTCTTTTTGGGGAATTCATGTAAAAAGGTTGTACGAAAGGCAAGACTTCTTTTATTATTAGTAGGTATGAAAAAAGGAGAATGAAGAGATGACTTCAAATTTAGAAAAAGATATATTAGCACGACGTACGTTCGCCATTATCAGTCACCCGGATGCTGGGAAAACGACGATAACGGAAAAGCTTTTACTTTTTGGCGGAGCAATTCGTGACGCTGGTACGGTAAAAGGTAAGAAAACAGGGAAATTTGCCACATCAGACTGGATGGAAATCGAAAAGCAACGTGGAATCTCGGTAACATCTTCTGTTATGCAGTTTGACTATAGTGGTTCCCGCATCAATATTTTGGACACACCAGGGCACCAAGATTTCTCAGAAGATACGTATCGTACATTAATGGCAGTAGATAGTGCTGTCATGGTTGTAGATGCAGCTAAAGGTATTGAGGCGCAGACGTTAAAACTATTTAAAGTTTGTAAAATGCGTGGCATTCCTATATTTACATTTATTAATAAACTGGACCGTCAAGGGAAAGAGCCATTAGAGCTAATTGAAGAGCTTGAAGAGGTACTTGGTATTCATGCGTACCCTATGAACTGGCCAATTGGTATGGGGAAAGAGTTCCTTGGTATTTATGACCGTTATAACAAACGTATTGAGCAATTCCGTACAGAAGAGGAGGAGCGTTTCTTACCAATCGATGAAAATGGCGAATTAGCAATTGACCATCCGATGAAAGTAACGTCTTATTACTCACAAGCGATGGATGACATTATGCTTCTTAATGAAGCAGGAAATGCTTATTCAGAGGAAAAAATCCGTCGTGGCGAATTAACACCCGTGTTCTTTGGTTCGGCTTTAACAAACTTTGGGGTGCAGACATTCCTTGAAACTTATTTACAATTTGCTCCAACTCCTCAACCTCGTATTACAGAAGATGAGCAGTATATTGATCCAGTGGAGCATCCAGAGTTTTCAGGCTTTATTTTTAAAATTCAAGCGAATATGAATCCTGCACACCGTGACCGTATTGCCTTTGTACGTATCGTATCGGGTAAATTTGAGCGTGGTATGAATATGACATTATCTCGTACAGGTAAATCTTTTAAAGTGACACAGTCTACACAGTTTCTTGCTGACGACCGTGAAACAGTGGATGTAGCGGTAGCTGGAGATATTATTGGTTTATATGATACAGGGACATATCAAATTGGTGATACAGTCGTTGGCGGTAAGAAAACATTCCAATTTGAAAAATTGCCGCAGTTCACGCCTGAGTTGTTTGTTCGTGTGACAGCGAAAAACGTCATGAAATCTAAGCAATTCCATAAAGGGATATTGCAATTAGTGCAAGAAGGAGCCATTCAATATTACAAAACACTTCATACAGAAGAAGTGATTCTAGGTGCAGTTGGTCAATTACAATTTGAAGTATTTGAACACCGCATGAAAAATGAATACAATGTTGAAGTGAGAATGGAGCCAATTGGTTCGAAAATGGCACGTTGGATTGAAAATGAAGAAGATGTCAAAGAGTCAATGTCTTCAAGTCGTTCAATGCTTGTAAAAGACCGCTTTGACAATCTTGTTTTCCTATTCGAAAATGAGTTTGCAATGCGCTGGTTCGCAGATAAAAACGAAAACATCAAATTATATAGCCTGCTATAAAAAGAAACACGAATCGACAGATGATCGATTCGTGTTTTTTTACAAGGAAAATAAGAGATTGGTGTAGAATATATACAATATAAAGAAATAATAGGTGCTGCCTTGACATTGGTTGTGGCGAAATAACTAATTCAATGGAGCGAAAGGTGGCGACTCCTGCGAGAAAAGCAAGCAAACCGAGACCCTGGACTGAGCGCAGCGAAGGAAGCGGCTCGGTGCTTGCCCGCGGAAAGCGCCACCTGTAGCGCAATGTTGCAATGACAAAAATGAAATTGTTTCAATATAATGTAAAACTTTATAAAAAAACTCCCTTTTCGGCTATCATAGGAAAGAAGAGAAAGAAAAGGAGTATAAACACATGAACATTAGCAACTTTTCAATTAAAAGACCTGTTTTTACGCTTGTTACAATGCTACTCGTTATTATTTTAGGTGGCGTATCGTTGTTAAAAATCCCGATCACGTTAATTCCTGAATTAAATCCCCCTATTGGTGTCGTGGTGACGTCATATCCTGGGGCGAGTTCAACGGAAGTAAATGAAAAGGTAACAAAACCTTTAGAGGCGGCATTGGCCACCTTGCCAGGCATAAAAAAACTACAATCTACTTCGCAGGAAGGTTCAAATTTAATTGTGCTAGAGTTTAATTGGACGACGAATATTGAGGATGTTCAATTGGATATTTTGCAACGTATAGATATGACACCTTTACCAAACGATGCACAAAAGCCAAATTTTTTGAAATTTGACCCGTCACAGTTTCCAATTATTCAACTTTCCTTACGCGCAGAAAATGACCAAGTGGATGTACGAGTATTAGCAGAATCACTGGAAAAAGAGCTTCGTCGTACAGAAGGGGTTGCGAGTGTCAATGTTTCTGGCAAATTGGTAGAAGAAGTACAAGTAACATTGGATGAATCAAAACTAATAGCAAAGGGCTTAACCCAAGCAGATATTATCCAAATAATTCAATCGAATAATGTCTCACTTCCTGGAGAGCCAGTTTTAACTGCAGATGACAAAATGTTGACGACTAGGATTATTAGTACGTTAACTACACCACAAGATATTGCAGATTTAATCGTATCCGTCAATCCAATAGATGGTCAAACATTAACGGTGGGAGATGTAGCGACGGTCGAGCGCACAGAGCAAAAAGCAATAACAGAAACGCGTGCTAATAATCATCCGGCTGTGTTAATGTCCGTTTTGCAAGAATCTGGTGCTAATACTGCTGAAGTATCTAAAGCCTTTCAACAAGCTTTAAATGATTTACTAGCGAAGGAGCAATACAAAGGTGTAACAGCAGACATACTAGTCGATCAAGGCAATTATGTAGATTTAGCAATAAGTAATATCGGTTCTTCATTACTGCTAGGTGGCTTATTCGCTATGCTTGTGTTATTTGTCTTTTTACGTGGTGTGAAAAGCCCAATTATTATTGGGATTGCCATTCCGTACTCGGTCATTGTCACATTTGTGCTAATGTATTTTGCTGATTTTACACTCAACATCATGACCTTAGGTGCATTAGCATTAGGTATTGGGATGCTTGTCGACAATGCCATCGTTGTAATAGAGAATATTGAACGGCATTTAGGGCTTGGCAAGGAACCAATCGAAGCAGCAAAACAAGGAACAAAGGAAGTAGCACTAGCTATAACAGCATCTACATTAACAACGATTGCTGTGTTTATTCCAGTCATGTTTATTGAAGGCTTAATTGGGCAAATATTTACGGAATTTGCACTTACCATTTCCTTTAGTTTAATTGCCTCATTGTCAGTGGCATTAACCGTTGTACCTATGCTGGCAAGTCGTTTGTTAAAAATGAAAGATCATAATATCAATGAAATTCGCAAGACATCTTCGTTTTATAAGCGCTACAATGCGTCTATAGTTTGGGTATTGCAGCATCGCTTGTTGGTCATTTTATCGGCAATCGTGCTCTTTGGCTTATCGCTCTTTGGATTATCGAAAATAGGGACAGAATTTTTACCTGCAACAGATGAAGGTTTTGCTTCTATTAGTGTAAATCTTGACCAAGGGGCTGCTATAACAAAAACAGAAAAGGTAGTCGCAGCCATTGAAAGTCGTTTAAAAGAAGAACAAGATGTCGATGTTTATGTTAGCCTAATCGGGGGTACTCAACAGTCTCAATCTCGTGGACAAACAAGTGCAAATCAAGCAGAAATTTACGTCAAGCTAGTACCACTTGCAGATCGCAAGCGCTCCATTTTTGAGTTTGTAGAAGAAGTGGAAAGGGAACTAAATAATGAGTTAGGGGAGCAAGCAGAAATTACATTTAATGTTTCTACATCATCTGGTTCAGCTCCAAATACATTGACATTCCGACTAACAGATTCAAATGAACAACGTTTATATGCATCAGTTGAGAAAGTACAGCACGAACTAAGTCGTATAGATGCAGTCACAAATGTTTTGACTGATTTAGACGAAACGATACAAGAGATTCAGATAGAGGTGGATCGCGAAAAAGCGAAGGATTATGGTTTTGTACCGGCTCAAATAGCCCAAACGGTCAATCAAATGACAAAAGGGCAGTTGACGACGCAGATGATTGATGATGGTGGAACGGTGTTATCGGTGTATACCGGTTTTGGACAGGCGTTTAACGAAAGTATGGACGCTTTAAAGGCAATGAAGCTACGTTCACCAGCAGGACTATTTGTTAAGCTTGATGAAATTGCTAACGTATCTATACAAGAAGGACCAGTATCCATTAGACGTTCCGATCAAGCTGCAGCAGTTGCATTTTTCGTTGATTATAAAGCCAAGGAGTCATTAGGGGGCATTTCTAAAAAGGTCGATCACGCACTTGAAAAAGCGAATTTGCCTGCTGAAACGCAAGTTGTGTTTAGTGGGGATCGAGAGTTATATGATAGTGCAATTGATGACATGCTTTTAGCAGTTGCTCTCGCCATAGTGCTAGTCTACATTGTGATGGCGGCGCAGTTTGAGTCGTTTAAATATCCTTTCGTTATTATGTTTACAGTACCACTTATGATTATAGGTGTTGCGATGGCAATGTTTGCGACGAAAACACTGCTAGGTGTGACATCTGTTATCGGCATATTAGTACTTGTTGGCATTGTTGTGAATAATGGTATTGTGCTTGTCGATTATATTAATCAGCAAAAGCAGCAGGGCATGCAGGCGTATGATGCCATTTTACTTGCTACACAAGACCGACTTCGCCCGATTTTAATGACAGCATTAACAACGATATTAGGATTGCTACCACTAGCGCTTGGTATTGGCGAAGGTACTGAGATGAATCAGCCGATGGGTATCGCTGTAATAGGTGGCCTGATTACATCAACTTTGCTGACATTATATATTGTGCCAGCTGTGTATAGCTTAATGGATAAAGAAACTAGAAAATTGCCTTAGATACGGGGAGGAAATGGGAGATGGGTGTTCATTTTTTTACGGGGTTTCCAGGGTTTATTTCAAGTCAATTAATTCGAGAATTATTTCAAGAAAATAAAACACAAAAGGTTATCGCCATTGTTTTAGCGGGGCAATATCCAAAAGCGATGATTGAAAAAAGCAAGATTGAAGTAGACTATCCTCAATGTGAAATACAGATTGTTGAGGGAGACATCACTCTACCCAATTTAGGATTAGCCAATCAATTAATACAGGAAATCGTGCCTCAAATTGAAGTGTTTTGGCATCTAGCAGCGATTTATGATTTAGCCGTTCCACGAGATATTGCTTGGAAGGTCAATGTACATGGAACTGCGATGGTCAATGATTTTGTTCGAACATTGCCCCATCTTAAGCGTTATATGTATTTTAGTACTGCGTATGTTGCTGGAACACGAGAAGGCGTATTACGCGAAAATGAATTGATTCGCCCGAAGGCATTTAAAAACTACTATGAGGAAACGAAATATGAAGCAGAGCATCGTGTGGAAGATTTAAAGTCAGAGGTACCTATCACGATTATCCGACCAGGGATTGTGCGAGGGCATTCCGTGACAGGGGAAACAATTAAATTTGATGGGCCCTATTTCTTTTTGAATATGGTTGATAAATTAAAATGGTTGCCGATTATACCTTATATAGGAATGTCTAGCTCAGCTATTAATGTTGTGCCCGTCGATTATATTATCAATGCCTCCACTTTTTTAGTGGATGAGAAAAGTGCTGAAGGGAAAACATTACATTTAACAGACCCTAATCCTCATCCTGTACAAGAGGTATACCGTACAATGGTGAAATTATTGACAAATCATTATCCAAAAGGACGTTTTCCTTTAGCACTAGCCAAAAAATCGTTACAAGTGCCGTTTATTCGCAAAAAGTTAGGGGTCGAGCAAGAAACTTTAGATTACTTAACATGGCATGCAACCTTTGATACAACAGAAGCAATTGCTATATTACAAAAAGGAAATATAGCATGCCCTGATTTTATACAAACGATGCCAAAGATGGTGGATTTTTATCTAGCACATAAAGAAGATGAAAACTATCATATTCAAATTAAATAATAATGGATTTCTTTGTCAGTATTAAATGATAGTGATATAATAAATGAACAAAAGAAATGTCCTTAGACATTTTGTTAAAGGGGAGTAGCTAGCAGATGCGAGCGATGCATCTGGTTTCACATTCGTCATGACGTGGCATAATGCCATCGGATGTGATAGCAAATGGTGTTACTTTGCAAAAAGTGCAATAACCGATAGCTGGTTTGTAAGAAGTAACCAATTAAATTTGCTTAGCAAGACCTTTGCCTTCTTTTTAGGCAGGGGTCTTTTCTTTTTCATTTGACTAGTAAATACTCGCTATTTTGGGTATACAGAGTTTAAAGGAGGAACAGAGAATGGAAGCAATATTATTACAATACGGCTGGGTATTAATCGTACTAGTTGTATTAGAAGGATTACTAGCAGCAGATAATGCAGTAGTAATGGCTGTTATGGTGAAACACTTACCGCATGACCTACAAAAGAAGGCACTTTTTTACGGATTATTTGGTGCACTAATATTCCGATTCTCTGCGCTCTTTGTTATTACAGTATTAGTTAATTACTGGCAAATTCAAGCTATTGGGGCAGCTTACTTATTGTTTATGTCAGCCAAAAATATTTATGATTTGCGAAAAGGCAAAGATGAGGAAGAAGAAAATGATGATGCTACTGTAAAAAAAGGATCAGGCTTCTGGATGACTGTTTTAAAAGTGGAACTTGCAGATATAGCATTTGCAATCGATTCAATGCTTGCTGCGGTTGCAATTGCCGTAACGCTTCCACACTTAGGTAATTTTGATATTGGCGGCATTAATGGCGGACAATTCATTATTATGTTGTTAGGTGGTTTTATCGGTGTTATTATGATGCGTTTTGCAGCGCAATGGTTTGTAAAAATTTTAAACGACTATCCTTCACTTGAAACAGCAGCGTTTTTAATTGTTGGCTGGGTAGGGGTAAAACTTGTTGTATTAACGTTAGCTCATGAAAAAGTGGGTATTTTACCTGAAGAATTCCCACATTCAACAGGCTGGGAATTAACTTTCTGGGTTGTATTAATTGCGATTGCATTTGTCGGTTATTTAGTAGGTGTTCGTAATAAAAAACAAGCAAAATAATCGCCGGACAATTTTATAATGGAACGATTTAATCCGCATTCTTTCTGCGGGCAACGCACGAGCCACATCGCTCGCTACATTAGCAGGGTCAGTGCGCTTGCTTTTTGTGAAAGTCTATGCGGATTTTTGCTTTATATCAAAAACACTTTTTATTACTTCGTATTTGATACGATTTACAACCCCTTTCTTTTTTCACCGATTTTTTCTATACTAATATCTATCAAGTTTGGCATCATAAGTGGAAGGAGTTGATGGGGTGCCTTGGAAAAAATCATCGAATAGACAAATCACACCGTTTCAGGCACTTGTGTCTTATTATTTCATAGCAATAGCAATTTCCTTCCTATTGTTACGACTCCCTGGTGTCCATCGAGCGGGTGTGGAAGTGTCCTTTTTAGATAGTTTATTTACGGCAGTCAGTGCTGTTAGTGTGACTGGTTTAACAACTTTCAATATTTCCGAGACCTATACAACATTTGGACTGGTTATGGTACTTGTGATTTTACAGCTCGGGGCTATCGGTATTATGTCGCTAGGTACCTTTGTTTGGTTGCTTGTCGGCAAAAAAATCGGTATGCGCGAACGGCAGTTGATTATGATTGATCATAATCAATATAATCTATCGGGTGTTGTCCAGTTAATACGAGAAATATTGAAAATCTTAATTGGCATTGAATTGGCAGGGGCCATTATTTTAACGGCTCATTTTATGAATTATTTTGATACATTTGAAGAAGCTCTTATACATGGTGTTTTTGCTGCTGTTTCTGCCACTACGAATGGTGGCTTTGATATTACTGGGATGAGTTTATTGCCATTCCATAATGATTATTTTGTGCAGCTCATAACAATGGTATTAATTGTACTTGGAGCAATTGGCTTCCCAGTGCTGATTGAAGTAAAATCATTTTTGCTTAATCGACATGCCAATTTCCGCTTTAGTCTTTTTACCAAAATAACGACGACTACTTATGCAATTTTATTTATAGTTGGAGCTCTCGTTATTTTACTACTTGAGTCATTTCACTCCTTTAAAGGGATGGTTTGGCATGAGGCAATCTTTTCAGCTATGTTCCATTCCATATCTACGCGTTCAGCGGGACTTACAACATACGATGTAACATCCTTTAGTGAAGCAACCGATATTTTCATGAGTTTTTTAATGTTTATTGGTTCATCCCCAAGCTCTGTAGGTGGCGGGATAAGAACGACCACTTTCGCTATTGCCATATTATTTTTAATAATGTTTGCACGCGGAAAAGAGGATATTCAAATTTTTGGAAGGGAAATCCATTTGATAGATGTCTTCCGCTCGTTTGTCGTTATCCTATTGGCTTGTTTTATGGTGTTAATCGCCACAATTATATTACTGATTACGGAACCGCACGCGACACTTATACAAATTATTTTTGAAATAACATCTGCGTTCGGAACATGCGGTATGTCTCTAGGGATTACGTCAGACTTATCAGTAGTTGGTAAAATCATCATTATTATCTTAATGTTTATAGGGCGAGTGGGCTTAATATCATTCTTGTATTCAGTAGGTGGTGGAGGTAGAGGGAAAAAATCTAAATACCACTATCCAAAGGAACGAGTAATTATTGGGTAAACATCTTAAAGTATTGATATATAGAGGTTTAGTGGGGGCAGATTTTTGATTTGCCCCCTTTTTGTCTCCTGATGGTCAATTTTCGAGGTAATCTTCGAATTTTTTGAGTGCATTTCGTTCGGAACCTTACAATTGATTTTCCTTATTTTTAAAAAGTCTTTTTGTTTTCTTAATATACATTTGAAACTAAAAGGTTAAAGTAGTCGTATAAGGTATTAACGATTAGAGGAGGTCGGAAAAATGGATTATACTAAAATCTATAATGAGGAACTGATTGCCTTAGTAAAAGAGAAAATAAAGTCGGTCGGTGAAATTAAAGCGGTGAAGTTTGTGAGAGAACAAACAGATATGTCCTTAATACAGGCAAAAAAATTTGTGGATTTTTGTAAAGAATAGACATAAAAAACTGTGGCTCTAATTTAAAAGTAACTTCAATAGTCATTGAACGACTAAATATAAACTGGCAGACGTATTTGGGTAACATCTAGCAGTTTTCATATAGAAGCATTTGGAAAGGGGTGAATGGTTGATTCACTTCTTTTTTGTTTGGCATTAATCTTTTAGGAACAAGCCAATAGTATAAATGTTGGCAACTTGGATACTTTATAAAGCGGAGGTGATATCAGTGACAAAGGGTAAAAAGGATATAAAGGATTTAAAGCAAGAAGAGTTTGCGACAGATTTAAGTCCTGACGATTTAGATGTACGAGAAGAAAATGAACGCACAAGTGAACAAGTGAACAATGCGAATAAAGCAAAAGACCAACAAGGACAAAATAAGAAACAAAAATAATGAAAAAGAGGCTTACAGTGGTCACGAGCAGTGAAGCAGTGTCCATTCAAGGAGCATAACAAAGCAAAAAGTGTTAGATTGATTGGTGTCAATCTAACACTTTTTCTCTTTTGTCCCATCCCCAAATGGCTAATGCAGATTAAAAATTTTAATCTTTTTCTGGATAGTTAACATGTAGTGGCGGTGGAACAAGCCATCCTTTATTTTTGTTTAAACGTAACAGTTTAGCACCTAGTTGGGCTTTACTCATATGGAATTGTCCGTACATCATGGCAATGTCTTCCCTAGTTGACATGCCCATTGCTTGACTACAAGCAACTAAGCCAGCAGCTAAATCCGCTGATAACGCTGCACTAATTTCAGGGTCATTTACTCTCGCACCAGGAGGGATATCCTCTAATCTTGCAACAGGTCGCTCAGGTGGAGCAGGGGGTAACCCAACACCGTTTGTTTTCAATATTTTTTCTAACTGTTTTACTTCGTCTCGTAATACTTGGATAATATCTTCAATAATTTTGCGAAGATCTTCATCTCCTGTGTGATTGTAAAATGTTTGATAGCCTGCAATTAAGCCGTAATCAGCCGCTAAATTCGTCCAAACGCTAAAAACCTCACCATAATGTAACGGCTCATCTTTTGGATTGCCACTAAGTATTCCCATAGTTGAATATCCTCTTTTCATTGTTTTTTGAAACAGAGGTAGTATGCGTGAAATGATAAAAATTAATTCATAAGAAACAAACGAAACTGTCATTGTAAAACTACAGTTTGAATAGGACACGTAATGGGTAAAACACTTTAGGAGTGGTCAAAAAGAAATTGTCTACAACGTATTAGAACTGAGGGGCATTAGAATATTTTGAAATGCATAGAAGCAACAATGAACCCAGTAATGAAAAAGGGATAAAAGGAGAAATAAACATGACACTTACAAGCACAGCAAAGCAGGATTTAAAGGAACTCTTAAAAGAGACACATAAACGTGGCATAACGAAAGTAGACCATAGTGATCGAGTAAGCAGAATGACAGATAGTGAAGCTTTAGGATTGCTAATTTCAGTAGTGAAGCGTACTTTATAATACTTAAAAAGCTATGTATTCTATAAGCAAGCAAGCTTGGACTTTTTAGTGTTTTATGCTAAAAGATTTCTTAAAGTTGACTTTCTTCTATTATATTGTATTTAGTATTTAATATATAACTGAAAGACAGCATAGACGTTGGTCGTTGGCAAAAGCGATATAGGATATTATTAATAGCTTTTAGCGCTTCTTTCAAAGTCATAGTAAGCAATTTACACTTAAATGGTAATTGTGACGAAAAAATGTCCAAAAATTTAGAAAATTTATTAAAGTGTTTCCTAATTTTAAATTTTCTAAATAGGTATTATTTCTAAGTTTTGTTTTATTTAATTAAGGTTTAAAGACCTACTTTTTGAAGGTTTCATTAAGAAAGCTGTACTAACACCATTAATTAGTTTTAGTAAACTGTAATATATTATTTATTTAGTAAAAAAAGAATGTTGTGAGCTGGAAAATGCAATTTTATAAGTTACTAATAGAAAAAAACGCTATTCACTTTAGAGAATAGCGTTTTTTTATTAAACAGTAGGGATTGTTGCAAAATAAGGTGCTTGTCCGTGACGGAAGTAAGTTAAAAGATAACCATTTTTTTGTACAATTTTGCCATTCGAGAAATTTTGATAGTCCAAGTAATGCGGGATAATAAGTGTATGCTTGAATAATTCTTTCTCTGTTAAATTAAACTTAGCAAATTCTTCACCAGCAATTATCGGATTTTCCCGTAGAGCTGTGTATAGTGCTTTTTGTTGTAATTCTGTTGGCCGCTCATTCCACCATAATTTACGTGGCTGGAATTGTTGTGCTTTTAAATAATCTAGTTGCATTAAGCTTTGAATAATTTGTAAATTAGCACCTTCCACTGTTTCTAAAAATTCCAGTAAACGACGGAATAAATCTTCTAACTGCTGTCCGATACGGGACCAGCCTTTTGTTTCCCAATAAGTGCCGAAGTTTTGGAAGAAATCAAATGGTGTCTCGAATACTTCAGTAACTAGGTATTCAATGGTGTAATCCATACGATGATCGTTCCAATATTTTTCGAGAACATCTTCTGCATGTTTAATACGAACGATATCATCAAAGGTTAAAGCATTATTCGAAAAGATTTCATATGGAGCTAAATCTACATAGGTGTAACCGAATTTTTCAGCCTCCAAACGAAGACCAGTGCCGCGCAATAGCTTTAAGAAGCCAAGTTGTAATTCCTCTGGTCGCATTGCGAAAACATCATTAAAGGTTTGACGGAAGCTAGCATAGTCTTCTTCTGGCAAACCGGCAATTAAATCTAAATGTTGATCAATCTTACCGCCATCTTTGACCATTGTTACTGTTCGTTTAAGTTTTTCAAAGTTTTGACGGCGTTGTACAAGCGTGTTTGTTAAATCATTGGTAGATTGGACACCTATTTCAAAGCGGAAAAGCCCTTTAGGTGCGTTGTCATTTAAAAATTGAATGACCTCAGGACGCATTATATCAGCAGTAATTTCAAACTGGAAAACAACACCTGGCTTATGTTCATCGATTAAAAATTGGAACATTTCCATTGCGTAGCTACGGCTAATATTGAATGTACGATCGACAAATTTAATAGTGCGGGCACCATTATTCATAAGATATCGAATATCTTCCTTTATACTTTCTCTATTGAAATAGCGCACGCCTACTTCAATAGAAGATAAGCAAAATTGACAGCTAAAAGGACAGCCTCTGCTCGTCTCAATATATTGAATTCGCTTTCCTAGATGTGGAAGATCCTCTTCAAAACGGAATGGACTTGGTAATTCACGTAAGTCAATTTTAGGTGCTTGCGCATGAATTCGAACTTTTCCGTCTTCTAAGTAACAAATTCCAGGAACATCTTCTAATGGAATTTCGCCATGCAAATGGCGTAGTAGCTGTTTAAAGGATGTTTCTCCTTCGCCCATAACAATAAAATCAATCTCTTCAACTCTTCTTAACCAATGATGGACATCGTAAGATACTTCAGGCCCACCGAGCAAAATTTTAACATTAGGACAAACTGTTTTTAACATTTTAATAACGTGAATAGTTTCTTCAATATTCCAAATATAGCAACTAAATCCTACAATATCAGGGTTTTTTTGAAATAAATCTGATACAATATTAAAAGCGGGGTCTTTAATTGTGTATTCTGCAATGGTTGGATTGTATTCAGGTAAAGCAGCACATTTTAAATAACGCAATGCCAAATTAGTGTGGATATACTTTGCGTTTAATGTAGTTAAAATAGTATTCATGCATTAATCTTCCTTTCACTTTCTAATTGTAACAGTCAAGTAGCTGACAAACAATATAATCCTTTTTACCTATTTATTTTGTGAACGGTTCGTGAAATAATTTTAAATACTTAAATTTACTAAATTTTGTAATAATAGAATCGTACAGTCATAAAGTATAGTAAAGGCTCAAAATTCGAATGAGAGGTTTTTTACTCTTTTGAAAGGTTCGGTGAGAAAGTTGAAGCAAAATGATATAAATCAATGTTTTGGAAATCTTATGAAAAGTACTTCGTCACCAACACTTATTCTCAATAAAGCAGGAAAAATTTTGAATTGTAATGAGGCAGCTATTAAACTTTTTAATCTTAATTTAACGTATATTGGCTATATTACAATGGACGAGTCCTCAAATATAAAATGGGCTAAGTTTGTCAAAGAACTACAATGTGAGTTAAGATCTGAAGAAATATTTAATATTCAAACAAACAACAATGAATTTGAAAAGATGGTCTTTAAATGTTTCTATGATCCGAACACTGAAGAAATTGTCGCACAACTATCAACGATCAATAATGACAGAGCGCTTAAATTGTATGTTAGCAAGGAGCAGGAACAATCTCAATCCTTCAGTGCATATGATCATTTACCTTATGCTGTTATTGTGAGTGATGCAAGTGGGATTATTCTTGGTTTAAATAAATATGCCGAAATGTATTTAAAAATAGAAAAATCACAACTACTCCATAAAGCACATCAACATATATTTGATTCATTTACAATGAAGAATGGACAAATTACAACCTATCTTTCGAAATTGATGGGTGACAAACATGCCAATATTCATGTTGTGGACGAGACGCAAGTAAGTAGAACTTGCTACTACGAAATCTCAAGTGTTTTCGATGAGTATAATAATATTATCGTCACTGTCATTAATGATGAAACTGAGAAGAAGCAACTGCAACATAAAGTAGAGCATCAGGAAGCACTAAATGTGGTAGGTCAAATGGCAGCTAGTATCGCACATGAGATTCGTAATCCACTTACTTCTTTAAAAGGGTTTACAGAACTATTAAAGCTGAATGCAGATGAAGAGTCACGTATGTATTTATCTGTCATAGATAGTGAGTTACAGCGTATGGAGCAAATTTTATCGGAACTATTAGTATTGTCTAAGCCAACAAGTATGAAGGTAGAGTTAATCAACTTAGATCATATTGTAAGACAGGTAATCGAATTTATGTTGCCGGATGCATTAATGAAAAAAATTATGATTCAATATATACCGTCAGTGACAGAAGTATATATCGGCGGCAATGAAAATCGTTTAAAGCAAGTATTTATAAATCTTATTAAAAATGCTATGGAAGCAATGAACAAAGGCGGCACAATTACGGTAGAAATGAATGTGACAGACTGTACGATTGTCGAATTAATGATAAAAGATGAAGGCAGTGGAATGGATAATAATACAATCCAAAATCTATTCCAACCTTTTTACACGACGAAATCAACAGGGACAGGACTGGGCCTTGCTTTCGTGAAAAAGGTAATCGAAGAGCATGAAGGTGTAATTGGTGTTCAAAGTGAAGTACAAAAAGGGACATGCTTCCATATGCAGTTTCCAGTGTACACATTCAATCAGTTGGATACTTTAGATGTTTCTGTGAAGGATTCTGCTTATTTAGTTACCTAAAATAGAGAGAAAAACTTGCTAATTTTATTTAGCATAGTGTGCTGTTATTGAATGCTTTTGACAATGCTTTTCAAAAGTCGCTATAATGAAATTGATAAAGAGCGAATTGTGAGGACTAGGCTATGACGTCAGAAGATTTAAAGCAAACTTTAAAATTATATATTGTATTATCCCGTGCCCATAAAGCAATTAATGAGATGACAAACCATTTTTTTCAAGAAAATGGCTTGAATCCTACTGAATTTGCAGTTTTAGAGCTCCTGTATCATAAAGGGAGACAACCATTGCAGCAAATCGGTAATAAAATATTACTTGCCAGTGGGTCTATTACGTATGTAATTGATAAGCTTGAAAAAAGAGGTTATCTTTTACGGGTTTCCTGTCCATCAGATCGTCGCGTTACCTATGCGGAAATTACAGCTGAAGGTGAGGCGTTTATGGGCGAGTTATTTCCAAAGCACGAACAACATTTACATGAATTGATGAGTGCATTATCCGTCGAGGAAAAGGATGTAGCGATTGGCTTATTAAAAAAATTAGGGCTATCCATTAAAGATTTGTCTTATTAAAAAGAGTTGTCTCAAATAGATTTTGAGGCGACTTTTTTTTGCGTGTTAAAAGAATGGAAACATTGTTTAGGGGAATGGTTTGTATAGAATAGCTGTTTTTACCCTTTGAGAAGCTTTTTAGACGTCTTTACAAGCAAACCTTAGTTTTTATTGGTAAATAAAAGAGAGGTCTTAGAAAGACTTCTAAGACCTCTTGGGATGTGTATTAAATTAATTTTTAGAAATAGTTGCTGCCATTGCGAGCATAGCGGCTGTTAAATCTTGTTCATCATTATCATGAATTGTTAACTTTATAATAAGTCCATCTTTTTCAAATACTACGCCAATTACTTTTTCAGTATCAAAGTCTACAACATAGCCTTCAATATTTTGGACATCTTTAAATACGGAAAGTTCTTCAGCAGATAATGCAACTGTTCCTCCAACTGCATTCATATAGTCCTGCATAGCTGTTTTCGCCGCATCATAGTTTGTTTCAGCAGTAGTAGTTGTTTCAATACGCATAAATACTTCGTCATCAGCATTTGAGACTAGCATGTCTTTTCCAGGTTCTTCTTGAGAAAGAGTAAATCCAGGTAGCTGTTGGATTTTATAGCTCTGAGTTACACTTTTAGATTCAGTTGCATTTTCCTTTTTGTCGACACCTTTTTGTACGTATTTTACTTCTTGTTGTGGTTTAGATTGTACTTCTGTTTGTGCATCATCTGATGTAGGCGTTTCTTGCGCGTCGTCGCCTGCAGGTTCACTATCAGTTGGTTTTTCCTCAGTCGCTGTGTTTGCTGGTTCGTTTTGTGCAGCATCTGATTGTTCTGTCTTATCAGAGGTATTGCACCCCACTACTAAAACAGCTGTTAGTAATAATGCAAGCATTGTAATTAATTTTTTTTGCATGAAAAGCCCTCCCTTTCTATATTAAACGCTAATAAAAGATAAAATGTTTCCAATTTTTTTTGTTATGATGTTAAAGGTAACACTAAAAACAATAATAAAACAAAAACAACATGGGCTACAATAACTAAAGGCATACTCTTGCGCCATTCATAGATAAAGCCCCAAATCAGGCTTGTTACAAGAGCTGCGATGATACCAAGCTTAAAACCGCTAAATGCAATCGAAATGGCACATAAAATTGCTGTTACAATAACTGCTAAAACAGGGCGCATAAAACGTTTTAATTGTTGTTGTACGTAGCCACGCCAAAATAGTTCTTCACCAATGGCTACAATGAAAACAAGGAAAATATAGTGCCATATATTTTGTGGACCGTAAACTGTTAAAAACTTTTGTACGGATCCTACTAGCCGATCATTTATAAATGGTGCGAGCCAATAACCAAAACGTATAATGCCATATGCGATTGTACCGTATCCGATGCCGAAAATCAGAAATTTCCACGTAGGCAATTGATCTTCGATTGTACCTGATAGAATAGCGATAGCTATACATACGAGCAGGGTAAATGCATACAAGTACCAAAATACAGCAGGATTAGCAAATGTAAAAGCAAGCATGCCATAAACGAATAATAAAGAAAGGAGAAGTATTATTGTTTGTTTCGAATTTGTAAGCATAATTCGACCTCCATACTTTAATTTTACCAAAAAAATAGTCCCTTATCATCTATAAAGACAAAAAGGGACTATTCAGAATATTAAGCTTCACTTGCGTATAAGATTTTGTAACGTTTATGGTTGACGACCGTTTTTTCTTCAATTTCAAGGGAATCAAAATTCTCCATATATGTTAAATCAACGATCACCGAATTTTCATTTACTTTTTCAACAATGCCTTGCAAACCATTTTTAAACTCGATAATATTTCCAACTTCAGCTATTTTCACAGACAGTCAGCTCCTTCATCGACTAATAATATACAGTTTGCATGAAAAAAAGGAAAACGTAAAGCCTTTTTTGAATAATTCATAATTTATTACACAAAATAAAGTAAGAGAAAGGATTGGAAAAAATGGAACAATATGAAACAATGCTTGAACAATTGCAAAATGGAGAAATCCAAAGTATCGAAATTCATAAAGAACAATTTTATGATTTTCGAGAAGTATTAGTAAAACACCCATTATTTAAACATTTTAGAGGTGAAGCAAAGCAAAATGGGATTATAATCTACACTTATTTGGAAATTCCTAGAAGCTAATTTGTCGAACATTGTCGGAACATAATGCTGTAAGAAATGAAATATAAATGTATAATAATGGTATGATTATTTGTATGTTGGAGGGTTGTATGAATGGTCAATCTACTCTTGAAACAAATGGAACAAACTCGTGAGATGATGATTCGCTCTGGTGTGGAAAACGGGTTACAGAATGCAAAAACCATTCAACTGAGTCGCAGACTAGATCAGTTAATGAATACTTATTATAGACAGACAACGTTAGAAGAAGAAGATCAGGATGATTTGTTTCAGTATTCAGAGTAAAATTTTTTTAGATTAGATGATTAAAAGTGAATGTACTGGGGAATAATTATATTGAACACAGCAACATTCTCATTTCCCCCTTTAGAGCAGTGATTCCCATCACCTGCTCTCTTTTTTTTGCTTATTCGGTATATATGCAAGACAGACAAACTTTAGTACAAGTATTAAGAAGAGTTTGAATTATTGAACTGATTCAACTACACTAAGTACACATAAATAAAACTTACTACTATTCCCAATACCTTAGCTAATTTGAAATGTGTAAAAGGAATAATCGTATTGTCTTATTTTGAGAGCACATTTATTGTGAGCGGAAGGCGCGACTCGGTGCTTTTTCTAAGAAAAGCGTCAGCTTTTAGCGTACTATTGATTCAAGTAAAGGAGTAATTACATATGGGAAAAGAGCGTATTGCATTTATCGGCACAGGTGTTATGGGTGCTAGTATTGTTAAACACTTACTGCAAAATGGCCATGAGGTGACGGTTTATACCCGTACAAAAGAAAAAGCAGAGCCGTTAATCGCTTTAGGAGCAAGTTGGGCTAGCTCCCCTGCAGAGGCTTTTAAAGAGAAGGATATAGCGCTAACGATGGTTGGTTATCCAGCAGATGTCGAGGAAGTTTACTTCGGTGAAAATGGCTTATTCCAAACTGCCAAGGCAGGTAATATTGTCATTGATATGACAACATCTGAACCAACTTTAGCGAAGAAAATATATGCGCATGCACAGACGTTAGGGATAGAAGCATTAGATGCTCCCGTATCTGGTGGAGATGTTGGGGCGCAAAACGGTACCTTGTCTATTATGGTAGGTGGTGACCAAATGACCTTTAATCGAGCTGTTCCAGTGTTGCAACAATTTGGTGCAAATATCGTGTATCAGGGAGAAGCAGGTGCCGGACAGCATGCAAAAATGTGCAATCAAATTGTCATTGCATCTGGCATGATTGGTGTGTGTGAGTCACTTGCCTATGGCTTAAAAGCTGGACTCGATTTATCTACTGTATTACAATCCATCTCTTCTGGTGCGGCAGGGTCTTGGTCTTTAAGTAATTTAGCACCACGTATGATTAAAGAAGACTATGCGCCAGGTTTTTATATTAAGCATTTCGTGAAGGATATGAAAATCGCTTTAGATGAATCAAAGAAAATGGGTATTTCTTTACCAGGGCTAGCATTAGCATATGAAATGTATGAAAAGCTGATCGAAGCAGGTTATGGTGAAAATGGTACGCAGGCTCTGCTAACGTATTATAAATAGTCAGCTTATAGGGAAAAGTGTTAGATTGAGTAATCATCAATCTAACACTTTTTTTGCTAGGTTGTTTGTCTGAGTGCTTGGCTCCACTTTTCGTGGTACCACCTTCTTAAATGAAACCGCCACAAAAAGTCTTTGAATCGCTCGTACCATTTTGAAAAACATCCATAGCATAGACAATTCTCTACTCTTTATTAAAAAGTTGAGAATCTAATGAGAAGCTAGAAGCTCCAGCAAGGGCAAAGTAAAGTGCTATCGCACCTAAAGCTAAGTCAAACTCATAGCCAGCCAAACCATTAGCGCCGATAAAACCAATGCTAAGTTTTGCTGTAAAGATAGCAACAATCATTGTAATGGTCAATAAAGCACCGAAGATTCTTGTTGCGAAACCTAAAATAATAGCAGCTCCACCGACTAATTCAATAATCGCAACGACATACGCCATAAAGCCTGGAATACCGAGACTATCAA
Source organism: Lysinibacillus sphaericus (assembly GCF_002982115.1). GTDB lineage: Bacteria > Bacillota > Bacilli > Bacillales_A > Planococcaceae > Lysinibacillus > Lysinibacillus sphaericus. The sequence continues at coordinate 3,848,127 of NZ_CP019980.1, read as the reverse complement.
AGAAGTCAGCCGTATAGCTAATGCCGCCTTGGAATTTTTGGAAACCATGAACTGCAAAAATAATGCCGAGAACGACACGTAAAATAGTTGAACCAATATTTTGCATAATGTAATAACTCCTTTTCTTTAACTTACATTTCGTAACTTAGTTTATTTTTAAAAATAACTTTTGTCAAGTAACTAAGTGTATTTTTCGAAAGGATTTTTAAAAAGTGATATACTCTTAAGTAGAACCTAGTAAAAAAGGAGGATAGTAACTTGAATCAAAAAAACATGTGTCCGCGATTTGAAAAAGCGCTTATGATATTGAACCATCGTTGGAATACGTTACTTATTTATCAGCTACTTGATGGTCCACAGCGATATTCCACCATTAAAAATCAGTTGAATATTAGCAGTCGTGTGTTAACAGAGCGATTAAAGGAGTTAGAAACCGAGGAAATCGTGTTACGTACTGTAATTCCATCTACTCCTTCGTTATTGAATATGAACTTACAGAAAAAGGATATGCAATTACCCCTGTGCTAAAAGCTATTGAAGAATGGTCTAGTAAATGGGTAACGATTGCTGAGGAATGATAGAAAAGATATTCAAGCGAGGGGCTTGAATATCTTTTTTGTTTTTAGGGACAAATGGAGGTAAGGTGTCAACCAATTTATGGCCATTTGGCAGTTATGTTTCACTAGAATTACTGATATATTGTAAATAATATTAATTTTCTTTTAAAAAAGGTATTTTTTATTATAGAGAGAAATTAATTGATTATTATAGAGATTGGAGGGAGGGTTTTATGAAGAAGGGTACAGCGATAGACGTACAACATCGAAATCAGTTAGCCATATATTTATCTTTGCCAATACTATCATGGGCATTTTACGATTTTGCTAATACGATATTTTCGTCAAATATTAATACAATATTTTTTCCATTTTATATGGATGAAGCTTTAGGTACGAATGAGGTAATGCAACAGGTAGCAAGTACATTTATTTCGTATGCCAATGCCATAGCCAGTTTTTTCTTAGTAGTCTTTTCACCACTTTTTGGTGTCTGGATTGACCAAACGGGCTATAAAAAGAGATTTATAGTTTGGTTTGCATCAATATCTATTCTATTTACCTTTATGATGGGGATTTTTGCAAATTTACAGACGACAATCAATTACTCAGGTGTACCTCTTAGCTTATTTTTAGTTGTTGCAAGTTTTGTGATAGCGAAGTTTTTCTTTAATTCGAGTCTCGTATTCTATGATTCGATGATGAGTGATTTAGGAACAAAAGAAGAAATGCCTCTTATTTCCGGTTATGGTGTAGCAATTGGTTATTTAGGCACACTTTTTGGATTGCTTGTTTATTTATATGTAGGAAGCAGTGATTTCCATCGCGCTTTTATACCAACGGCGATTTTGTATTTATTATTTTCATTGCCTTTATTTTTCATTAATAAAGATACACCGATCCCAAAAGAGCAACGTAAGACAACTCATTTTTTTGAAGGCTATAAGGAAATTATTAGTACATTTAAGGATATGAAGCAGTATAAGGCAATCTTTACTTTTATGATTGCGTACTTCTTTTTAAATGATGCGATTGCCACGACCATTGCGATGATGGCGGTATATGCCACAACCATTGTCGGGTTTACTTCAGGTCAATTTATCATCCTATATTTAGTATCCACCGTATCGACAATTATTGGTTCACTGGCATTTGGCTATATTACAAAAGCAATTGGAGCGAAGAGAGCGATTACCATTGTTGCTTTTATCATGATTATCGCTTTAACATTTGCTGTCTTTGCAACCGAGCAATGGATGTTTTGGATTGCAGGTAGTATGTTCGGTATTTCATTAGGTTCTATGTGGGTGACATCGAGAACATATATTATTGCGCTATCCCCAGATAACAAGAGAGGCCAGTTCTTTGGGTTATTTGCTTTTTCTGGGAAAGTTTCGTCAATAATAGGCCCCGCAGTTTATGGAACTGTCACATTATGGATGAAGGATTATGGTACTTTAGCAAGTCGAGTAGCATTATCAACATTAATATTAATGACAGTAATTGGTCTATTGGTGCATCTAAAAGTTAATGATAAAAATGGAAATACCAAGTAGGAGAATTGTATCGCCTATGATACAATTGAATTATAAATTGATGTTGAAATAGAAAGGAGCGGGGTTGCTTTGGAACATAAGGGCATATTATTAGAAAGTGGCACAAATGAGCTAGAAATCGTTGAATTTGAAGTAGCTAACAATAAATTTGGTATTAATGTTATTAAAGTAAAAGAAATTATTCAACCTATTCCAGTAACGTTTATTCCACACGCGCACCCGCATGTAGAGGGAATTATTCAATTAAGAGGCGAGGTATTACCGGTAGTAGATATGCTACGAGTACTAGGAATACAAAGCACAGAACGTAATCCGCAACAAAAATATATTGTTGCTGAGTTTAATAAACAACGAGTTGTTTTCCATGTCGATAATGTGACACAAATTCACCGTATTTCATGGGATCAAATCGAAAAGCCTTCTGATATGTATCAGGGTGGGACTTCACAAGTAATCGGTGTTATTAAGCAAAATGAGCAAATGATTTTATTGCTAGATTTTGAGAAAATCATGGTTGATATTAACCCTGAATCGGGTATTAATGTAGAGTCCGTGAAAAAGCTTGGTAAACGTGAACGTTCTGAAAAACGCATTTTAATTGCTGAAGATTCACCATTATTACGTAAATTATTATTTGATACGATGAAGGAAGCCGGTTATGAGAATGTAGAGTTCTTTGAAAATGGTCGTGATGCTTATGAATATTTAGATTCATTAGCGAAAAGTGGCAATAATGTTACAGAGCACATTCAATTAGTTGTAACAGATATTGAAATGCCACAAATGGATGGTCACCATCTTACACGAAAAATTAAAGAGCATCCTGATTTACAAAAGCTGCCGGTCATTATTTTCTCTAGTTTAATTACTGATGATCTTCGCCATAAAGGTGATCAAGTAGGTGCTGAGGACCAAATTAGTAAACCTGAAATTGCCGAACTAATTTTACGTGTCGATCAACTTATTTTATAAAGCTAGCGAAAAAGGAACTTCACAATACTAATAATTGGTATCCTGAAATATTAATACAAACGAAAGTCGGATACCTTTTTGGTTCCGACTTTTTTTGTATAATGAGGATGCTTTTAACACAAAATAAAAAGACCACCACCTATTGTCCTGTGAAGGAAGTGAATTATTTGGATGAATTAAAAACGGCCATTATTGATATCGGCTCGAATACAATACGATTGGTACTATATCAGTATGATAATGAAGAAGGTCTTCGAGAACTTGGAAATATAAAAACGGTTGCGCGTTTACGAACATATTTGCAACCGTCAGGAGCCATGTCCGAAGAAGGTATTCGAGTACTAACAGAAACGTTGTTAACATTTAAAGCAATGCTTGATGATTTTGAAATTGTCGATGTGAAAGCAGCTGCAACAGCCGCCATTCGTCAAGCGACGAATAGAGACCAGATTATTGCTTTAATGAAGGAGAAAACGGGCGTACAGATTGAGCTTTTGTCTGAAGAGGAAGAGGCGTATTTCGGTTATGTTGCTGTAGCCCATTCAATCGGTACTCTGTCTGCTGTAACGATTGACATGGGGGGAGGAAGTACAGAAATAACATTATTTAAAAATAAGGAACTAGTTGAATCATTTAGTTTTCCTTTTGGAACGGTGTCATTAAAGCAACGTTTCGTAAAGGGTGACATTATGAATAGTGGTGAGAAGAAAGAACTGGTTGCTTTTGTTAAGGAGCAGTTCAAATCACTACCTTGGATTCAACAAGTGGGATTACCGATTATTGCAATTGGGGGCAGTGCGAGAAATATCGCGCAAGTTCATCAGCAACGACAGCAATATCCTATTGCGAGTGTGCATGGCTATGAAATATCTAAAGAAGATTTAGATCAGCTTGGTGCGTTTTTAGGAAATTTAAGTTTTCAAGAACTAAAACATTTGGATGGGTTATCAACGGATCGTGCTGATATTATTGTACCCGCATTAGAAGTGTTCCGCGTACTTATGGAAATTGTAGGTAGTGAGGTCTTCCAGTTAACGAAAAAAGGTTTACGGGAAGGGCTGATTATCCATCGTATTTTACAAGAAGATGAAGATGCTTTTGACAAATATAATGTCTTTGAGGGAAACGCTAGAAAATTAGCTCGACAATATGGACGTTCAGAGGGAGAAGTTGATTATTTAATGCATTTAGCAGATCAACTTTATCGTGCGTGTTGCCATTTGAATTATTTACAATTTGATGAAAATGATTTGCAGTTACTAAGAAAGGCAGCAAAGATTTTTAATATTGGGGAATATATTGAGTTAAGCTCCGCTAGTCAACATACGTTTTATTTAATTGCCAATCAATCAATTGATGGTTTGAATCATAAAGAGCGTCTAAAATTAGCACTTTTAGCTTCATATAAAAATAAAGATTATTTTGAACGATTTGCGGCTCCTTTTACCGAATGGATGAGTCGTGAAGAGTATCGCAAAATGCGCGAATTCGGCACGTTGTTAAAATTTGTCTATGCATTAAATGTTTCAAAAAGAAATATTGTACATGCGATTGAAATGCAACCTTTAGACAATTATGTTCAGCTTAACGTATACGTCAAAAAAAATGCTGCTGCTGAAAAATATCAAGCAAATCGGCATAAGAAACATCTAGAACGTGCTCTAAAGATACCAATAAAAGTAAACTTCATTGAAGAAGGGTGGAACCAAGATGACAACAGAAGTAACAAACAATCGATTACATGAAGAAGAATTTTCAGAATCACATAGCCGTTTACTAGAAGAAATAGCAAAACCTCAATATTATAATAACCGCGAACTAAGCTGGTTAGCGTTTAATGAACGTGTATTAGAAGAAGCAGAGGATATCAATAATCCTCTGCTAGAACGCCTGAAGTTTTTAGCGATTTTTAGCTCCAATTTAGATGAATTTTTCATGGTGCGTGTGGCAGGACTTCAGGACCAAGTGCGTGCAGGCTTCCATAAGGCTGAGAATAAGTCAGGCTTAACACCAAAAGAGCAATTAGCGAAAATTGCTGAACGTACGCAAGCTTTAGTGCGCAGACAAACAGAAGTATATCGTCACTTAATCTACGATTTACTACCACAGCACAATGTACATATTGCAGACATGAAAGATTTAAATAGTACGCAAAAGGCGTTTATCAATGAAATGTTTGCTGAAACCATTTTCCCAGTTTTAACACCTGTAGCAGTAGATGCTTATCGACCATTTCCAACCTTGCTTGGTAAAACATTAAATATACTTGTCCTATTGGAACAAGATGAGACAGATTTAGAAAGCCGTGAAAAGGTTGCCATAGTGCAAGTACCATCTGTTTTGGATCGCTATATTAAAGTGCCTTCTGCTGAGGGTGAGACAGTGATTGTTCTACTTGAAGATGTTATTGTCGCTCATATCGAAAAGCTTTTCTATGGCTACAGTGTGAAATCGGCACAGGCTTTCCGTCTAACACGTAATGCAGATTTAACGATTCATGAGGAAGGTGCCCGTGATTTACTGGTAGAAATTGAAAAAGAGCTTAAAAAACGTAAATGGGGTGTTGGCAGCCGCCTAGAAGTACGTGTAGGGGAAATGAATGATGAGGTACTTGCATACTTACTAGAAGAATTTGAAATCGAGGAGACAGATGTTTTTCATATTGACGGTCCGCTCGATTTAACATTTATGTTCTCATTTGTAAAAGGTATAGCTGTTGGACGGGAGCATTTAGAGTATGAAAGCTTTATTCCACAGCCACCTTTAGATTTACAGTCAGATGAAAATATTTTTGAAAAAGCATTGCAACAGGACATTTTTTTCCATCATCCATATGAATCATTTGCACCGATAGTGGACTTTATTTCAGAGGCTGCTGTTAATCCGAATGTACTGGCAATCAAGCAAACACTTTATCGAGTTAGTGGGAATTCTCCAATTATACAAGCATTAAAACTCGCAGCTGAAAACGGTAAACAAGTGACTGTTTTAGTAGAGTTAAAAGCACGTTTTGATGAAGAAAATAATGTGCATTGGGCAAAACAACTAGAGCAAGCAGGCTGTCTTGTTATTTATGGTATGAATAATTTAAAAACGCATTCCAAAATAACATTAGTTGTAAGTCGTCGTAATGGCAAGATTGAACGTTTTGTTCATCTTGGAACAGGAAATTATAATGATGCAACTGCAAAAATTTATACAGATATGGGCATCATAACATCAGACAAGGAATTTGGAATTGATGCCACGAACTTTTTTAATTATTTAAGCGGCTATACGGAAAAACCTACATTTAATCATTTAGTCGTTGCACCATTTGATATTCGCGATGAATTTATTCGTTTAATGGATGAGGAAATAAGCTGTCATAAGAAATACGGAAATGGATTTATTCGTGCCAAAATGAATTCATTGACGGATAAGGATTTAATGATGAAGCTTTACGAAGCATCTATTGCTGGTGTAAAAGTCGAGCTTATTATACGGGGGATTTGCTGCATACGCCCAGGTATTCCAGGCATTAGCGAAAATATAACCGTTACAAGTATTGTTGGCAGGTTCCTTGAACATTCACGCATCTATTGGTTCCATCATAATGGTGAGAATAAGGTGTACTTATCCTCAGCAGATATGATGACCCGGAATATGATTAAACGCGTTGAAATTCTTTTCCCTGTCTATTCAATTGAAGCAAAAGCTCGTATTATGGATATTATGAATAAACAACTTGAGGATACAGCAAAGGCTCGTATCCAAGATTCCAATGGGAAATATCATTACAAAGAATTTGATCGCAGCGAAGACCCTATTAATAGTCAAGAAATTTTCTTAAAGGATGCTCTAAAGCCTACGCTAGATGAGGAATAAATAATAAGCGTCTTAGACGACTAGAGTAAACACGCTACCTAGAGAGGGATATAATGAAAAAATATAGAAAGAATGTAGCGCAATTCACAAACTATCGACAGTTGGCACTGCTTAATCCGTTCGATGCAGTAGTATGCTTAAAACAAGCTGATGATGGGGATTTTGAAATCGTTTATTATAACGACAAACTACCATTAGCTATAGCGTTGCAGGATGAGAAAGCAACGACAGCAAAGCAATTTTTTAACAAGCAATGTTGGCAACAATTATGGAAGATAATACAACAGGAATTTAACATTGCTCGTAAGATTGCGCTTTATTCAGAGACTGAGCAAATGCAAAAATCGTTTGCCGTAAGTGTACAGCAAATAGAGCCATCTATAATAGCTGTTATTTTACGTGAGGAACAGCGTGATACGAAGCCATATTTGCAATTTGTTGAACAACATGTATGTCCAATATTAACGACTGATTTACAAGGTCGTATTGTTCATCAAAATGTTACCGCTACGTCTTTATTGTCGAGAGAACATCACAGCCTTATAGGACTTGATATTTTTTCATTATTAGAGTGTAACTATGTAAACGAAGTCCAATTATTATTTGCTAAAACGATTGAAGGCGCTACATTGGATATGCCAAAATGTTTATTTAAGGGTAACCTACTAAGTAATGAACCATTTTATTTGCGTACACATCCAACATATTTTAATGGTGAAATAATTGGGGTACATTTTTTCGTTAGAGACGCGAACTTATTTAAGAGTTATCATGATTCCTTTTACTATTTAGCCTTAACGGATGAATTGACTGGTATTTGGAATCGAAAAGCTATTAAAGAGCATTGGCTACAACATTTGAATGATAAGCAAAGTGAACATCAACAAGCAACCATTCTTTTAGTCGATATTGACCGTTTTAAAAAATTTAATGAGTCTCTTGGTGAAAGTAAGGGTGACGAACTTTTGCGAATGTTTTGTCATAGGCTTCGTGAATTTTGTTACGCGCAATGCTCGCTCTATCGCTATAATAGTGATGAATTTATTTTTATTTTAAAAGATGCCACTATAGACAAAATAGAGCAATTGGCGAATGCCATTTTAGATTCGTTAAAACAGCCATTTATGATTGATGATCAGGAGTATTTTATTAGTGTTTCCATTGGTATTTCTTTAAGCCCAGCAGATGGTAAGGATTTGGAGACTCTCGTACGAAAGGCTGATCAAGCTTTATTCTCTGCTAAAGAGCACGGACGTTCACATTACCGCTATTATCGTGAAGATATGACAAATGTTTTTCCAAATGAGGCATTGATGGAGGCACATTTAAGACGGGCCATTGAATTTAATGAACTAAGTATTCATCTACAACCACAGATGAATTTAAACGATAATAGCATTAATAGCTTTGAGGCGTTATTACGATGGAATAATCGGAAATTTGGCTTTGTATCCCCTGCACAGTTTATACCGATTGCTGAAGCAACAGGCTTAATTGTAGAAATTGGTGATTGGATTATTAATGAAGTTTGTCGCTATCAAAAGGAATGGCGTGCCAAGGGCTATCGTCCAGTCAGGATTGCCATCAATATATCGCCCAAACAATTTAGAAAAGAAAACTTTGCTCGTAAAATTAAAGCAACGTTGAAAAAATATAATGTATCGCCACATTTAATTGAAGTGGAAATTACCGAAAGTTCTATGACGAATGTGCATGAAACATTTTCAATTTTAACGGAGTTAAAGCAGCTAGGTGTTTATGTGTCGGTTGATGATTTTGGTACGGGCTATTCTTCACTTAGCTATTTGAAACGTTATCCAATCGATATCATTAAAATTGACCAATCGTTTATTGCGGATATCGAAAAGGATGATAAAAATGAGGCAATTATTAAAGCCATCATTTCGATGTCTCATAATTTAGGGCTTGAAGTAATTGCAGAAGGAATAGAGGAGCCATCACAAGTAGCGTTTTTAAAGCGTCATCGTTGTCAAAAAGGACAAGGGTACTTATATAATAAACCATTACCTGTTGAAACGATTGTGGCCCAATATTTTGTAGGATAATAAAGCAAGTTATCGCGAAGCAGAGCGTTTATCTCCATGGTAGAAATACTTGAGCGGAGTGGAGAGAAATACCCGCGGAGCAAAGTGAAATACCCGCGGAGCAGAGTGATACCCGCGTAGCAGAGTGAAATATCCGCGGAGCAAAGTGATACCCTCGGAGCAAGGTGAAATACCCGCGGAGCAGAGCGAAATATCCGCGAAGCAAAGTGAAATACCCCCGAAGCAGAGCGAAATATCCGCGAAGCAGAGCGAAATATCCGCGGAGCAAAGTGAAATACCCGCGAAGCAGAGCGAAGTACCCGCGGAGCAGAGTGAAATACCCGCGAAACGGAGTGAAATACCCGCGGAGCAGAGTGATACCCGCGAAACGGAGTGGAATACCCGCGGAGCAGAGCGAAATACCCGCGAAACGGAGTGAAATATCCGCGAAGCAGAGTGATACCCGCGGAGCAGAGTGATATCCGCGAAGCAGAGCGAAATATCCGCGGAGCAGAGCGAAATACCCGGGGAGCAGAGCGAAATACCCGCGTAGCAAAGTGAAATATCCGCGGAGCGGAGTGAAACAGACAAAAGGCATCAAGAAAATCTTTTTCTTGATGCCTTTACTATTGCTTTTCTAAGCAAATTAACTTATTTCTTTAATCCGTTTAAAACAACTGCTGTAAAATGTGCCATCTGCGCAACTAAATCAAATTCCTCATTATGAATTAACCAATCATAAACATTGGCTCTCATGCAACGCTGTATAATTTGTTGCATTTGTACCGCTTGTAAATCGTTAACAAACTCTCCTTGTTGAATACCCTCTTCAATATAAGTGTTAATAATTTGAAAGATTTTGCGCTGAGGACTAATTAAATAATGATTTTGTTCTACTTGATTCGTCATGGCAGCCGTATACACTGTTCTCAATAAATCTTTGCCAACCACGTTTGTTAAATACAACATTTGCTCCTTATAAAGCAAAAGAATTTTCTCACTTGCTGACAATGATTGATCAATATTTTTTTCGACAGTACTGTAAAAGCTATCAAGCTCCTCAAATTTTTCCAAAATAACATCGTATTTGGATGGGAAATGGGTATAGAAAGTGCCCTTGGAGACTTTACATGCTTTCGTAATTTGTTCAACAGATACATGTTCAAATCCATGTTTATTAAATAAATCTAAAGAAGTTTTCAGTAATTTTTCTCGAGTTTCTAATGCCTTTTTTTGGCGAGTAGTTAACGAATTCATGCCCATCTGCCTCCGTAATTAAAATATCCTATAATAATAATTGCAATATTTATTCAGAAAATAGAAAATTTTTTGATTGACGAGTGATATTAAGTTTGTTTATGATTTAAATGACCACAGTCAGTGACCGCGGTCATTAAGGGTATCTCGTTATTAATGTTACGATAAAAACGTAAAGTTGGCTAGTGGATCAGTTAGCTTATTTACGCAATTCATGGGAAATGGGGGAGCTCAAATGAAAGACAAGTTAGGTTTTATCGGCTTAGGCAATATGGGGTTACCAATGTCCATTAATTTACTTCGTGCAGGTTATGAAGTGTATGGCTTTGACACGAATGCGAAAGCAATGGAACAATTCATTGCAGAAGGTGGTAATGGTTTAGCAACATCGCAAGCCGTTGTAAAGCAAAGCGAAGTAATTATGACCAGCTTGCCAACACCACAAGTTGTTGAACATGTCTACACATCAGAAGATGGGATTTTGCAACATGCTAAGCAAGGAAGTTTACTAATAGACTTTAGCACTGTAAATCCTGAATTAAATGATTCGTTACATAAAAAGGCGCAATCATTAGGGTTACGTTATTTAGGAGCTCCAGTAAGTGGAGGTGTTATTGGTGCTATCAATGCTACGTTAACAATTATGATAGGTGGAGAAGAAAAGGATTACCAAAGTGGCGTTGGAATTTTCGAAATAGTAGGAAAAAACATTTTCCATCTTGGCACATCTCCGAGTGTAGGGACACGTATTAAATTACTGAACAATTTAATGATTGGCTTTTATACGCAAGCTGTTGCAGAAACGATTGTACTTGGAGAAAGTATGGGAGTGGCAGCAGATACGCTCTATGAAGTATTAAGTAATAGTTATGGTCAAAGTCGGATTTATGAGCGTAATTATTTAGAATACATGAAAAATGAAAATTATGAACCTGGCTTTTCTACGAATCTATTACTAAAAGATTTAAGATTGGCAAAAAATATGGCTGATGAAGCAGGTGTGCCCCTTCTAATTGGTGAACAACTGGTCAATCTGTACAATGATATATCAGCAGAAGGCTTTGGTGAAAACGACATGTCTGCTGCTTATTTAAGTCTCAAAGAAAAGTGCATGATGAAACAAAATTAAAGGAGGAAAACAGTTATGACAACAGCACAACAAGTAAAAACATTAACACATTTTATTGGTGGGGAAATGATTGAGGGAAAAAGTGGTCGTTACGGTTCAGTTTATAATCCTACAACAGGTGATGTTATTGCAAAAGTACCGCTAGCAACAGTAGAAGAGACACGTGAGGCAATTGTCAAAGCACAGGCCGCCTTTCCAAAATGGCGTGATACGTCAGTAGCTAAACGTGCAGAGGTAGTATTAAAATTTCGCAATCTAGTGACAGATAATATGGAAGAATTATTACAAATTATTTGTACGGAAAGTGGTAAAACGATTGATGATGCGAGAGGTGAAATTACACGAGGCTTAGAATCCGTCGATTTAGCAATTGGGGCTCCTCATTTAGTAAAGGGCGAATACTCTGTAAATGTTGGTGGTCAAATTAATGCCTACTCTGCTAAATATCCGCTAGGTGTGGTAGCGGCAATTTCGCCATTTAACTTCCCTATTATGGTGCCATTAGCGCAAACAAGTATGGCGATTGCTGTAGGGAACGCAGTTGTTTTAAAGGCTTCAGAGAGAGTACCAATGACCGCGTTATATGTAAGTGAGTTATGGAAAAAAGCTGGTTTACCAGATGGCATTTGGACAGTCGTAAATGGCGATAAAGATGCGGTTAATGAGCTATTAGAAAACCCAATTGTGCAAGCGATTTCATTTGTAGGTTCTACGCCTGTTGCTAAATATATTTATGAAACTGGCTCAAAATATGGGAAACGTGTCACTGCTTTAGGTGGTGGTAAAAATAATATGGTCGTAATGCCTGATGCAGACCTTGAGCAAGTGGCAAATGCATTTATTGGAGCGGCCTATGGAGCAGCTTCTCAGCGTTGTATGGCCATTTCAACAATCATGCCAGTGGGCGAAGAAACCGCAGATTGTTTAGTAGCCATCTTAAAAGAAAAAATTGCAGCATTAAAAGTAGGGTCTTATACGGAGAAAGATACTGATTTTGGCCCGGTTATTTCACAGCAATCAAAAGAAGCGATTCTTGCTGCAATTCATAAAGGAGAAGCAGAAGGGGCGACTGTTGTTTGTGATGGACGTGAGCTAGCGATTGTAAACGAATCAAAAGGCTTCTTTGTCGGTCCAACATTATTAGATCATGTAACACCAGGAATGGAAATTTATGAGCAAGAAGTATTTGGTCCTGCTCGCAATGTAGTGCGTGTTGATTCGTTAGAGGAGGCAATACAGCTAATTAACGAGCATGAGCTTGGTAATGGTGTTACAATTTTTACCAATGATGGACTTGCAGCACGTAAATTTACTACAGAAATTGATGTGGGGATGGTAGGGGTGAATGTACCAATTCCTATTCCAGTTGGTTACCATAACTTTGCAGGATTTAAAGGCTCTCGATTTGGAGAAGGGCATATGTTTGGCCCAGATCAGGCACGTTTCTTTACGAAAACAAAAACAATATCAGAGCGTTGGGTGACGAATACTGAAACAGCATCTACATTTGCATTTCCAAGTAATAATGATTAATGACATAGAGAGCCTTAACGTATGTTAAAGACCACAGGCGGATGCTAAAAAAGTAATCGGTGCTAGCTAGCAGATAGTGTCCGTCTGTAGCCTAACATATTGTTTACACTGCTGTGTGTACAGAACGTTTTAAGAAGTAATGGAAGTCAAGTGACTAAGCGCAGAAACGATAGAAATGAAGGTATACAGGCACGCCATATAGCAATATAAGATGTAACTCTATAGCACTTTCTAAAAGATAGGTGGGATGTGGATGTTAGCGTATATTGGGCTTTTTGGAAGTTTAGTACTACTAGTCTATTTAACAATGAGGGGTGTCAATTTACTAATTTCAGCACCATTAACTGCTTTAATTGCAGCTTTAACAAATGGTCTTGCTTTCTTCCCACAAACTGCAAATGACAATCAAGCTAATTTCTTAACAAGTTATATGGATGGATTTACGGGCTTCGTTGGTTCTTGGTATTTAATGTTCATGGCAGGTGCCATTTTTGGCAAGGTAATGGAAGATACAGGTGCTGCTGATAGTGTTTCAAAATGGATTGTTGAAAAAATTGGGGTGAAGTATGCTACATATGCCGTAGTACTGGCAGCAGCTGTACTAACATATGGTGGTGTCTCAGTATTTATCGTAGCCTTCTCTGTTTATCCGATGGCGATTAGTTTATTTAAACAGGCGAATCTTCCAAGACGCTTTATTCCTGCGGCACTTGGTTTAGGTTCTGTAACGTTTACAATGACGTCAGCAGGCTCACCAGAAATCCAAAACTGGATTCCGATTCCCTATTTAGGAACAACGCCATATGCAGGTTGGCAGGTGAGTATTGTCGTTGCATTATTTATGGCGATCGGTGGAGCACTATGGTTGAATTGGATGATTAAACGGGCAGTGAAAAAAGGGGAGGTATTTATCGAACGTTCAACAGATCCTGTCGTTGACGAAACGCGTAAATTACCTAGTCCAATCTTAAGTTTAGTACCATTAGTAGTCGTTTTATTGATTTCGTTTATCTTCCATGACTCTCTTGGCACATCAGCTCTAATTGTTGCATTAACGAGCGGTTGTATTATGGCGTATTTAGTAAGCTATAAATATGCAAAATCAGTTAGTGCAACGTTAGCCGCAGGTGCAATGGGCGCTGTTGTAGCTATTGCAAATACAGCAGCAGTTGTAGGCTTTGGGGGCGTTGTAAAAGCTACACCATCATTTGTAGCAACTGTCGATGTGATGACAAATATCCCTGGCAATCCACTTATAGGGGGAGCTGTTGCAATCGCAGTAATAGCCGGTTTAACAGGTTCAGCTTCAGGTGGTCAAACAATTGCAATGCCACTATTAGCTCCTCACTATATTGATATGGGCGTTAATACGGAAGCATTACACCGCACAATAGCCATTGCATCTGGCTCGCTCGATTCATTACCACATGGTGGTTATGTAGTGACGACAATCAATTCTGTATGTAATGAAAAACATAAGGATGCCTATTTGCCTTTCGGTGCTTTAACCGTTATTATACCAATTATTGGGACTATCGTGGCGATCGTATTATTCTCACTTGGAATGTAGGAGGGATAGCAATTGATGGAAGGTAAAACAGTATTTATAACGGGCTCTGCTCGTGGAATTGGCCTATCTATTGCTCAAGCATTTGCTGAACAAGGAGCGAATGTTGTTATTTCAGATATAAATGAGCAACGATTAGCTGAGGTGGTAGCACAAAATCCACACTTAACAGCCTATACATGTGATGTCACGGATGAACAAGCTATTAGTGAGGCGATTGCTTTCACAGTTAGTAAATTTAATAGCATTGATATTTTGATTAATAACGCAGGATTTCAACATGTATCTTACATCGAAGATTTCCCCACAGAAGTCTTTGAACAAATGCAAAAAGTAATGCTTGTAGCGCCATTTATTACGATGAAATATGCCTTACCCCATATGAAGAAAAATAAATTTGGTCGTATTCTAAATATGGCATCGATAAACGGTGTTATTGGATTTGCTGGTAAAGCGGGTTACAACGCAGCAAAGCATGGCTTAATAGGATTAACAAAAGTCGCTGCACTTGAAGTAGCCAATGACGGTATTACGGTTAATGCCATCTGTCCAGGATATGTGGATACAGCATTAGTTCGTAATCAATTTACAGATTTAGCAAAGACACGTGGGATTCAAGTAGAAGAAGTGTTGGAGCAGGTGCTATATCCACTTGTCCCGCAAAAGCGCTTGCTTGATGTTTCAGAAATTACAGGGCTTGCACTTTATTTAGCGAGTGATGTGGCCAAAGGTTTAACAGGTCAGGCGATTGTATTAGATGGCGGTTATACTGCCCAATAATGGAGGAGCGATGCGTTATGATACAAACAAAAACAACTTTCACAGTAAATTCTCCTGCGACGATTGTTTATGGAAAAGATGCATTTGAAGAAGTAGGCGTATATGCCAAAAAACTAGGTTCGAAGGCACTTATCGTTAGCGATCCTATCATGGATGGATTAGGGTTTGTTAATCAGTGTAAGGCATTATTAACAGCGAATGGTTTGGAAGCGGTTTCATATTTAGGTGTAACAACTGAGCCAGTGGATACGTATGTAGCACAAGGTCTTAGTATTTTGCAAACAGAACAGTGTGATCTTATCATTTCTGTTGGGGGTGGAAGTTGTATCGATACAGCCAAAGCAATTGCTGTTGTAGCAACAAATGGTGGTTATATCGGCGATTATATGAAACTAGCGAAAATCGCCGAGCAATCACCTATCCCGCATATAGCTGTTCCAACAACAGCAGGCACAGGCTCTGAAGCAACAGATGCTACAGTGATTACCAACACGACGAATGATGTGAAAATGATGATAAAACAACCAGCTTTTATGCCACCAATTGCCATTGTCGATCCGATGCTAACGGTAACCTCTCCTCCAGCCATTACAGCGGCGACGGGTATTGATGCATTAAGCCACGCAATTGAAAGTTATTTGTCTCGTTTAGCACATCCTTATTCGAATGTGCTTGCGTTGTCAGCAATGGACTTAATTATTCATAATATTTTGAAGGTCTACGAGCAAGGGGACGATATTGATGCGCGAGAGGCGATGTCTTTAGGCTCAATGCAGGCAGGACTGTCGTTTTCCAATGCATCAGTTGCTTTAGTACATGGGATGTCACGTCCTATCGGTGCACTTTTTCATGTGCCTCATGGTATTTCCAATGCGATGTTACTACCAGCGGTATTAGAATTTACCAAGGATGCATGCGTGGAGCGCCTAGCAGATATAGGAAAATTTTTCAACGCAAAAGGACAGTATAGTACCCAAGAGGAACTAGCGACTTTAGCTATCGACTCAATAAAAGAATTATGTAAAAAGATGAATATTGGCAATTTACAGCAATGGGGTATTGAGGAGGATGCATTTTATGCGGCAATTCCGAAAATGGCAATCGATGCAATGGCAAGTGGTAGTCCTGCCAATAACCCTAAAGTGCCAACACAGGATGAGTTAATGGAGCTGTACAAGGTTGCTTATCATTATGAGTTTTAAATAGTATGAGACAGAGTGCCTTCCATTAAGCAAAAGAGGAAGGCGCTTTTCATTTGAGATAATGTTGTTGAAAAATAAAAATGAGTTGAAATTTCATAAAATAAGACATCATCTTAATGCTTGTGCCATTATTAGGCACTGTTCCATACTTTAATATAAACTAATTCTAATATGTATCAGTTGATTATATATATGATTGACACATATACTTGTATAAAATATAATTACCTTATGGATAATAAAAATAATAATACGCAATATCTTAAAGGTTTATTTGAAATTGCCATTTTAATGATGCTACAGAAAAAAACGATGTATGGCTATGAATTGACGAAAGAATTGAAAGAGAGCAAGTGTTTTTCGATTTCAGATGGTTCAATTTATCCAATATTAAAACGATTGACGGCGAATGATTATGTGGATGTATTTTCAGAAGAATACGAAGGAAGAATTAGAAAGTATTACCGTATTACAGATTTAGGAAAAGCATTAGTAGAAAATAGACTGAAGGAGTTAGAAACAATATTAAACTATTTTGAAGAAATTAAGGGGGTGGATTAGTCGTGGATAATCACAAGATAAATGACTATATACGTCAACTGGAAATGGAGTTAGAGCCATTACCAAAAAAGGATAGAGATAATCATGTCATGGAAGTAAAAGATCATTTATTGCAGTCCGTAACGAATGGCAAATCAGTGGACGAGGTATTAAAAAGCTTTCTTTTACCTAACGAATTAGCTAAGGAAATTAAAGCTGAGTATCAATACTTGTATAGTGCACCTTCTGCTGAAAATCTGCCTCCTATCAAACAAAAGAGTAGCAAAAAGATATGGATTATATTGTCTGTTTTAGTAGTGGTCATTATTTTCCCTGTTTTTTTAGCGATTGCTGTATTTATAGCAAATGTATCAGATAAACCTACTGACACAAATGGAATTGTTGAGTATGAAGAAATCAGAAATTAATAAATAAAAACGAATTATTTAACATTGGGGAATGCTAAATAATTCGTTTTTATTTGTCTTGAGTTTGTTGTTTGAACGATTCGATTACATGGAAAAATCATAATAACACTAAAATGACCAAGAGCGTCAAGTTAGTCTTTTTGTTTTCATAGATTGATATTCTAAAAAATACAGATATCCACAAATAGTAGAATTAATATGACATTTACGAGAAAATATAGTAAAATAAAATGAATGGTTATTCATTTTTCTTAAAGGGGGAAGTACGATGTTGCAGGGGAAAACGATTATTATTACAGGTGGTTCAAGTGGTATGGGGCTTTATATGGCGAAGCAATTCGTTGCTGAAGGAGCAAACGTTGTAATTGTAGGGCGTAACGAAGAGCGATTAGCGGAAGCAAAAGAGTTTATATTAGCAGCAGGCAATACAATCGAAACATTCCAGATGGATGTTCGTATACCAGAACAGGCGCAGGCAATGGTGGCGTTTGCAGTTGAAAAATTTGGTCGAGTGGATGGACTTGTCAATAATGCTGCTGGTAATTTTATTGTGCGTGCAGAAGATTTGTCGCCAAATGGTTGGAAAGCAGTTGTGGATATCGTTTTAAATGGTACGTTTTATTGTTCTTCTACTGTCGGTAAATATTGGATTGACCAAAAAATTAACGGATCGATTATTAATATGGTGGCGACCTATGCTTGGAATGCAGGTGCTGGTGTAATACATTCGGCGGCTGCAAAAGCTGGTGTATTATCAATGACAAGAACGTTAGCTGTTGAATGGGGCAAACGTTATGGTATACGTGTCAATGCCATTGCGCCAGGGCCAATTGAACGAACGGGCGGAGCAGCAAAACTTTGGGAATCAGAAGCAGCAGCAGCTCGTACACTTGATGCTGTACCACTTGGACGCATCGGTACACCAGAAGAAATAGCGGATTTAGCAACTTTTATGATGTCGGATAAAGCCAGCTATATGAATGGTGAATGTGTCACTTTAGATGGAGGACAGTGGTTAAATCAGTATCCTTTTTAGCATTATCTAGGCTGTCAATGTAGTTAAGTGACTTTTTCCTTGTTGAAATTCATTGCATAATGAGGAGCGGTGTTGATACATACTAAGGGCAAAGAAAGGAGTTTTGCCTATGAGTATGTGGTTGATACCGTCTCTTATTGCAATCACAATCATTTCGGTTATTTCATTTGTTTCGACTATGAAAATTGCCAAAATGACGTCAGAGCGGAAATCAGAAAAGGATACACCGATTTCAGAAACAGTCGAAGAATATGCAACGATGCTAAATCCTATTGTTTGGGTGTACATCATCTTTTTACTTTTTTTAGGAATAATGATTTTTTACTACTGGACTAAGACAGGGTATTAATCAGATTTCAACGAAGTATCACATTTGCCTTGGTTTATGTGATACTTCGTTTTGACATTTGTAAAGATTATGTTCCCACAAACTTTAAATATTATAAGAAAATTTTTTGTTATTGTGTTGTCGTTTTTACAAAGCTATTAAATACTCCTTCTTCCTCGACGAAGGGATTATGACTACTTTCTTCAAAGATTGTTAAGTAAGCATTTGGTATAAGAGAGGCAATTTCTTCAGAAAAAACTAAAGGGCATTGCGTGTCATATTTGCCACAATAAATATAAGTAGGCAATTTGATTGTTTTTAAACTTTCAGTGAGATCAAAGTTCTTTAGTTCAGTAGATATAAAGTAATCTAATCTTTTGTTTACTACCTTTCCGCTATTAGGTCTTGTCATGATTTTGTCATAGCGTTCTTTTTTATAAATGGACATGAGGTTCCATTCTTTATTTAAAGCTCTTCTTTCTTCAAGACTTTTTGTCGGATCTTTAAGCAGTTTTAAAATTTCCAATAGCCTCGAATTATTCGGATTACTTTTACAGTAAATGCTATCAGGATGCGACATATAATGCGAAGATGCGGATAAACCACCTATTATTATTTTTTTCAAAGAATTAGGATGCATCAATGCATAATTTAACCCCAGCATGCCACCTGTAGAGTGTCCAGCAAAACTCCATTGTGCAAAGCCTAATGCACTTCTAATAGCTTCTAAATCTTGGACACTATTTTTAAAACTGAAATCATCGTGTACTGTTGAATCACTTGAGTTTCCACAGCCCCTTAAGTTTATTAAATAGACTGTATAGTGTGTAGTAAAAGGTGCAGCGAAAATATTGCCATTACTATTAAACGCTGTATATTGATGTGTTATACAGAGTGGCTCACCTTTTCCCATTTTAAAATACTCGAAGTTTCCGCGAGGAGTTTCAACCATATTTTGCGTCCACATAAAATACCTCCAATGTTTTTTATTTCATTATAGCAATACAAAAATGTAAAAAATTAGTTTTTACAACTGTGCAAAGATTTTATAGTCGGTCTTTTGCATTAACTTTAGAAAAACGGGGAAAATAAATTGATATTTCATATTGTCTAAAACAGAAATATCCATAATATACATTGTTTATGAAAAACTCTTCTTGACCTTGTCGTGGTCATAGTCGGAAACATTGTGATATGATAAAAGAGAAGGATCCTGTTCTGCAAAGCAAGGACAGAAAAGGAGAAGAAGTTCATGATTTCAACTAACAGCAAAGACTTATTAGCAATGCCAATTAGTGATTTTATTATTTCATCCGAAAAGGTTGCACATGTACAAAGTGGTAATAGTGCCGAGCATGCACTGCTTGTACTGACACGTACAGGGTACTCGTCCATACCTGTATTAGATTTGAAATATCGCCTTCAAGGTTTATTGAGCATGAAAATGATTACAGAATCTATTCTAGGTCTCGAACATATTGAATATGAAAAATTACCAAATATTAAAGTAGATACAATAATGGAAAAAGATATAGCCGTTCTAAAGATGACGGATACTTTCCAACGAGCTTTAGATTTGGTTATTAACCATGCGTTTTTATGTGTAATAGATGAAGATGGTACATTTGCAGGGATTTTAACAAGACGCGTTATTTTAAAACAGTTGAAAAAATATATCTATCAAAAAGAGAAGTAGTGTAAGAGGGGACTCAGGTGCAACATCTTGAGGTCCCCCTTTACTTGTATTGGAGGTTTAGGTGATTGATGGCAACAGAGGCAGAAATTTTGAAAGTTTTAGCTGAGGAACGCAATATGCGTAAAGCAGCGGAGCGGTTGTTTTTATCGCAACCTGCACTTTCACAACGGTTGCAATCGATTGAAAAAGATTGGGGTGCACAGCTGTTTATTCGTTCGCAAAAGGGGCTTACAGCAACCCCTGCAGGAGAGCACGTTATAGCGTATGCAACAGATATGCTTGCTAAAAAAGAAGAAATCTTTGAAATGATTCAATCGTTAACAACAAAAGTAAATGGGACATTGAAAATTGCTTGTGCTTCCATTGTCGGGCAAAACTGGCTTCCTAAAATAATAAAAGATTTTGTAACAAAATATCCAGAAGCTAAAATATCACTTATGACTGGTTGGAGCTCGGAAATTGTCAAAGCTTTATATGAGGGCGAGGCCCATATTGGCATTGTGCGTGGGCAGGTTGATTGGAAAGGTGAAAAGATTCATCTTTTCCGCGATACGTTGTACTTAGTAGATCGGGAGTTAAAAACGATTGAAGATGTGCTGACAACTGATCGCCCATTTATTCAATTTAAAAGTGATTCCAATTACTATCAGGAAATACAGCAATGGTGGCAACAGCATTTTGCTTCAAATCCTAGAAGACAAATTTTGGTAGACCAAATTGAAATATGTAAGCAAATGGCGTTAAATGGCATAGGTTATGCCATACTACCGTCCATCACGCTAAATGAGCATGATGGGGTTAATAAAATTGCGCTCACTAACAATGAAAAAGAATTTGGTTTAACACGAGATACATGGTTAATAGGCTATGAGTCTTCCTTTGAATTACGCCAAGTAGAAGCATTTGTAGAGGTTGTACAAGATCATGCCCGATGCCTGTTTGACTATACAAATTAAATATTTTCATGCTAAAGTGGCTTCGGATTAAAGAGTAAAGTGTTAGATTGATCGCATTCATTCTAACACTTTTTCGTATTGTCCATGCTGTCCCGCAGGTCGCGTCTTCGCTACCATTAATTAAATTGTTTGAGTGCCTGGCACCTCCCTAAATCTTAAGAGTTTATGAATATTCATGAAGATATCATAAGAAATGGAACAAAATGCACAAAAAAACGTATAATTATGTAATCATCTAAAAGCAAAGGAAAAGGGGTTGAGTTTTTGAAGAAATTAAATATTACCGCACTAATAGTTTTATTAATGCTTGTTATGAGCTATGCTCTGCCTATTTCTGAGGCGAGCGCCGCACCTACTTTAGAGGTACAAGCTAAAACAGGAATTGCAGGAAAGGCAAAATATCAATCAGTTACGCCTTTGCAAGTAACTGTAAAAAATAACGGGCCTGATTTTTCTGGAGATATGGCGATCAATGCCTTTAATTCTTATCAAGCAGCTTCAGCACTAGTTGTGCCAATAGATATAGCAGCAGGTGAGGAAAAAACAGTTACACTTTATTTGGACGGTTTAGCTGATTATGGGTATTCCGATGGCGATGTTTTTGCCTTTTATGAGGGCAACATTGAAAAAGGAAAAAAAGTTGCTTATAAAGGAACAAAGCGGTTACAGGCGAATTTTTTAGAAGCCAATTCAACATTTATTTATACGTTAACAGATAAAAGCGACCGTTTGACTGCCTATTTAAAGTTACCGCAACTTTTTCCATCCAATAGTGTAGAAGTATTTAACTTAAATCAATTAAAAGACTACACATTACCTGATGTTGCACAAGGCTATGCAATGGCGGATATCATTGCAGTAGATGAGGTTGCGATAGCTGATTTAACGCAAAAACAGCAGGAAGCATTATTAAGATGGGTGCAAGATGGTGGTACATTATTGCTTGGCAGCTCTGAGCAAATCAATGCAACTGCAGGTATTTTTAAAGAATATTTGCCACTTACATTATCCCAACAAACGACGACTGTTTCAGCAGATAGCTTAACGAAATTATCGGGAGGCGGTATTTTCACGCAGGCAATTTCGGTCTATACAGCAACGGAAAATGAAGGCAGTATCCCTGTTTTAAAAGACAATACTAATATTCTAGCTGCTAAGAAAAAGGTTGGTAGTGGAGAAATTGTCCAAACAACTTTTTCATTAGGAGACCAGCCATTAGCATCTATGGACGGCTATGCGGCATTAACAGCGAAAATGTTCGACATTCAAACTATGTCTCAGCAAACAGTGATGCAAGGTCAATCTACAATGGATCAGCTTTCTAGCGAGTTAGGTAGTATTAACGAATTATTCCCATCATTCGAAGTGTCCGTTAGCTATATGCTTATCGTCATTATTCTTTATATTTTAGTAATTGGTCCAATCCTTTACTTTGTATTAAAGAGAATGGATAAACGAGAGCATGCATGGTGGGTTATTCCTACGATTTCAGTGGTACTGTCGATTGTCCTATTTGTTTTTGGCGCAAAAGATCGTATTGTGCAGCCACAAGTACAACAATCCGCATTCTTTAAAGTAAATGAAGATAGCAGCGTGAATGGTTATTATGTAGAATCGATTTTAACAAATCGCAGTGGTGATTTTGTAGTGAATGCTGATAAAGATACGACTGCAGTAGCTTTCCGCAATAATTATAATCTTACAGGTTCAGTAGGCGCGTTACATGAATCGTCGTATATTAAGGAACACGCCAATGGATCCGCATTAACATTGCGCGATTTAAGTTATTGGTCTGTCCAATCTTTTGGGGGGAAAACAGCTGCTCAAAAGATAGGTAAAATGGATATTGATATTACATTGAAAAATGAAAAATTGTCTGGGACAGTTAAAAATAACTTCCCGTTTGCATTAAAGGATGTCACGGTTATTTCGGGTACAAAAGAAGTGAAGCTTGGTGATATTGAACCAAATGCTACACTGAAGGTGGACAAAGAGCTGAAAACAACAGTTCTTCAAAAACCAACACACTTTAATAATTATAATTATAACTATCCAAAGTCGAAGGAAGAGGTTGACCCATTACGCATTGAGCGCATGAAGTCTCAAGCCCTTCTATTACTAGAAAGTGAGAAACAACCTGTCATTACAGCTTGGGCAGAGCAAGCAATTGTAGGTGTAGAACTTGAAACAAGTGTCAACATGTCACCTATTTCTTATTTCGTACAGCCATTCGATGGAAAAGTTGAAATGTCAGGTCCATTTACGTTAAAACGTAATAACTTTTCATATAATTTGAGCGCACAATCGCCAAATGCCGTTTTCGATAAAATGGATGAGCAATTAAATACTTGGTACATGTCAGAAGGTTTATATGAATTGTCGATAGAGATGCCAGACCATTTTATGGACTTTGTTCAAACCCTAGATGAACTTACAATTTCGAATAAAGATGTTCAACGAATGCAGTTATCCATTTGGAATAACAAAACGGGCGACTATGAACCGTTAGTTGATACGAAGCAAGTGTTTACAAATGATATTACGCAATACTTCAATGATAAGGGTAAGCTGCTGTTGGAGATTAAATTTGGACCAGATCAAACAGGCGAGCAGACAAAATTACCTGAAATAGAGCTGAAAGGAGTGGCGAAGTAATGATAGAGATTCGTGATTTAACGAAAAAATACGGCGCTTTCACAGCACTAGATCATTTAAATCTATCACTGGAGGAAGGTGTAGTATTTGGCTTTGTAGGGGCTAATGGTGCCGGAAAATCGACAACGTTTTCGATTTTAGCTACATTGCTATCCCCAACTTCAGGCGATGCATTGATCAATGGAAAAAGTGTGATTAAGGAACCGAAAGAAGTTCGGAAACAAATAGGCTATATGCCAGATTTCTTTGGTGTGTACGATCAACTTAAAGTAGATGAGTATTTAGACTTTTATGGGGCGAGTTATGGCATTGGCGCGCAGGAGCGTAAAGTTCTTATACCGCAGTTATTAGAGTTAGTTAATTTAACGAATAAACGTTTTGAATATGTTGATTTACTATCGCGTGGGATGAAGCAACGCCTTTGTTTAGCACGAGCTCTGATTCATGATCCAAAGGTCTTAATATTGGATGAACCTGCTTCAGGCCTAGATCCACGCGCACGAGTAGAGATGCGAGATATTTTAAGAAATTTAAAATCCATGGGGAAAACTATTTTAATCTCCTCGCATATTTTGCCAGAGCTAGCGGAAATGTGTGATGAAATCGGCGTTATTGATAATGGTAAATTGATTGCACATGGCAATGTTGCTTCCATTCAAGCTCAGCTACAAGGTGAAAAGCGAATCGTTATCAAAGTATCAGATTGTTTACAAGAGGTACGCGCATTTTTAGAGGAAGATCCATTAATTTCTTCAATAGATGTTATGGACAATCGTTTAGAAATTGCTTTTAACTATCGCGGCACAGATCAGGAACAAATAGTATTACTGAAAAAAGCGATGCTTGCAGATTTACCAATTTATGCATTAAGCGAGGAAGAAAAAGATTTAGAAGACGTCTTTATGGCGATTACGAAGGGAGCGGACAGTCAATGATGGAAAGGTTTTATAATCCCGTCCTTGTAAAAGAATTGAAGTTACGCTTCCGTTCTTTTAAAAGTTTTTCTGGTTTAATGTTTTATCTAGCGGTGATTTGTATTTTTATTGCAGGTTTCTTACTGCTGACAACAGAATTTACAGGCAAAGGGTTTTTTAGACCTGATACAAGTTTTATGATGTTTGCCGTACTAACAATATTGCAAATGGCACTCGTTCTTTTCATTACACCGAGTTTAACTGCTGGGGCAATTAGTAGTGAACGAGAAAAACAAACGTTAAATATTTTATTAACAACAACACAAAGCTCGACACAAATTATTATTGGTAAATTATTATCTTCGGTAGCATTTTTAGTATTGATGTTAGTCGCAGGGCTACCATTGTATAGTTTAGTCTTTCTATTTGGTGGGGTGTCCCCTTCCCAACTAATTTCAATCTTTTTATTTTACCTATTAACAGTTGTTGCAATCGGTAGCGTTGGGGTTATGTTTTCAACTATTACGAAGAAAACGATTGTTGCTATGATTGCTACGTATGGCTCCATCATTTTCTTAGGGGGAATTACAGCATTTTTCTTCTTCCTATCAATGGCATTCCATCAAATGGGCAATACGATTGCTACAAGCTCATCCTTTATGACGTACTTCTGGGCTTCGATTAATCCAGGTGCATTAATGCTTACGCTTATTTCGCCCTCTATGGGAGATGCGTTAGCAGAGCTAAGTGGCATTGATATACCGGTATGGATAACCTACTTACTAATTTATGTTTTGATTATTGTGTTAAGTTTAACGATTGCGATTAAGAAATTACGTGCCAATATGAAAAGTAATCGATGAGGAGGAAACAGCATGGAGCGTCGGAAGCAATTACGAAAATATATTCAGCGTGCACAACACAGTTTAACTTTTGAGAGAAGCCTACCTATTGCACAATACGGGTTGTTTTTAGCATTGCTTTCGAGTGCTTCACTTGTCCTCGTATCAAGATTATTTGTTTGGCCTTATTATCGTCAAATTGCTGTTGTTGTCTTTATACTTGGCCTATTTGCAACAATTGTTATGATGTGGTGGCGACGTGTCAAAGAAAAGGAAGCATTGTATGCACTTGACTATTATTTTTCACATAATGAACTTGTAACGGCACTGTCTTTTAAAAACGACGATGACCCACTGATCCAATCTTTACTTGCAAAGGCGATTCAAAAGTCAGAACAAGCATTTGCTCAGTTTAAAGCAAGAAAGAAAAATTTGTTTCGACCTAAAGCATTTATTGGCCTCTTTGCCACAGCTATTGTTTTAGCAATACTTTATATGTTCCCAGCGGCAACGCAAATTGAAGCGATTGAAGTGGAAAAAGAAAAGGCTGTGATTGAGGACATAAAAAAAGAAGTGGCGAAGTTAGAAAAAAAAGCTGAGACAAAAGAAGTGAAAGAGCAGCTAAAAGAATTACAAAATACGTTAAAAGAAACGCAAACAGCGGAAGAAGCATTACGAGAAGTCGTGAAAAAGCAGAAGGAATTAGCTTTAAAAGAACAGCAATTAAAAGATAAGCAGACAGCGAATAAAGATGGTGCTGGCGATAATAAAGCTTTATCACAAGAGGAACTCGAACAGTTGAAAGAGCTTGCCCAAATGCAGCAACAGCTTACACAAAGTGCAAATACAACGCAAACAGCGATGAGCAACTTAGGGAAACCAGCTAGTAATACATTGCAAAATGCCATTGCTAGTGCAAACAGCACAAATAATAATCAGCAAAACAGTGCAAATTCGAATCAACACTCTTCCGGTAACGCACAACCTAGTAGTCAACAAGGTCAAAATAATTCCCAGCAAGCAACAAGTAATGGCCAGTCACAAGGAAAGCAACCAAGCCAAGGCCAAGGACAGGGGCAAGGACAAGGCCAAGGCCAGGGGCAAGGCCAGGGGCAAGGTCAAGGCCAAGGACAAGGACAAGGACAGGGTCAAGGTCAAGGAAGTGGTTCAGGTCTAGGAAAGGGTGCGGGGAGTGGTCAAGGAAGCCGAGATTTATTGACTACACCAAGGCTTGGCGGTTCTAGCGAAACGACTGTCGATAGTGGGCAATTAGGAGACGGTTCGCATGTTTCCGAGCAACAAGGTAATGGACCAATTACAAAAGGTACCATTAGACCGTATGATGAAGTGATTGGCTCCTATAAAGATAGCTATTTGGAAAGCTCACAGCGTTTACAATTGCCGAAGGATTTACAAAATGTCGTGCAATCTTATTTCACGACAATTGAGTCGCAGTAGGAGGAGAAAAAAATGGCATTTACAGAACAACAGTATGTCGAAACGGGTACGAAATTACAACAAGTAAAAGATGAAATTCATCGCTTTATTGTTGGACAAGAGGAAGCAATTGATTACACATTATATGCAGTCCTTGCAGATGGCCATGCACTGTTAGAGGGGCTTCCTGGTTTAGGGAAAACGATGCTTATTCGGACTATCTCTGAAGTGCTAGATTTATCGTTCTCACGTATTCAATTTACCCCAGATTTAATGCCTGCTGATATTACAGGAACAAGTATGATTGAGCGAACAGCAGATGGGAGACAGCAGTTTACATTCCAGCCAGGACCAATTTTTAGTCAAATGGTTTTAGCCGATGAAATTAACCGTGCTACACCTAAAACTCAAAGTGCGTTGCTTGAAGCGATGGGGGAAAAAACGGTAACGATTTTAGGAGATACGAAGAAAATGGCAAAACCATTTTTCGTCTTGGCAACACAAAACCCAATTGAAATGGAGGGTACATATCCTTTACCAGAAGCGCAAATGGACCGTTTCCTGTGCAAAATTCTCGTCCCATATCCAGAGAAAAATGAACTAATGGAAATTATGAAACGTACTACAGGTGCGCACGAAGTTAGCTTGCAAAAAGTGTTGGATACTGATGAACTAATTTTGGCACAACAAATGGTGAAGGAAGTACTAATTGCCGATGAGATGCTTGAGTTTGCAGCAGACCTTGTAGTGGCAACACATCCTGAAAAAGAAGATGCTATAGATGAAGTAAAGCGCTATGTCATGTATGGTAGCGGTCCACGTGGCTTACAAAGCTTAATTAAATTGGCAAAAGCTAGAGCACTGATGAGTGGACGTTTTCATGTATCTGTTGGGGATATTAAGTCAGTGGCGAAGCCCGTCTTACGTCACCGAATGCTGCTGAATTATGAAGGGGAGGCTTCAGGTAAGACAGCAGATGATGTGATAGACGTTATTTTAGAGAAAGTCCAACAAGGCGTAAGTCGATGACAAAAAATATTTTGCCCGAGGATTGGTTAGCGAAAATAAGTCGTTTCCAAGTGGCGACTGCCTCCAAATTGCGTGGCCAGCATAAAGGCTCGCATCGTTCGCAGCGCTTCGGGGCATCCCTCGATTTCTCTGATTTTCGCGAATATCATTTAGGTGATGATGTGCGACAAGTAGATTGGAACGTCTTTGCGAGAACCGATAAATATTTTATTAAACGTTTTTTAGATGAACAAGAAATGCGGGTGCATATTTTATTGGATGCAACAAAATCAATGGGTGAGCAAGTCAAATGGACATTTGCTCGGCAAATTGTTGCATCACTTGGTTTAATGGTACTTGGTCGTGATGATCGCTTATCATTTTCTTATGTGCAAGATGACGTGAAACCTCCATTTCGTCGTAAAGGGGCTATGTACCGTCGCGCATTTTTGCAAGTTGTTACAGATATAGAAGAAGCCAACTATACAGCAAGCTTTTCTCAAGGGGCATTAAAGGCTATACCAAAAGATAGCACAGTATTATTTATCGTAACAGATGGGCTTGAATCGATCGAGGAATGGGAACAGTTATTGAAAAGATTGCCTCGTTTTGCAGGAGATGTCCGCATTATACAAGTTGTCACAGAAGAAGAACTTCATCCGCAATATGCGGGAGATGTTCGTTTAGTGGATAGTGAAACAGGGCGTGATGTCAATGTCACGATGTCATCAAAAGTACTAGATACGTATGACACAAGGCGTCGCCTCCATGAAGAAGAGTTTGAAGCTATTTGCCGTCGCTTTGGTGTGCGTAAACTGCAGCTTAAGGTAGAAGACGGTTTGCAACATGCAATCTTTCAACAATTACTAAAAGCACATTGGATTAGGTGAGGTGAGCCGTTATGGGCTTTAGTCAAATTATTTTTAGCTGGACGGCCATCTTCCCGGTCATTGTCCTGCTCTATTATTTCTTCCGAAAAAAATATACCGATCAACCAGTGTCCTCAACACTTTTTTGGTCTGAAATTATGCAAGAAACAAGAGTTTCTCCATATTTAAAGCATTTACAAAAAAATGCATTACTGTATTTGCAATTGCTGGCATTACTTTTACTAGTGTTAACACTCATCAATCCTTATATGAAAAAAAGTACGATTGTGGGTGCACAGACGATTTTTATCGTGGATACATCAGCTACAATGTTAGCAGGGAAAGAGCAATCTACATTTGATGCTCATAAAAAAGAAATGCAATCATTGGTAGAACAGCTGGACGGACGACCTGTTACATTAATTACGACTGGCAATGCTCCACAAGCAGTGTTACAGCAAGAAACAAATGTAAAAACGATTGAAAAAACCATACAAGATTTACATGTAACATATGAAACTGCCCAAATGAATAAAGCGCTTGATGTGGCACAAGCTTTTGTTGGTGATAGTCCAACGTCAATTTATGTTTTCACAGATGCACTTGATAAAAAGCAATTACCGATGGAAAAGGAATCTGTGAAATGGCTTGTACACGGTTCTGCAAAAGATTTAACGAATGTTGCTATTACGCGCTTTGCTGCGACGACAGATGGTAAATCTACGATGGCGTTAGTGCAGCTCCAAAATGATACCGATAAAGAGCAAAAGCTAACACTTACACTACAAAATAGTAAAGGTGATGTACTAGTAGACGAACCTATTTCTTTGGCAGCAAACGAAGCAGTATCTAAATCATTTAAAGATTTACCATTAATGGATACGGTGACAGCTAAAATTAATGTAAAAGATGATTATGCGATTGATAATATCCAATCAGTCGTGTTACAAACGGCTACAGCGAATATTGTAGTCGATCAAAACATGCATCAGCTTATTCAAAAAGGGTTTCAAGCTATTAATGACAACGTAAAAATTGTACCGCCCTTGCAGCTTGCGGATAATCAAGGAGCTAGCATTGTAACGAATCAAACATCATTACTTCAAAAGATGGAGAGACCCATTGTATTATTTGGGCGGGATGATATTGAAAAAGTAGATGTTAATGGTGAAGTAAAAACAACGAGCGATGCTTTATTTGCATTTAGTGAGTTAAATGATATTTATGTCAGTGCTTTATATCCTCCATTCGATGATTATAAAACAATCGCCACAGTTGGAGAAAAACCATTTATCCAACGAACACCTGAAGGGGATATTATCGTCCTTGCTGATATTGCAGATACAGATTGGCCACTCTATCCATCGTTTCCTTTATTTTTATGGAGTGTGGAACAGCAATTATCTGAATCGGTAGGTTCCCTTGGGATTTTTGCACCAAATGAGCAACGTTCAGTCGCGTTATCACAGGGTGATTGGAGTGTTTATTCTCAGGATGATGAATTTTTATCGACTATTACGAATGGCTTACTAACTGCTCCAATGAAGCCAGGTATGTATACAGCTCGCTCAAACAGTGAGGAAAAGCGTTTTATCGTGCAACTACAAGCACAGGAACGTGTAATAGAAGAAGGAACAAGCTATACGCTTGGAGAGCTTCAGCAAAATGGCAAGGAAGAAGTGTCGAAAGCTTCGTTTGTACCTTGGCTAATACTCATTATTTTAAGTTTGCTTGTCGCAGAGTGGGAGGTGCAACGACGTCGTGGATTTACGAATTGATATGCCATTAGCGTTATTGTTATTACTGCCATTGTTTATGTATTTTGGATGGACTTATTGGCGCGAGCGCATGCTCTTGAAAAAAAGTCATCTAGTTGTATTGGGCATTCGAGTAATAGCCATCGTCTGTTTAGTTTTTGCATTGGCAGCACCTTATCTGTTATTGCCAGTAAAGGACGAGCAAGTCTTATATTTAGTTGACCGCTCTGCTTCGATGAATCGTACAGAGGCAGAAATCGTTAGTTTTATAGAGGAAAGTTTGAAATCGAAAAAGGAAGATCAACTTGCAGGGATTTACTCATTTTCATCAACTCTCCAAACGGAAGCGATTTTATCAAAATCCTTAAAAGATGTTCCGAAATTTACTGAGGTTAAAGGAACAGACCAAACAAATATAGAACAAAGTCTTCAGCTTGCAACAGGTATTGTTGATCCGAAAAAGGCGACTAGACTTGTATTACTAACAGATGCCAATGAAACACAAGGCAATGCGTTAGAATTTGCCACGAAGCTAAAAGGCTCCAATATTAGTGTAGATGTCGTGCCGTTTCATCAAAATGTGACGAATGATGTGTCACTGAAAAGCTTTGTGACACCACAAATAGCTTACGTAGGTGAACAGCAACAGCTTGTGACGGAAGTCAATGCCACAGCGGCAGGGCAAGGTGAATTATTGCTGTACGAAAATGACAAACTGATTCATCGTGAGTCGGTGGAGCTTGCTCAAGGTTCCAATGTTTTTACTTATAAACATACGGCAACTGCAGAGGGGCTTGTGAAATATGAGGCGCTCGTGCAAGTTGGACAGGATGCCATTTTTGAAAATAATAAATTAACAAGTGTGACGATGGTACAAAGCGAGCCACATTTACTGATTGTCAATGGCTACGATACGGCATCACCAATTGCTGCAGCTCTAGGATCAAATTCAATTTCCTATGATGTTGTGGATGCAGCAAGCTTACCAAATGAACTGTCTAGTTATTTGCAATATAACGCGATTATTTTTGATAATGTTCCTGGACACTTAGTTGGAGAGGCAAAGATGAGCGTTATTGAACAGGCAGTGAAAAACTTTGGTGTTGGCTTTACAATGGTCGGCGGTGAAAATAGCTTCGGCTTGGGTGGTTATTTTAAAACACCGATTGAAACATTACTACCTGTTGAGATGGAGATAAAAGGCAAAGAACAATTGCCATCTTTAGGGCTCGTCATTGTACTTGACCGTTCAGGAAGTATGTATGGCTCAAAACTAGAGCTTGCGAAAGAAGCGGCGGCTCGATCTGTTGAAATGTTACGAGATGAAGATACGCTAGGATTTATCGCCTTTGATGATCGCCCTTGGGAAATCATCGAAACTGGACCATTAGGCAATAAAGAAGAAGCCGTCGATACGATTTTATCGGTTACGCCTGGTGGTGGTACAGAAATTTATCGTTCATTGGCAGCAGCCTATGATAGTTTAGCTGATTTAAAATTGCAAAGGAAACATATTATTTTACTTACAGATGGACAATCACAAGCTGGCAATTATGAGGATTTAATTGAAACGGGGAAAGAACAAGGAGTGACACTGTCAACTGTGGCGATTGGACAAGATGCTGATGGCAATCTTCTGCAAGGGCTAAGTGAAATGGGCAGTGGTCGCTTCTATGATGTCATCGATGAACAGACAATTCCTTCGATTTTATCACGTGAGACAGCGATGATTTCACGTACTTATATTGAAGACAATCCTTTCTATCCAACAATCTACAATGCATCTGGCTGGAATGCATTATTTGCGAATGGTGTGCCACAAATGAATGCCTACATTGGCACAACAGCGAAGCAGGGAGCTGCTGTTATAGCAGAAAGTGAGAAAGAAGATCCGGTATTAGCACAATGGCAATATGGACTTGGTAAAACTTTTGCTTTCACATCCGATTCAACGGGGAAATGGGCTGGTGACTGGGCAAGATGGCAGGAATGGGGAACATTTTGGCAAACCATTATATCGCAAATGCTACCAAGTTATAATGATGTCGCCTATGATGTACGTCTTGATACAGATGGTTCATTTATTATCACCGATCCGACAAATGAAGCAGCATTTTTAGATATTGTTGCTGTCGATGAAGCTGGTGAGGAGCTTGATATACAGCTTGAAACGCTATCTGCCTCGCAAGTACGCGCGGTTGTCCAAGCGAAGCCTGGTTTGATTTTCTTCCGCATCGCTGATGAAGAGCAGGCTATTTACCAAGCAGGTCTTAGTGTACCTTACAGTGCTGAATATGAATTACGTCCTGTGAATGAAACCGTAGTAGAGCAACTAACAAAGCAAACTGGCGGCTCAGTGTTGAAAGAACCACAAGAAGTGTTCCGTGATTTCACAAACAAAGGAGCAGAGCGCCAAAATATTGCGACATGGCTACTCTTAGCAGGGATGTTGCTATTCTTCTTGGATATTACGATTCGACGCTTTGGTTGGCGCTTTATAACAAGTCGCAGGCACAATGAAAAGCCTGTAGACGAAACAGCCGTGCAGGTGGAAAACACCAATGTTGCGCAGTTATTAAAAGGCATGAAAAAACGCTCATAATAAAAAGATGGCACATTGCGAAAAAAGCATGTGCCATCTTTTTTTGAACATAGCTACTTAGTAATAAGAATAGACGGTGCGGTTTTCCGAAGACTGCTCGCGATGATAATGCCGAGACATGCCCCAATCAAACTAGATGTCAAAAAGGCGGGCATAAAAAATAATGCAGCTACGGATGTTCCCATAAATAATTGCGCATAAGGTACAGCGATTAGTGAAGCAAGGATACCTGTGCCGAATACTTCACCAACTCCTGCTAGCCATTTCTTGCCGCTATATTTATAAGCAAAAGCAGCACATGCTGCACCGATGACACTTCCGGGGATCGCTAAAAGAGAGCCTGTGCCTGTTAGTATGCGAATAATGGCTGTTAGCAAAGCAACGATAATGGTAGGCACAGGCCCTAGTAAAATGGCACCGATAACATTAATAGCATGTTGTACAGGATAGGCACGAGCAATCCCAGTTGGAATCGAGACAAATATAGAGCCTGCTACAGCAATAGCAACCAATAAAGCCATGATAGTTAGTTTTTGAATAGCCATGATAGTTCCTCCTTTATTTTATAGAACATGTGGAATTGTTGGTAAAACGACCTAATGGATGACAAAAAGACCGCTCCCCCTAAACAAAAGGAAGCGGTCTTGTATTTGATAATGACACAATAAGCAAGAGTCGCCACTTCCCTCCGCTAGTGTGAACTAGATTAGGTTCAAAGGGTCCGTATATGACCATATACGTCTCAGCCTTGTAAAGACTCCCCTAGTGGTAAACATGATATTAAATTTCTACTAATAAATGTAACATAACATCTATATTAGTCAACGCTATTTCACATTATTTCGAGTCAGGTTGCATAAGATGTGGCGCCTTTTTTAAAGTCCAAATAAGTGCTAAGAAGAAGCAGGCCATTAAAATAATTGCCCCGAAAATATAAGGACTATTTATATTCCAATCAAAAAGAACGCCTGCTAGTGCTGGCCCAATCATATTGCCGAGACTCATATACGCATTATTAAGACCAGCGGCAAAGCCTTGCTCATTTTCAGCCAGTTTAGAAATTAATGTGTTAACGGCAGGGCGAATTAGTGTAGTGGCTGTTGAGAAAACCGTTGCAACAATTAATATTAGTGCAAAACCAGATACAAATAATATTGCATAAATTGCTACAGCCGCAATAAATAAATTGACTAACACAACTTTCATTTCACCAAAACGTTTAAAGAGTGGTGTAATGACAAACATTTGAACAATAACACCAAATGCACCACCTACAGTCAGCAAGATAGCAATATCGGCAGGCGTGTAATTAAACTTGTCCGTTACAAATAATGATAATGTCGTTTGAAAATTAGCGATGCCAAACGAGAATACTAGCATAATAATAAGCATGACAAAGTATGGCATTTTGACTGAACGTACCATCTGCTTTGCAAGATTTTCTTGTTTTTGAGCTTTCTGAGCTGCAGTGGGCTTTGTGGAAGGTAGTAAAAATACCGATAGAATAGAAGCAATAATAGCTGCTCCACCAGCCGTAAAGAATGGGAAATGCAAGCTAACTTTCGATAGAAACCCGCCAATACCAGGTCCAATCATAAAACCAAGAGACATGGCAGCTCCTAACATGCCCATTCCTTTTCCTCGTTCTTCATACGTTGTGACATCTGCCACAAACGCCATAATAGGCGGTGCAACAAAGGCTGAACCTAAACCACCTAAGAAACGGGCAACAAAAAGCATCCATACATCTGTAGATAAACCAAATGAAATTTGCCCAAGGCCAGTGACAATCAGACCAAAGATAATCAAATTTTTTCGACCATATCGATCTGAGAGATTCCCAGCAATTGGAGAAAAAACGAATTGTGCTAAGGCGAACGTTGCAATTAGCATGCCAAGAACTTGTCCTGCTGCTCCAAATATTTTTAAATACTCTGGCATAACAGGAATAATAATCCCAATACTCCCCATTGCGATAAACATATTAAACATTAAAATATACAACGCGGCCTTATTAGACTTCTGCTGGGTCATCGAATACCCCCCTTTATTTACTATTAAAACATTACTAAAGTCTATCATAAAGAAATAATGCTTGGCTATCAGATTATAGTCGTAGGTAGCTGTCATGG
Source organism: Lysinibacillus sphaericus (assembly GCF_002982115.1). Taxonomy (GTDB): domain Bacteria; phylum Bacillota; class Bacilli; order Bacillales_A; family Planococcaceae; genus Lysinibacillus; species Lysinibacillus sphaericus. Next base: position 3,812,462 of record NZ_CP019980.1, on the reverse strand, counting down.
TTATGATACAAGTACAAGGCGACAGAATAAAGAAAATTGCCACTAAAAATCATGAATCGCCACCAATTGCCGTAGCGGACATCAACAGTCCCATCAAAAAAGTGTTAGATTGATGGCTGTCAATCTAACACTTTTTTGGCTTCGTTTCTTTCGTATTTATCGAATACTCATTTTAAATTCTAAAAATAATTCATTGTATTTCCCTAAATAATCGGGTCCTAGGTTTTTATAGACTTCTAACGTTTTGCGTTGTTCTTCTGAAGGGTAGAAGCGCTCATCAGCAATAACTTCTTTATCCATTAAGCTCATTGCTGCAGTATTTGGAGTAGAGTAGCCTACATAATCTGCATTTTGAGCTCCAGATTCCGCATTTAACATAAAGTTAATGAAAGCATGTGCGCCATCAATATTTTTCGAAGTTTTCGGGATTACCATATTATCAAACCACAAGTTCGAACCTTCTTCTGGCACAGCAAAGTCTAAATCTTCATTTTCTGATAGCATATCTGCGGCTTGACCAGACCAAGTGAGTGCGATGGCTGCTTCGTTATTAATCATAAGCGGTGTAATCTCATCACCAATAATCGCTTTGACGTTTGGTGCGAGTGTAATCAGTTTGTCTGTGGCCTGACGTAACTCTTGGTCATCTAACGAGTTCAGGGAGTGTCCAAGACTGTTCAAACCCATACCGATGACTTCACGTGCACCGTCTACTAAAAAGACTTTACGTTTTAAAGAAGGATCCCATAAGTCTTGCCATGAAGAGAAATCTAGGTCACCGACTAAATCTGGATTATAGACAATGCCAACTGTGCCCCAAAAATAAGGAACAGAGTATTTATTGTTATCATCAAATGGCAAATCTAAAAAATAAGGGTCGATATTTTTAAAGTTCGGGATTTTTGTTTTATCTAAAGGAAGTAATAAATGTTCTTCCTTCATTTTTTCAATCATGTACTCAGAGGGCACAGCAATATCGTATGCCGTCCCACCTTGCTTAATTTTCGTCATCATGGCCTCATTGGAATCAAATGTTTCGTAAATGACATGGATGCCTGTTTCTTTTTCAAATTGCTTTAGTAAATCGGGGTCTATATATTCGCCCCAGTTAAAAATAGTTAATGTATCTTTTCCACTTTTACCACCGGTAGCGCTCATTGCATCAGCCGCGTACACTAACAGGGCGGAGACGACAAGTATGGCGATGGTAGCTTGAATTAAAGACTTCATTGTTGTCCCTCCGTTCTTTTACTCGTACGACTTGTGAAGAAATAATAGCCGACTACTACTATAATTGTAACGAAGAATACTAAACCAGAAATGGCGTTCACTGTCAGAGAAATACCAGCACGTGCCATCGAGTAAATTTCAACAGATAAAGTACTAAAGCCATTTCCTGTCACGAAAAATGTTACAGCAAAGTCATCTAGTGAATACGTTAAAGCGAGAAAGAAACCAGCAAAAATCCCTGGTTGGATATACGGTAAAATAACGCGCATCATAACATCTTTTTTCGTTGCGCCAAGATCTAAAGCCGCATCAATTAACGACTTATTCATCTCTAATAATTTTGGTAAAACCATCAGTACAACAATAGGAACACTAAACGCGACATGGGCTAATAATACTGAAGCGAAGCCCAGTTTAATGCCTACCATTGTAAATAAAATTAAAAAGCTTGCACCGATAATAACATCTGGACTCACGATTAATACATTATTTAAGGAAAGCAGGGTATTGCGCATTTTCGAATCTTTTACTGTAACGATCCCGATTGCGCCTAGTGTGCCAATAATTGTGGAAATTAGTGCAGAAAGCAAAGCCACAATCACCGTATTAATTAAAATAACGAGTAATCTAGAATCCTCGAATACAGCTTTATAATGATCCAATGTGAAGGATTGGAAGTTTGTCATGGAATCCCCACTATTGAATGAGTAAAAGACTAAGTAAAAAATAGGAGCATACAGGACGATAAAAACAATCGCTAAATACACTTTTGCAGATGTGGACAGTTTGCTCATCGTACGCGACCTCCTTTATCCTTTTGACCTGTAATGAACATGATGATTACCATAAATAAAATTAAAAATACGGCAATCGTTGAACCCATGCCCCAATTTTGCGTTACAAGGAATTGTTGCTCAATTGCTGTACCGAGCGTAATAACGCGGTTTCCTGCAATTAAGCGCGTAATCATGAAAAGTGATAAAGCAGGGATGAAAACAACTTGAATTCCTGATTTAACACCGTCCATTGTTAGTGGCAGTACAACGCGACGGAATGTTGTAAAGGCTGAAGCACCTAAGTCACGAGCTGCGTAGACAAGGGTTGGGTTAAGACGATCCAACGAGTTGAAAATTGGTAAAATCATAAAGGGAATAAAAATATAAACGGATACGAAGACAAAGCTCATATCAGTAAATAGCATTTGCTTCGGATCAAAGCCGAATACTTCAATGGCTGCATTGATAGGACCATATAAACCGAATATCCCTATAAACGCATATGTTTTTAACAAAAGATTAATCCACGAAGGAATAATAATGAGCAATAGCCATAGCTGTTTGTGTTTGGTCTTCGTTAAAAAATAAGCTGTTGGGTATGAAATCAGCAATGTAAAGAAGGTGATTAAAAACGCATACCAAAACGAACTAAGTGTCATTTTTAAATAGACAGATGTAAAAAATGCTTTGTAGTTATTGAGCGTAAAATTGCCATGTAAATCTAGTAGGGAGTAGTAAACAACGAGGGCAATCGGCGCAATAACAAATAGTGCAATCCATAAAACGTATGGAAATAACGCTGATTTCGAAGTTTTAGTTTGCATCTTCGTCATCTCCATAGGATTCTAGACGTTTATCGAACTCTTCCTCAGTTTCATTTAGGCGCATTACATGAATGGCTTCTGGATCAAAGTCTAAACCTATTTCTGTCCCTACTTCAGCTTTCTTCAATGAATGGACAAGCCACTCATTACCAGCTTTATCGTAAGTGGAGAGCTCATAATGGACTCCACGGAATAATTGTGTATCAACTTTAACAATTAGTTTTCCTTTGTCGACTGTTGTAATTTCCAAATCTTCTGGACGAATAACAATATCGATTTTTTCATTTGGTTTCATTCCTTGGTCAACACATTCAAACACTTTCCCAGCAAACTCCACTTTAAAATCTTCTATCATAACGCCGTTAACAATATTTGATTCTCCGATAAAGTCGGCAACAAAACGGTTAATGGGTTCATCATAAATATCTACTGGTGTACCTGATTGTTGAATTTGCCCTTCGCTTAAGACAAATATTTCATCACTCATGGCAAGTGCCTCTTCTTGGTCGTGTGTGACAAATACAAATGTTTTACCAAGTCGTTGTTGTAATTCACGTAGTTCATACTGCATTTCTGTACGAAGTTTTAAATCAAGCGCAGAAAGAGGCTCGTCGAGTAAAATAACTTCTGGATCATTAACAATAGCTCGTGCAATTGCAACACGTTGACGCTGACCACCCGACATTTCAGAAATTTCTCGATTGCCATAGCCGGCTAAGTTGACAAATTTTAGCGCTTCTCCAACACGTTCTTTAATGTTATTTTCAGGAAGTTTTTTAATGCGTAATCCAAATGCTACATTTTCAAAAACATTTAGATGTGGAAATAACGCATAATCCTGAAATACTGTGTTCACTTGACGTTCATTGGCTGGAACAGTGTTAATTTTTTTATCGTGGAAAAACACATCGCCTGTAGTTGGTTCTGTGAAACCAGCAATAATGCGTAATATCGTTGTTTTACCGCAACCTGACGGACCAAGCAACGTATAGAACTTCCCTTTTTCAAGCTCTAAGTTAATATTTTTTAGGACGACTGTGCCGTCACTATATGATTTTGATACATTTTCAAAGCGGATAATAGAATTTGTTGTCATTGAAGCGCCTCCTTAAGCTATAAATAAGAATCCGTTGCGACGAGTAAAATTTTTGTTTCATCGTCATGGGCATTAAAAATTTGATGATGATCTGCCGCGTCAAAATAGAGCGCATTGCCTTCACTAGCTATATATTGTTCATTCCCTAAAACGAGACGAATACGCCCTTTGACAATATAAATAAATGTTTCTGATAGTGATGGTTCAAACTGTTTGAATTCGCCGTCAGCAGCAAGTGTCAAAAAGATGGGCTCCATTTCTTTCTCATTAGATGTAGGAATAAGCCATTGAATTTCATATTTTTTTTCTTCGTCTGTATAAGTCGATTGATCTTCCTCGGTGTAGACAACCTTTTGCTCAGGTGCATCATCATCGAAGAATTCCTTGGGCGTCGATCCTAAAACTTCTAATAATGAAAAAAGTGTTTCAATAGAAGGCGAATTCAAATCACGCTCTAGTTGTGAAATATAGCCTTTACTTAAATCTGTACGTTCTCCAAGCTCTTCTTGGGTAAGACCTTTTTTCAAACGAAGTGCTTTAATTTTTCCTCCAATTTGCATCCTTTCCCTCCTAGAAGAAGTTTAGCAATCATAAACTTTCAGAAAATGAAGTTTACTTTAACGAAACTTTTAGTTTACTAAAAACATTACTATTATACATAATAATGAAAAATTTGCAATCGTTTTGGAGGAAAAAATGCAGATGTATTTGAAAGAAAAGAAGCTTCTCTATTTTCGAGCAGTTTTTTGTGTTATTCTAGAATAAATTTACGAAAAGAAGCTAATAACTATAGTGTAGTGATGATTATTTATTGGGTATTTGACAAAAATTTGTCAGTACACTTGAAACGATTAGCGTGGCGAAGTGCACTTCGTTGAAAATCTGTGCTTTCTTTGCTATCGTAGAAGACGGTTCGCATGTGCGAATGGAATATAAAACTACATATTATTCGGAGGGATTTATAATGGCAGAACGCATGGTAGGTAAACAAGCCCCAGACTTCACAATGGAAGCAGTACTTCCAGACAAATCTTTTGGTAAAGTATCTTTAGAAGAAATTAAATCACAAGACAAATGGACTGTACTGTTCTTCTACCCAATGGACTTCACTTTTGTATGTCCAACAGAAATTACTGCAATGAGCGATCGTTATGATGAGTTCGAAGACTTAGATGCAGAAGTAATCGGCGTTTCAACTGATACAATCCACACGCACTTAGCTTGGATTAACACAGATCGCACGCAAAATGGCCTTGGAGAATTAAAATACCCATTAGCAGCAGATACGAACCATGCGATTTCGAAAGAATATGGCGTTTTAATTGAAGAAGAAGGTATCGCACTACGCGGCTTATTCATCATTAATCCAGAAGGCGAATTAAAATATCAAACAGTATTCGATAATAATATTGGCCGTGACGTTGATGAAACTTTACGTGTATTACAAGCTTTACAAACTGGTGGTCTTTGCCCAGCAAACTGGCGCCCAGGTCAAGCAACTCTTTAATTGAATTGAGCAAAGTCCTTCACTTTTAGAAAGAGCGGGATGAATGCGAATTATGCAATGAAATCAGTAGCGGTACAGCTATTGAGCAAGTCGGAGTACTCTGGCACTGTCTAGATTTTTTTCGAGCTTTTTGAAAAAAATCTAGACGCAATTACGCCAAGGCTCAATTCATGCATAAAATGAATAATGGGTCCCCACGACACGCTTGTGGGGATATTTTTTTCAAGGGAGGATTTTTTATGAAACTTCGTGAACAAATGCCTGAACTTACAGGTGCAACAACATGGTTAAATGGTGAAGTAACGAAAGCACAATTAGTTGGCGAAAAACCAACACTAATCCATTTTTGGTCTGTAAGCTGTCATTTATGTAAAGAGGCAATGCCGGAAGTGAATAATTTCCGTGACCAATATAAAGATGAATTAAACGTTATTGCTGTGCATATGCCACGTTCTGAAGCAGATACTGATTTGGATACGATCAAAGCTGTTGCAGCAGAGCATGATATTACACAACCTATTTTTGTAGATAATGAAATGAAGTTAACGGATGCTTTTGAAAACCAATACGTACCCGCTTACTTCGTATTCGATAAAGACGGACAGCTTCGCCATATGCAAGCTGGTGGTAGCGGTATGAAGATGTTAGAAAAACGTGTGAATCGAGTTCTCGATGAAATGCGTAACGCATAATTTTAATATTTGCTAGGCGGGGATGTTTAAATCCTCGCTTTTTTTAATAGTAATAGTATAGAATGTCGAAAATACTAGATAGAAAAGGTAAAATGACGATTGGTCTCCTGTTTTGACAATACATATAAGCGAGAATAAGTTAAAATAAAGTAATTGTAGTTTTCGGAGGGATTTTGAATGATGAAAAAAGAGTTTGCCGTCATTGGACTTGGACGTTTCGGAGGGAGTATTGTTCGTGAGCTAATGAGTCAAGGTGCGCAAGTAATGGCGATTGACCATTCATCTGAACGGGTAGATGAGTTTGCTGCCATCGCAACGCAAGCTGTTATTGCCGATTCAACAGATGAATCGGTATTAAATTCATTAGGTATTCGGAATTTTGAACATGTCATTGTCGCTATTGGCGAAGATATTCAGGCAAGTATTTTAACGACTATTATTTTAAAAGAAATTGGTGTTCAGCAAATTACAGTAAAAGCTCAAAATGACTACCACGAAAAAGTGCTAAGAAAAATTGGAGCTGATTTTGTAGTTCATCCTGAGCGTGATATGGGTATTCGTATAGCGAATAATATGTTATCTAATACGGTGCTCGATTATTTAGAGCTGTCAGATGAGCATTCGATTATGGAATTAAAAGCAAATGATGCCATTGCCGGTTATTCGATTATGGATTTAGATATCCGCGCAAAATACGGCATTAACATTGTCGGCATAAAACGAGGATCGGATATTATCGTTTCTCCACAAGCAAGCGACAAAATTTTACTTGGAGATATTATGCTTCTTATCGGTGCTGATGTGGATATTAACCGTTTTGTGAAGAAGGCAATGAAAGAATAAGAAAGAAGTGGAATATTGTAGTTGGTTTACAATACTCCATTTTTTAAATATACAATCCAACTTTTTTTATGAAGTATGTTAAGAAAGCTGATGGGGAGTAGGTTTAGCACATGTTTAAATTTAGGAAAGAACCATTACTACGGTTTCTAAAAATTATATTTCCAATCATACTTTTAGCGATAGCGATTTACGAAATACAACAATCGCTAAGGGGGGTAAATGTAAATTTACTGCGAAATGAAGTTAGTCAATTGCAAGTATGGGAACTGTTGTTGATTTTTTTCATTACGTTTTGTGCGATTACTCCGATGATTTTTTACGATGTTATTTTGGTAAAACTATTAGGAATGAAAATAAACAAGCGTACTTTAGTGAATAATTCGTTTATCGTCAACACATTTTCGAACCTTATTGGCTTTGGCGGTTTAGTAGGTGTATTTCTACGAAATTATTTTTATTCAAAATATAAAGTGGATCGTGAAGGCTTGTTAAAGAGCATTGCCACCGTTACTCTTTTTTATTTAACAGGGATTTCATTGTTAACTTGGTTGATGTATCTGTTCTTTTGGGATTTCCCAATGTTAAAAGAAATTCGCTGGTTATCAATTGCTGTCATTGTGGTCAGCCTCTATGTTCCTGTATTTTTAGTGACGCATCTTATTCGCTATAACAAAAGAAGTGCCTTAACGTATAAAGTATTCCTACAGTTAATGATTACTTCTGTTGCTGAATGGCTTGCGGTCTTTTTTGTCATTTGGATGTTAACAATCATCATCCAAATACCGATGGAGCTCTCTACGCTCATACCGATATTTTTAATTGCCTCATGTGCAGGTATAGTAAGCATGATTCCGGGAGGGGTTGGCTCATTTGACCTTGTTTTTTTATGGGGGACGCAAAGTGTTGGAATTGCCGAAGAAAAAGTACTCTTTTTATTAATTTTGTATCGTGTGGGCTACTTTGTACTACCATTTTTAGTGTCCGTACTATTATTTATGAAAGATTATTGGGAGCGTTGGAATCGGTCGTGGGACGATGTACCAAATGTTATTTTTCAAAAGATTAGTCATATGTTGTTAACCAGTTTAGTATTTATCTCGGGCATTGTCTTATTGTTATCAGCATCGGTACCAGGTATTTTAAGCAGATTAAAAATCGCTCAGGAGTTTTTATCATCACCAATTATGAATATTTCCCATCAATTAACTGTTGCGGCAGGCTTTATTCTATTAGGGTTGTGTAGAGGAATTAAATATAAAGTGAAAACGGCTTATCAACTTGCCATTATCGTGCTTAGCAGTTCGGCTTTATTTTCAATTAGTAAAGGTTTTGATTATGAAGAAGCCATTTTTTTACTGATAGTCGCTGTATTGTTAATGGCATCCAAAAAACAATTTTATCGGGAAAGTTATGTCTTAACATGGGGTACTATCTTATTTGACCTTGCGGCGGTTATTTTCATTACGGCAATGTACTTATTAATAGGTTATATCAATTTACCTACCGCAAAAATTCATATTCCGACACCATTGCAATATTATATCCTTACAGATTATCGGGATTTATTTTTCAGTGCAATGATCGGTATCCTCATCGCTTGCGCTATTTTTTACTTAGGTTATCTTACACGTGGACCTAAAAAAATGTACAAGCTACTATCAAAAGAACATGAAGATAAAATTAAAAGTCATCTTATGGAGTATACGGGAACGGAGTTTTCACATCTCATTTTTTTGCATGACAAATTTGTCTATTGGAATAAAGAAAATACGGTGTTATTCGCCTATCAAATCTATGCAGATAAAATCGTGGTACTAGGCGATCCGGTAGGTCCAGAAAGTGATTTATTATCGGCTATTCAGGAGTTTTTGGAAGTAGCAGATAGGCATGGCTATACACCTGTTTTTTATGAAATTAACAACAAGATTTTCCCTGTGTTACATGAGCATGGTTATAGCTTTTTTAAGCTGGGAGAGGAAGCGTTTGTTGATTTAGAGATGTTCACATTTGCTGGAAAAGAAATGAAGGGCAGCAGGGCGGTAAAAAATAGATTTGAACGCGAGAACTATACGGTCACAATATTAAGTCCGCCTTACTCACAGGAGGTTATGACTGAACTAGCGGAAGTATCAAGAAAATGGCTACAAGGAAGGGCCGAGAAGGGATTTTCTCTTGGCTTTTTCGATGAAAATTATTTGAACACCTCAAAAATTGCTGTGTTAAGAGGAGCTGAAGGCGTCATTGGCTTTGCAAGCATCATGCCTATGTATGATAATGGCGAAAGAATTTCAGTCGACCTGATGCGCTTTAAACCTGGGGCACCGTCTGGTACAATGGATTTCATTTTCTTATCGCTGTTTCAATGGGCGAAAGAACAAGGATACCATGTATTTAATATGGGCATGTCTCCGTTATCGAATGTCGGTCAATCTAGATACTCTTTTTTAAGCGAAAAAATTGCAGCACAAATATTTTTACATGGCCAGTATTTCTATCATTTTAAAGGCTTAAAAAACTTTAAATTAAAATATGCAGATTTTTGGGAACCAAAATATGTAGCGTATCGCAAAAAATCATCGTTGCCCTTTACGATGGCACAAATTACATTATTGATTGGACGAAAGAGAAAATAAGTGAGTTTGTAAGTGCGCGGTTAGGTTTACAACAGGGTAAGGAAACAAGCACATGATTCAAGTATGAAAGACATTCATGATGCAATAGGAAGCGAAATATCGCAAAGTGTGTTTTAAAGAGGGCTTTTAATATGATGGCATTCGCATGGGCTTGTTAAGAGAAAATGGGAAGCTAAAGTGAATATGGGACTGCATTCAAGATTATATTGGATGCAGTCTTTTTTTATGGTAAATTTGGGAAAATATATTTGATTTTACACAATGTCTTTGTCATAATAAAGAAAATTCTAATAATGAGGAATAGTATGCTAATAACTGAAAATTGTGTAATTGAGTTTTTAAAGCCACACCATCAAGATGATATTTATTCTTTATATTGTAATCAGGATGTCAGAGCATTTCTTGGAGGGATTCCAGATAAAAACTATATTCTTTCTTCCTTTAACAGCATGTTGCAATCATCATTTCCTAATTCATACTTTACCATATCATTAAAGAACACGAATGACTTCATTGGTCTAGTATCGATTGATGAATACCATGAACAAACAACCTATGAGCTTAGCTATCAATTTTTGCCACAATATTGGGGTAAAGGTTACGCACAAGAAGTTTTAACTGCGGTCATCCATTATGGATTTACTAGTTTACAATTATCCAAGCTAGTAGCAGAAACACAAACTGCCAATATTGCCTCCTGTCGGGTGCTAGAAAAAATAGGTATGGAAAAAATACAAGTATTAGAAAGGTTTGGGCAGGAACAAGCTGTCTATCAGTTACTAAGCACAAATAATGGTTGTTAAAAGTAAACAAAGGATAGGGATAGCAGATGGGAAATTATCTTCAATACAATGAAGTCATTATTACCATTCCAGCTCTTGGAGAACGCAAAGAAATGTTTCCTCCACTAGCTAAGTCATCATATTTGAAGTGCCAGGCACTCAAACAATTCTTTAAAAAAAGAGGGTGCTCCATTGCAGGAGCACTCTCTTTCGGATTGTTGCTTGTATTCTTTAGTTTTCTTCAACATCTTTACGGTTTTTCTTTAACATTTTGGATAGCATTTCATAGACAATTGGTACGACTACTAATGTTAATAATGTTGAAGATAATAAACCGCCAATTACTGTAATCGCGAGGTCTTTCGAAATTAGTCCACTACCGCCATTACCAATTGCCATTGGAATCATTGCACCAATTGTTGCAATGGCAGTCATTAAAATTGGACGTAAACGTGTTGCGCCTGCTTCTAAAATGGCCTCACGCATCCCAAGTCCGTCGCGTTCCATATGGATAATACGGTCTACAAGTACGATGGCGTTGGTCACAACGATACCGATTAACATTAAGAGACCCATCATAACGGATACAGAAATCGTTTGATTTGTTACATATAAGCCAACAAATGCGCCAATGACTGCAAATGGTAATGAGAAGAGGATAGCAAATGGTGCTAAACCTTCACCGAACGTTACGACAAGAATAAAGTAAACGATAGCGATAGCTGCTAACATCGCAATACCTAGTTGCGTAAATGTTTCTTGCATATCTGCCGCTACACCGGATACGCCTGTTGTCACACCTTTAGGTAAGTCTAATTTATCGATCTTTTTATCTGCTGCGGTTGTTGCTTTTGAAATATCATCGCCAATAATTGTGGCAGATACAGTGGCGAAATATTCACCTTTTGAGCGCGATAGTGAATTAAGCGTAGTACCTTCTTCAACGTTTACTAATTCACCAATGGTCATCGTTGTGCCTAAAGCCGTTTTAATTTCAGTTTTTAAAACATCATCGATTGATAAGGCTGCTGCCTTGGCATCGCGTTTGACAATGACGTTAATGTCTTTGCCATCACGTTCAACTGTTGTTAACACTTCTTGTGAAGCAGTAGAATTTAAAGCCATGACAATTTGAGCAGTCGTTAAGCCATATTGTAAGACATTTTTTTGCTCTACTTTTAAGACATGTTCTACATATGGATCTTCATAATCAGACTTCACATCTTCTAGACCTTTAACTTCTTTGAGTGATCCTTCAACATCTTTAACAGCGCTACGTAACTTGTTTAAGTCTTCACTGTATAATGTGTAACTTACCTCGTTTGAAGCCATAGACGTTGATGAGAAGTTTTGACTTTTCCATTCGCCTGATTGGTCAAGATTAAATACATAGTCTTCTACTTCTTGACGAGCAGCAGGGAAGTCTTCCATTTCTGGGTCAAAGATGAGGTACATTAATGCACCACCAGCTGTGCCACCCATCATCATTGCTGCTGGGTCAGCATTTGTAGCATCAGTAATTGAAACTTGTAAAATATCAATATCTTTTCGTTTCATTAATTCTTTTTCAACTTGTGCTACATTTACTTCTGTTTCATCAGCTAGCTCGCCAGTACCAGGTGTATATGTTAAATACATGACCTTTTCCTCTTGAGATCCCATGAAACTAAAGCCAATTAATGGTGTTAAAGCAAGGGAACCAACAAGCATTAAAATCGCAATCGTAGATGTAATGATTTTATGATTTAATGCTTTTTCTAATATACCTCTGTACCAAATAGCTAGTTTACCAACTTCTTGATGCTGGCTTTCCTTTTTCTCTCCGTAGATTTTTTTACGGAATAAGAAGTGGGATAAAGCTGGTACAATGGTAATTGCTACTATTAATGACGCACCTAAAGCAAATGTCATCGTTAATGCGAAAGGCATAAATAATTCGCCAACCATACCGCCTACAAACATAAGTGGGGCGAATACCGCTACCGTCACTAATGTAGAAGACAAGATTGGTTTAAACATTTCAATAGTTGCTTCACGAATCAGTGCGCGACCTGTTAATTTTTCTTGTTTTAAATGGATACGTCGATAAATATTTTCTACTACGACAATGGAGTCATCAATTACACGTCCAATGGCGACGGTGATTGCACCAAGTGTCATAATATTTAACGTAATATCCATCCAGTTTAATAAGAGTAATGCCATGAAAACTGAAACTGGAATTGAAATAATCGAAATAATAGTTGATTTGAAATCGCGTAAGAATAATAAGATAATTAAAACCGCGATTGCGCCACCGAATACCGCTTTTTCGATCATTGTGAAGACTGAATCTTCAATTGGAGCACCTTGGTCAAGTGAAATATCAATTTTTAAGCCGTCAATTCTTTTTTCTTCATCTTTAATCAGCTCTTTTACTGCATTGACAACCGTTACTGTATTTGCATCTTGACTTTTTACGATTTGAATTGCAATGGCATCTTTACCATTTGTACGAGATACAGATTGTACTTTACCTTCAACTTCAATCGTAGCAATGTCGCCTAAACGAACGAAAGGAGAAGGTTGTGTAGCTGAAGGTGTGACAGGTATTAATAAATCTTTTAATTCATCGATAGATTTAACTTTACCATCTACGGAAACCGCTTGTTCACCAACCGTAAATTGATATAAACCAAGTGATAATGACATATCACTTGCTTGAATCATTTGTTTGACTGCATCTTCAGTTAAGCCAAGAGCAGCCATTTTTTCTTCGTCATATTTAAACGAAACTTCTTCAATGTGTTGACCAGTAATCGTTGCTGACGCAACACCGTCGATTTTTTCGATTTTAGGAAGTAATAAATCTTCTACTGTTGATGTTAGGTCAACAATGTCTTCCTTCGAACTACTCACAGATAATGCGACAACCGGCATCATGTTCATACTAATGGCCATGATTGTTGGTTCTTGCGCGCCTTCAGGCAGTTTTACATTATCGAGAGCGGATTCTAACTGACGTTTCTTTTCATCCATATCAATGCCATAGTCATATTCGACTTGCACTTGGGCAACGTTTGAAGAGGAAGTGGAATAAACGGCTTTAACATCCTCTAAACTTTCAATGGATTTTTCAAATGGAATAGAAAGTTCATTCATGACTTGTTCAGGCGTGGCACCTGGATACACGCCCATTACAATTAAGTATGGAATCGATATATCAGGGATTGATTCCATTTTCATTCTTGTACCTGAATAAATCCCTGAGACAGTGATGATAATTGTTAATAACCACACTGCCAATTTGTTTTTCAATACAAAATTAACTAAACCTTTCACCTTCACACCTACCCTTTATTGACTTACTAGATTCAATTATTTATACTAATGACTAATCAGTCATTTGTCAACGAAATGCATTAGGAGAGATTTAAAAATATGTTAAAAAAGCAATTAATTATGGAGAAAGCATTAGAACTGTTCTCTGAACAAGGCTTTGAAGCAACATCTGTACAGCAAATTACGGAACGCTGTGGGATTTCTAAAGGGGCATTTTATTTGTCTTTTAAAACAAAAGATGAGCTTCTTTTCTCAATGGTTGACTACTACTTACAGCAATTTATTGCAGACATTGACCACGTAGTCAGAAATTCGAATAAAAAAGATGTCATGCTGGTTGATTTCTACAAAAATATTTTTCAAGCATTCAAAAAACATGCAGCATCGTCACGTGTTTTTTTTAATGAAAAGGTTTTTCTTACAAATAAAGAGTTGTTTCTCAAAGTGAGTGCCTATGAAGCAGATATGTCGAAGTCTATAGTCCAAATGCTTGAACAGTTGTATCGGGAAGAGCTACAAGAGACAAAGTACGATGTTATGTATTGTGTAAAAGGGTTTATGAAAAGTTATGCCGAGCTATTTATATTTTCTGATTTACCGCTCGACCTAGATCAGTTGGCGCAATCTTTAGCGGAAAAGACCGATATAATTGCTCGACATACGACAATTCCTTTTATTACCGAAGAACTTGCTCAATTAGTAGCAAGACCATGTGATCAAGAAATAACGCAGGAATCGCTATTACAGTTAATTGATCAAAATATTCATAACTTAGAGCCGTCTATTGAGCGGGAATCTTTGGAGCTTTTAAAAAATCAGGTTGAGCATACAACATATAGTCAAGCGATTATCAAAGGTTTAATTGAAAATATTCGTCTGCAGCCGGGGTGTCAATGGGTCGTCTATGTATTGGATAAATACTTTCAGTTTTAATTGTTGAAATAGAATTGTTCACAGTTTTGTTATTGTGGATAATTCTATTTTTTTGTATTTGTTTTTGAAAAGAGATGGTGCACTTTTTCAAGAGGATATTACTATATACGTAAAATGTTGGCGGAGGTTTCAAAATTTTAAAAATTTATGAAATCACATTTAACATTTTTAAACGTGGGACAAAATAAGCGCTATCAGAACAAAAATGATAAAGACGGATTATTTTGCCACAAAGAGTAATGGGAGATGTCCTGATTTAATTATTCAACTCCATCCATAGAGGAGGCTTGAACAAGGATATTACTTTATGGAAGAAAAATAGAGTTTCTATGCAAAAAAAGAAGCTACGCGAATAGTGCGTAGCTTCTTAATATAGAAGATTATACTTCCATAATAATTGGTAATATCATTGGACGACGTTTTGTTTTCTCAAATAAATAAGGTCCTAAAACATCAGTGATTTCATTTTTAAGTTCTGTCCATTGAGGTGTTTTACCTTGGATTGTTTCATTTAGATGACGATTTAGCATTTTTTGTGCTTCGTTAATCATTGTGCCAGATTCACGCATATAGACAAACCCTCGTGAAATAATATCAGGCCCTGAAACGATTTTTTGGTTTTCCATATCAACACTGACAACAACAATGACTAAACCTTCTTCAGAAAGGATGCGACGATCACGTAAGACAATATTACCGATGTCTCCTATACCATTACCGTCAATATAGACATCACCAGAAGGGATGCGACCTGCCACATGTGCTTCATTTGCACTTAATGCCAGAACATCACCATTTTCCATGACGAATGTATTTTCCAGTGGAACATCACAATCTTCTGCTAAATGCGTATGCATTTTTAGCATACGGAATTCACCGTGAATAGGCATAAAGAATTTTGGCTTCATCAGTCGTAGCATAAGCTTTTGTTCTTCTTGTGAACCGTGACCAGAAGTATGGATATTATTTAATGCACCATGAATAACTTCTGCACCAGCACGGAACAGTAAGTTGATAATTTTATTTACGCTAACCGTATTCCCTGGTACTGGTGAAGAAGAGAAGACAACTGTATCGCCAGGCTGGATTTGAATTTGACGGTGTGTACCATTGGCAATACGAGATAGTGCTGCCATTGGTTCACCTTGTGAGCCTGTACATAAAATCATTACTTCATTGGCAGGTAAACGGTTAATGCTTTGCGCATCAATAAAAGTATCTTTTGGTGCGTTGATGTAGCCTAGCTCACGGCCAATTGTAATGGCATTATCCATAGATCGACCGAATACAGCGATTTTCCGTCCGTATTTAATGGCAGCATCTGTTGCTTGTTGTAAGCGGTGAATATTGGATGCAAATGTTGCGAAAATAATACGACTATCTACCTTGCGGAAGATTTCATCGATACTTTTTCCAACTGTACGTTCAGACATTGTGAAATTTGGTTTTTCAGCATTCGTACTATCAGATAATAGGCAAAGAACGCCGTCACGTCCGATTTCAGCCATTTTTGTTAAGTTTGCAGGCTCTCCTACAGGTGTAAAGTCGAATTTAAAGTCACCTGTATGCACGATATTGCCTGGAGGTGTTTTAACGACGATACCGTAAGCATCTGGAATACTATGCGTTGTTCTAAAGAAGCTGACAGATGTCTTTCTAAATTTAATAATATCTTCTTCTTTAATTTCGATTAGTTTTGTTGTACGTAGTAAACCATGCTCTTCTAGTTTATTGCGCAATAAGCCAAGTGCAAGCTTACCTCCATAAACAGGAACATTTACTTGACGTAGTAAATAAGGGATACCACCAATATGGTCTTCGTGTCCGTGCGTAATAAATAGCCCTTTAATTTTATCTACGTTTCGTACTAAATACGTGTAATCTGGAATAACATAGTCAATCCCGAGTAAATCGTCTTCTGGAAATTTTATACCGGCATCAATTAAGATGATTTCATCTTGAAATTGAACACCGTAAGTATTTTTGCCGATTTCGCCCAGTCCGCCGAGCGCGAAAACAGCTGCTTGGTCATTTTTAACAAACTTCATGTTTGTTAAATTTCCTCCAAGACGAAGTTCGGACTTGCTTGTTCGTACTCTAAATAGTTACCTTCAAGCAGTTGAATGAACTCAATGTTGTAATGACGGTCTTGTAACTTTTGACGTACTTCACGTTCTGAAGCAGCTTCAAGGTATAGACTTTTAGTGTTTTCGCGAACTGGAATCTCATTTGCTTTTTCTTGATAATAAACTTTGTAAATCATAGTTTGCTCTCCTTTGATTGCGTACATTATTATTGCACATTTGGCTATTACCACACACGTACTACAAGAAAAAATCGCGAATTTCTAGTATACTTTAGACGAATAAAGAAATGAGCGTTTGAATTTCTTGTATCTCAATACTTTTATCTTGCACTTTTCATGAAAAGCAATGAGACAGTGGTTGCGCATAGTCAAATAAATGCATTTCCTTTATATTATCACGCAGCTACTCTAAAATAAAGAAAAGCCCTTCAAATAATGAAGGGCAAATGTTAGGCAATTGATTTTTTTCCGAGTACGCCACGAAGTCGCTTCAACAATTTTCGCTTTAGTTTCTTCAGCATGGCACATCACTCCTTAGGATCATTATAATTAAAAACAATGCCTGTGTAAAGGATTTAGCCTTTGCAACATCATACATAAAGAGAGGGATTATAGGATGAAAAAAATTTTATTTTTTGATGTAGATGGAACGCTCTATAACAGTGAAAAAGTATTGCCTGCTTCTGCGAAAGAAGCGCTATTAGAAGCACGTCGTAAAGGATATGAGCTTGCAATTGCTACTGGACGTGCACCATTTATGATTGAACCATTACTAGAAGAGCTTGATATTGACACATATGTGACTTTTAATGGACAGTACGTCGTTTATCAAGGCGAGGTTGTCTACGCAAATGGTGTGGAAAAAGAAGAATTAGCGAAAATTATTGCCTTTGGAGAAGCTCGCAATGAACCCGTTGTTTTTTTAGATGACAAGCGAATGATTGCGTCAGTTGGAGGGCATAACAAGGTATCCGAAAGTTTAAACACGTTAAAATACCCGTACCCAGAATTAGACTCATCTTATTATATGCAGCACGATGTTTATCAAACACTCATCTTTATGGAAGAGAAAGATGAACATTTGTATGATGAGGCATTTCCAAATGTCCAGTTCGTGCGCTGGCATGAATATTCTTGTGATATTTTACCTAAAGGAGGTTCCAAGGCTGCTGGAATCGAAAAAGTGCTCGCGAAAATGGGCTTAACGTTAGAGGATGCCATTGCTTTTGGTGATGGTATGAATGATATTGAAATGTTAGAGGCTGTTGGTACGAGCGTGGCAATGGGAAATGGACATGAAAAAGTAAAGGCGGTCGCGACACATATTACCGATCATGTAGATGCGGACGGACTTGCGAAAGCGATGCGCTATTTAAAAATTATTTAAGTGCCAGTCACTCAAACAATTTTGAATATTAAAAGGAAAACCCACGAGAAGTGGGTTTTTTACGTATTATCGGTGCCAGTCACTCAAACAATTTACTCAAACAATGCTTTAGATATCAACAACCTTCAGCTGAATGCCTGCCTCCGTGAATTGATGTAATGTTTCTTTGGGCAGTCCGTTATCAGTAAGGATCATATCGACCTCTTCTAGCGGGCATACTTGAATAGCCACATCTTTATTGAATTTGGTAGAATCAGTTGCAACATAAACTGTCTGCGAAATATTAATAAGCTGTTTCCTCGTCATCGCTTCTTCTAAACTAAAATCGGATATTCCTTTTTCTAATGTCACGCCACTAGCGCATATAAATGCCTTATTAATATTGAGATGGTCGAAGTGGAAAAGAAAGTCATTTGAAGTGACCGATTTTTCCGAATGTCGCACTCTTCCGCCGATAATCATCACTTCAATATTAGAACCAATTAAATCAAATGCTACAGGAAGAGAGTTCGTCACGACTGTTAGTTTCTCCTTGCCTAGTAGAAATGGTGTCATTTGATAAGTTGTTGAGCCACTATCGATAAAAATGCAGTCACCATTATTAACTAAAGAAGCACAAGCTTTGGCAATGGCGATTTTTTCTGTTAACTGCTGTGTTAATCGATTGTCCATTAATCCTTCAACGGGTTCAATATATTTTACACCCCCATAAAACTTCTCGATCTTCTTCTCTTGCACAAGTTGTTGAATATCTCTTCGAATAGTTTCCATCGATACATTGAATTCTTTTGTCAGGGTTACTAATTTTACTACCTTGTTATTCCGAATGAATTGCAAAATATGTTGTTGCCTTTCTACTGTATACATTACATCACCTCTTATTGTTATTTACTCAAAGTAGTAATAAGTTTGTCAACAGTTAGTCAGAATTTACTCAACATTTACACAAACATGTGATTTCCCTTTACAAATTGTCTCTATACTGTGGTTAACAACTCAAAAGGAGTGAGCAATTTGTTAGAACTAAAAAATATTTCAAAAAGTTATAAAAATAAAAATGTTTTAAGAGATATAAATTTAACGATAGATTCTGGTGAAATTGTTTCGTTATTGGGGCCGAGTGGTTGTGGGAAAACGACATTACTCAACATTGTTTTAGGTCTCACAGAACAAACAGATGGACAACTTTTTTACAATGGACAAGATATATCGAAACAATCGATGCAGGATAGAGGATTTAATATCGTTTTCCAAGATTTCGCGTTGTTCCCACATTTGAATGCTTACGACAATATCGTCTATGGCTTGAAAAATAAAAAACAGCAAATGTCAAAAGCTGAGATTCAGGAGTATGTGGATTTCTTAGAACTCGCTCCACATTTACATAAAAAGATTCACGAATTATCTGGTGGACAGAAACAACGTGTCTCTATTGCTAGAACGCTTGTTATGCAGCCGAAAATTTTATTGCTAGATGAACCGTTAAGTGCGCTAGATGGTGTGATTAAAGAATCCATTAAGGAGCGCATTAAATCAATTGCTCGCCAATTTAAATTAACAACTATTATTGTGACACATGATCCTGAGGAGGCGCTCACATTATCAGATAAAGTACTCATCATTAATGAGGGAACTGTCTCACAATATGGCACACCTCACGAAATATTGAAAACACCAAAAAATCAATTTGTGGAAGACTTTATATTAAAGCAACTTCATATTAAACGTCATAACATCTATCAACTGTTTGGAGAATCCTATGCTTAAAACGAATAAAATGGTGAAAATTCTCTTTCTGCCAATTGTCTTCTTTTTTCTGTTCTTTTTAATTGTGCCATTACTTTATATGTTTTGGCAGTCTTTGAAAAAAGGCAATAGCGTAACGATTCAAAACTATGTAGAAGCATTACAGAGCGTTGAAATTCGGGAAGCGTTTCTTAATAGTTTCCAAGTGTCATTTGTCGCTGCCGTTATTACTACTTGTTTAGCGTTTGCTCTTGCCTATGCCATGCATTTTACGACGATGAATCAACATTTAAAAAAGCTTGTACATATCGGGGTAACATTGCCGATGCTCTTGCCGACAATTACCTATGGTTTTGTATTGCTTTACACATTTGGCAATCAAGGAATTATAACAAAACTTCTGGGGAAGCCCTTAGTGACAATTTATGGATTTAATGGCTTGTTGATTGGGTATGTGCTTTACACATTGCCTGTTGCATTTATTTTAATGCAAAATTCCATGCAGTACATTGATAAACGCTTTTTGCTTGTCTCGATGCTAATGCATGATAGACCATCACGTCGATTTTACCATACCGTATTTCGACCTATGATAGGAACAATTGGTGGAGCATTTATTTTAACGTTTATTTTAAGTTTTACCGATTTTGGTATCCCTGCTTCGGTAGGTGGGGGTTATAAAGTGATTGCAACAGAGCTATATCAAGCGATGCTTGGCTCTATTGTGCGATTTGAGCAAGGGGCGGTAATTTCCGTACTTATGCTTGTACCTGCTGTACTTGGCATCGTGATGCTAAGCGTGCTAGATCGATTTAATTTTCAATATAAGCATGTCAGTCAAAGTGCTCTAGTCGTGCATCGTCTTCGAGACAGTATATTTACAGTGCTATCGTTAGTATGCGTAAGTACGATTTTTATCATCTTCTCAACAATGTTTATCGTGCCGTTTACTAAGGGCTATCCATATGACTTTAGTTTCACATTGGAACATGTACAAAATGTTTTAGCAGAAAAAAATTTAACAAGGGTTTATATGAATTCTCTTATTGTTGCCTTTTTTACAGCAATTTTAGGTGTGGGCATCGCGTTTGTTTCAGCACTTCTAAATGTCAGAACACCGTTAAAAGGGAGAAGTACATTAGATTTTGCGTCAATGATTACCAATACAGTGCCAGGTATGGTACTCGGTCTTTCTTATTTATTTTTCTTCAATGGGAGTTCGCTTAAAGGGACCTTCTTTATCATTATTGCCTATACGGTTGTCCATTTCTTTACAACACCGTATTTAATGGCGAAAAACTCTTTGCAAAAAATGGACCCAACATGGGAAGTGACGGGAGAGTTATTAAAGGACTCTTGGCTTCAAACGGTCATTCGCGTTATTTTGCCGAATATAAGACCTACTATTTTTCAAATGTTTAGCTACTATTTTTTAAATGCCATGGTGACAGTTAGTGGTGTAATTTTCCTTGTCAGTACGAAAACGATGCTTGTCTCAACGCGCATTAAAGAATTGCAGCATTTTGCGAAGTATACGGATATTTTTGTTCTCTCAATTTTTATTTTATGTACAAACCTCATTGTGAAATTAGGTTGTGACTATATAACAACAAATAAAGAAAAGTTTAAGGAGATGTAATGATGAAAAAGTCGACAGTCATGATGTTTGGAACGGTTAGTTCTGCAATTGTATTAGCAGCGTGTGGAGGTGCGGAGGCTGATACGAAGGATCAAGTTATTATCTATTCTAATGCTGATGATGAAGCAATTGAAGTAATGCAAACCACACTCGATAAAAAGGGGTATGAAGGAAAGTATATTATCCAATCATTCGGTACATCTGAATTAGGTGGGAAAATGATGGCAGAGGGTAAGGATATTGAAGCGGATGTGGTAACAATGGCTTCTTACTTTATCGAAAGTGCTCAAACATCTAAATCAATGTTTGTTGAACTAACTTCTGAGTTAAAGCCGTTAGATGGTGGTTCAACTTATGCATTACCGATTTTAGGGAATGTCGGGTCTATTTTTATCAATACAGATTTATTGGCGCAAAAAGGGCTACCTGTGCCACAAACAATTAAAGATTTAACGAAGCCAGAATATAAAGATTTAGTTTCTTTTCCAAATATTTTAGACTCCTCTACTGGCTGGCTATTAGTACAGGCGATTATGAGTGAATATGGCGAAAAAGAAGGAAAGCAAGTATTAGCAGATTTAATTAAAAATGCTGGACCGCATATTGAAAGTTCTGGTTCTGGCCCTATTAAAAAGGTGAAAACAGGAGAAGTCGCAGCAGGGTTTGGCTTACGTATTCAAGCAATTGATGCCAAAAATGAGGGCTTACCAATCGACTATATTGACCCAACGGAAGGTAACTTCACGTTAACAGAATCTGTTGCCGTTGTAGATAAAGAAGGGGACGAGGCATTGGCGAGTGAAATAGCAAAGGTCATTGCGACTGAGGCGCGAGCAGATTTGTTAAAACAATATCCTGTAGCACTTTATGAAGGCGAGCAAGTAGAGGAAAAATATGTTCCAAAATACTTAAAAAAATGGGATACGACTTTAACTGTCGATTTATTAGAAAAACATCAAACATTCTTTAAAGAAGCACAACAATAAAGGAGCCTAACAATATGAATACCTACAAATTATTAACTCCCGGTCCACTAACAACTACAGAAGCAGTAAAAAAAGAGATGCTAGTGGATCGCTGTACATGGGATGACGACTACAAGCAAGTTACACAAGAAATACGCAAACAGTTAGTGGCGATAGCGCAGGTTGATGAAACAGACTATACAGCTATTTTAATGCAAGGAAGTGGGAGCTTTGTCGTTGAATCGGTTCTGACAACTGCTATTGGAAATGCAGATAAGGTACTCATTATTACAAATGGAGCGTACGGGGAACGAATCGTAGAAATGGCAACAGTCCTTCAATTACAGCATGTTGTTTACAGTGTACCGTATCATGAGCAACCATCACCTTTAGAAGTACAAGCTATACTTGAAAAAGATGTTGCTATTACGCATGTCGCGATTGTCCATTGTGAGACGACAACGGGGATATTAAATCCTATTGATGAAATAGGCAAAGTTGTAAAATCGTTTAATAAAACATTTATTGTAGATGCAATGAGTAGCTTTGGTGGCGTGCCAATGGATTTATCGAATATGCAAATTGATTTTTTAATCAGTAGTGCTAACAAATGTATTCAAGGCGTGCCAGGTTTTGGATTTGTTGTTGCGAAAATAGAAGCGTTAGAAAAATGTAAAGGACAAGCCAAGAGTGTAGCATTAGATTTATACAAACAATGGGAAGTGATGAGTGAAGACGGGAAATGGCGTTTTACATCACCAACACATGTTGTAGCGGCCTTTGCAAAGGCGTTGGAGGAACTTGCTGAAGAAGGTGGCGTTGCGGCACGCTACACACGATATGCTAAAAATAATCAACTATTGCGTGAAAGATTATCACGCTGTGGTTTTGAAGCTTATATTTCAGCGGAAATGCAATCACCGATTATCACGACGTTTTTATATCCATATGAAGGATTTTCTTTCGAGCATTTCTATCATGAAATGAAACAAGCAGGCTTTGTTATTTATCCTGGAAAGCTAACTGAATTTGATACATTCCGAATCGGTAATATAGGGGATGTTCATGAGGAAGATATGACTACATTATGTAATGTTATTGAAAACTATATGGCGGTGAAAAATAATGAAAATTGAAGCGGTAATTTTTGATTGGGCAGGTACAGCGGTTGACTTTGGTTGTTTTGCACCTGTCAATGTATTTCTTACTATTTTTGAAGATGCAGGTGTTGCGGTGACACTAGAAGAAGCACGCAAACCGATGGGCATGTTGAAAATTGACCATATTCGGACGATGCTTGAGATGCCAAGAGTGAGTGAAGCATGGGCACGTGTGTATGGCCGTTCATTTACAGAACAAGATGTACAGGCACTGTATTCGCAGTTTGAAACGAAATTAATGGCATCGCTTGCTAAGTATACGGACCCGATTCCACATGTGAAAGAAACGGTTCAACAATTAAGACAAGCCGGAATACGCATTGGCTCCACAACAGGCTATACTGCCGCTATGATGGAAGTCGTGACACATCACGCTGCTGAGAAAGGATACAAGCCTGATTTTTTAGTTACACCGACTGATATAGGAGATAAGGGACGTCCCTATCCATATATGATTTTCAGAAATTTAGAAGAACTTGGCGTGAAAGCGACGAAGCAAGTCGTTAAAGTCGGGGATACTACGTCAGATATACAAGAGGCATTAAATGCCGGAGTTTGGGCTGTTGGCGTTATAGTCGGAAGTTCTGAAATGGGTTTAACGGAACAAGAATTTATGAGTCTATCTGATGAAGAGCAACAAGCCGTTATTGAAAAAACAAAAGCTATTTTTGAACAAACGGGTGCACACTATACGATTCAAACAATGCGTGAACTGCCGGCATTAATTGAGACGATTAATGCGCGATTAGTTTAAAAGATAGCAGATAGAATAAAAGCGAAAAAGTGTTAGATTGACTGCAATCAATCTAACACTTTTTGCTATGCATATAAGAGTAAGTGTCAGGCACTAATTCAATTTCCGTGCTAGCCATGTATTTATGACTTGCCAAGTAAAAATCCACGTAGACTCCTGGGGGAACGCAAGCAATGTAAGACGCAACAGACCGCGCGACAGCGATGGTAGGCGCTTACGTGTGCGCCAGCGGAAAGCATCCGTCGCAGCTACTAGTGAGTCTTAGTCGCGTTCGTATGGAACAGCGTCTGGAATTTCAGCAAATGGATTTTTTTCATTGATGCGATCATAAAACATAATGCCGTTTAAATGATCTAATTCATGCTGGAAGGCGATAGCTGGCAAGCCAGTTAGACGCATTTTTTTCTCTTCGCCGTCCATTGTTTTAAATTTCACGGTTATACGTGCGTGACGTGGCACATACCCAGGGACATTGCGATCAACAGATAAGCAACCTTCGCCAGTTGGCAAATAGGTATTTTCAACAGAGTGGCTAACAATTTTCGGATTGATTGCGATAAAGCTCAATTGTTCTCCTTTGTCATCTTTTAAGTGAAGGGCAAACATGCGGTGTAGACTATTTACTTGGTTAGCAGCTAATCCAATCCCGCTGCGTAAATCATATTTATCGGCAATTTCAGGATCTTGACTGTTAATTAAAAACTGTAGCATATCTGTAGCAAGCTGTTTTATTTCATCAGTTAAAGGAAATTGAACTTCCTCTGTTTTAGTGCGGAGTGTCGGATGGCCTTCGCGAATTATATCATCCATTAAAATCATGTGAGAATCTTCCTTTCAATCTTTGTATTACCTTATTTATAAGTATACATCACGCATTAAAACATGCACATGAAAAAAGACTTTATTTGAATAAACTTAAAAAATTTTTGTGTAGCTATTAGATTACAGAAAACTGGGGTATTCTACTATTGGTCATTATTTAGAGAAACGTAATGTTTGAGCGCTTAAAGGAAGTTGTTGTAATACAGATTTTTATTATTAGTGATACAGTATAGGACAGTCTACTCTTAACGTTTTTGTAGAAAAATTCTTTGGTATAAGGCGTAATATATGATTGACCGACTGTATTTTATTCAGTATACTGAGTCCTAAGAATAAGTTGTACTAGTTTGAAAGTGATTTATTTTAATACAGTTGAAAGGGAGATGTGACAAATGAGCAAAAAAAACAATAATATTTTTGATCCACAACAAACGCTAACTGAAATCGAAGAAAAGTTTGAAATGTTTCAAATTTTGAACGAAGAAGGCGAAATTATAAATGAAGAGGCAGATCCGAAATTAGCAGATGAAGAGTTAGTTGAGTTAATGACGCGTATGGTTTATACACGTATTTTAGATCAACGTTCCATTTCTCTTAACCGTCAAGGTCGATTAGGCTTCTACGCACCAACAGCTGGTCAGGAAGCTTCACAACTTGCTTCTCACTTTGCATTAGAAAAAGAAGATTGGATTTTACCAGGTTACCGTGATGTACCACAAATTGTATGGCATGGTTTACCGTTAGATAAAGCATTTTTATTCTCACGTGGTCACTTCGAGGGCAATCAAATCCCAGAAGGTGTTAATGTTTTACCACCACAAATCATTATTGGTGCACAATTTATCCAAGCTGCTGGGGTGGCACTTGGTATGCAAAAACGAGGTAAAAAAGCTGTAGCAGTTACTTATACAGGTGATGGTGGGTCATCACAAGGTGATTTCTACGAAGGAATGAACTTTGCTGGTGCATTTAAATCACCTGCCATTTTCATCGTACAAAATAACCAATTCGCAATTTCTACACCGCGTGAATTACAAACAGCTGCAAAAACAATTGCACAAAAAGGTGTTGCAGCAGGTATCCCAAGTATTTTAGTAGATGGTATGGATGCACTTGCAGTGTACGTTGCTACTCGTGATGCACGTGAGCGCGCAATCAATGGTGAGGGTCCAACGTTTATCGAAACAATGTGTTACCGTTATGGTCCACATACAATGGCGGGGGATGATCCAACACGTTACCGTACGTCTGACACGGATAACGAGTGGGCTCAAAAAGACCCGTTAGTTCGTTTCCGTAAATACCTTGAGGGTAAAGGACTATGGGATGAGAAAAAAGAAGAGGCTGTTATTGAGCGTGCGAAAGAAGAAATTAAAGACGCAATTAAAAAAGCCGATGCTGCACCAAAGCAAAAAGTAACACAGTTAATGGAAAATATGTACAAAGGCGAAATGCCTTCGAATTTAAAAGAACAGTATGAAATCTACAAAGAGAAGGAGTCGAAATAAGCTATGGCACAAATGACGATGATTCAAGCAATTACAGATGCGCTTCGCACAGAATTAAAGAATGATGAAAACGTTCTGTTATTCGGGGAAGATATAGGCGTCAACGGTGGGGTTTTCCGTGCAACTGAAGGCCTACAAAAAGAATTTGGTGTAGATCGTGTATTCGATACACCATTAGCAGAGTCAGGTATTGGTGGCTTAGCAATTGGTCTTTCGCTTCAAGGTTTCCGACCAGTTCCAGAAATTCAGTTTTTCGGCTTCGTCTATGAAGTGATGGATTCAATCAGTGGACAATTAGCTCGTTTAAGCTACCGTAGCGGTGGTGTATATAACGCACCTGTTACAATCCGTTCTCCATTTGGTGGCGGTGTGCATACACCAGAAATGCACTCAGATAGCTTAGAAAGTTTAATGACGGCACAGCCGGGCTTAACAGTCGTTGTACCATCAACACCTTACGATGCTAAAGGATTACTTATTTCTTCTATTCGCAATGACAATCCAGTCATTTTCTTAGAGCATTTAAAATTATATCGCTCATTCCGCGAAGAAGTACCTGAGGAAGCATATGAAATTCCATTAGGTAAGGCAGATGTAAAACGTGAAGGTAAAGATCTAACAATTATTGCATATGGCTTAATGGTACATGAAAGCTTAAAAGCAGCAGAAGAACTTGAAAAAGAAGGGCATTCTGTAGAAGTTATTGATTTACGTACAATTCAACCAATCGATATTGAAACAATCATTGCGTCAGTTGAGAAAACAGGCCGAGCAATCGTTGTTCAAGAGGCACAAAAACAAGCAGGTATTGCTGCGAATGTTGTCGCTGAAATTACAGAACGAGCTATCTTGAGTTTAGAAGCACCTGTACTTCGAGTAGCAGCACCGGATACAGTGTACCCATTCCCACAAGCTGAAGGTGTTTGGTTACCGAACTATAAAGATGTAATGGAAACAGCGAAAAAAGTCTTAACATTCTAATGTAGTTTGCATATTTGAAGAAAAGCAAAGAGAAAGGATGGGTACACATGGCATTTGAATTCAGATTACCGGATATTGGCGAGGGTATTCACGAAGGCGAAATTGTAAAATGGTTCGTTAAAGCTGGGGATACTGTCAAAGAAGACGATATTCTTTGTGAAGTACAAAACGATAAAGCAGTTGTAGAAATTCCTTCACCAGTTGAAGGGAAAGTAGAGGAAATCTTAGTAGGAGAAGGTACAGTTGCTGTTGTTGGCGATGTATTAATCCGTTTAGATGCTCCAGGCTACGAAGATTTAAAACTTAAAGGTGACGATCATGCAGAGGCGAAAACGGAGGCACAAGTTCAGTCAACGGCTGAAGCTGGTCAGGATGTAGCAAAAGCGCCTGCTAAAGAAGAAGCACCAAAAGCTCCAGCAACAGCGCAAGTAGCTGTAAAACAAGAAACAGCAGATAGTACAAAACGTATTATTGCAATGCCTTCTGTTCGTAAATTTGCAAGAGACAATGAAGTAAATATTCATGAAGTGTCAGGTACTGGTAAAAACGGTCGTATTCTAAAGGAAGATATTGAGAATTTCCTAAATGGTGGTGGAGCAGTGCAAGCTGCAGAAGCTCCAGTGGCAAATGAAGAAGCAGTTGCTCAACAAGAAACTGCCCAAGCTGCGCCAGTTGTTCTTGAAGGAGACTTCCCAGAAACACGTGAAAAAATGTCTGGTATTCGCAAGGCGATTGCCAAGGCAATGGTTCACTCGAAACAAACAGCACCTCATGTTACACTAATGGATGAAGTTGATGTAACAGCTCTTGTAGCACATCGCAAAAAATTCAAAGATATTGCTGCTGAAAAAGGTGTAAAATTAACGTATTTACCATACGTAGTAAAAGCGCTTATTTCAACATTGCGTGAATTCCCAGAATTTAACCGTTCTTTAGATGATGCAACACAAGAAATTATTCAAAAGCACTACTACAATATCGGTATTGCAGCAGACACAGAAAAAGGTTTATTAGTTCCAGTTATTAAACATGCAGATCGCAAATCAGTATTTGCAGTTTCAAATGAAATTAATGACTTAGCGACAAAAGCGCGAGATGGTAAACTTGCTCCGCATGAAATGAAGGGCGCTTCCATGTCTATCACGAATATCGGTTCTGCAGGTGGCCAATGGTTTACGCCAGTAATTAACCACCCTGAAGTAGCGATTTTAGGTATTGGTCGAATTTCTGAAAAACCTGTAATAAAAAATGGTGAAATTGTAGCTGCACCTGTGTTAGCATTATCATTGAGCTTTGATCATCGCATGATCGATGGAGCCACTGCGCAAAATGCTTTAAATCACTTAAAGCGTTTGTTAAGTGAGCCAGAATTATTATTAATGGAGGCGTAACAAAAATGGTAGTAGGAGATTTCCCAATCGAAACAGATACTCTTGTCATTGGTTCAGGTCCTGGAGGATATGTAGCAGCAATTCGTGCAGCTCAAACTGGCCAAAAAGTAACAATCGTTGAAAAAAATGTACTTGGTGGTGTGTGCTTAAACGTAGGTTGTATTCCATCAAAAGCATTAATTTCAGTGGGTCACCGCTTTGAGCATGCTAAACATTCAGATGACATGGGTATCATCGCTTCTGATGTGAAATTAGACTTTTCAAAAGCGCAAGCTTTTAAAGACAGTGTTGTTAAGAAATTAACTGGCGGTGTTGAAGGCTTACTTAAAGGAAATAAAGTTGAAATAGTACAAGGTGAAGCGTATTTCGTTGACGCTCATTCAGTGCGTATCATCAATGGTGAATCTGCTCAAACATATACATTTAACAATGTTATTATTGCAACAGGTTCTCGTCCAGTCGAAATTCCAACGTTTAAATTCTCTGAGCGTGTACTAAACTCTACTGGCGCACTTTCTTTACAAGAAGTACCTAGTAAATTAGTTGTAATCGGTGGAGGTTACATTGGAACAGAGCTAGGTTCAGCTTATGCAAACCTAGGTTCACAAGTAACAATTATCGAAGGTGGCAAAGATATTCTTGCTGGTTTCGAAAAACAAATGACACAAATCGTGAAAAAAGGCCTTAAAAAGAAAGGCGTTGAAATTGAAGTAAACGCATCTGCTAAAGGCGTTGAAGAAACAGAAAACGGCGTAGTTGTTACGTATGAAGTTGGCGGAGAAGAGAAAAAAGTTGAAGCTGATTATGTATTAGTAACTGTAGGTCGTCGTCCAAATACAGATGAAATGGGTCTTGAAGGTGTTGGCATTGAATTCGGTGAACGTGGCCTTATTAAAGTTGACAAACAATGCCGTACAAACATTCCGAACATCTATGCAATTGGTGATATCGTAGCAGGTCCTCAGCTTGCACACAAAGCCTCTTATGAAGGTAAAGTGGCTGCTGAAGCAATCGCTGGCGAGAAATCAATCGTAGATTATCTAGCTGTTCCTGCTGTATGCTTCACTGATCCAGAAATGGCAACAGTTGGTTATAACGAAGATCAAGCAAAAGCTGAAGGTATTGAATATACTGCAGCGAAATTCCCATTCGCAGCAAATGGCCGTGCGCTTGCATTAAACCAAACAGAAGGTTTCGTGAAACTAGTTGCGCGTAAAGAAGATGGCTTATTAATTGGTGCTCAAATCGTAGGTGCTGGTGCATCTGATATGATCGCTGAAATGGGCTTAGCAATCGAAGGCGGTATGACTGCTGAAGATATCGCGTTAACAATTCATGCTCACCCAACATTAGGTGAAATTACAATGGAAGCTGCTGAAGTATTACTAGGCAACCCAATCCATATTGTAGCGAAAAAATAATTGAACATATAAAACGACTATAAAGCATGTTCGCTTTATAGTCGTTTTTTTGTATAATTTTACTAACTTTGATACAGTAAAACTAGTAAATAACTATTTGAAAACATAGAGGTGGGGCGAAATGGAATTAGGCTTAAAGGGAAAAGTAGCAATTATTACTGGTTCAAGTAAAGGGATTGGTTATTATACGGCGATGCAGCTAGTAAAAGAAGGTGCAAAGGTAGTAATTAGTGCACGTGGTGAAAAACAGCTACAGGTGGCCGCTGGATGCATTAAGAATGAAACGGGCGAGGAAGTCTTAATTGTACCGACGGATATTACGAAGGAAAAAGACTGTAAGAGGCTTATAGAACGTACTGTGGATCATTATGGACGCGTAGATATTGTGATTAATAACGCAGGCACAGCGTCAGCTAATCCGTTTGAAACGGTCAGCAGTGAAGTTTGGCAAGCTGATATCGATTTAAAAGTGTTTGGTGCTATCAATTGCTCTAAATATGCTGTGCCTTATATGCGAAAGGTAGGCGGCGGTGCGATTGTTAATGTAACGGCAGTAATGGCTAAAACGCCTCCTGCAAGTTCACTTCCTACTACTGTTAGTCGAGCAGCTGGGCTCGCTTTAACGAAGGCCATGAGCAAAGATTTAGGAAAAGATAATATTCGTGTGAATTCAGTGTGTATTGGTTTAATTCGAAGTGATCAAATTGAAAATTTATGGAAAAAAGAAGCACAAGACCTTTCGTGGGATGACTACTCTCGTAAAGTTGGTCAATCTATTCCGCTAGGTCGTGTAGGGGAAACGCAAGAAGCAGCTAATGTCATTACTTTCTTAGTGTCAGAAGCAGCAAGTTATGTAACAGGAACAGCTGTAAATATTGACGGTGGTTCTGGGCACGCCTTATAGGGAGCGACAAGTATGTCGTTATATTTAGTACTTTTTATTTAAATTATTGCAATAGCGTAAATATAGAAAAAGTGCGCAGTTAAGCGGATTTTGTACA
The DNA here is from genome assembly GCF_002982115.1 of Lysinibacillus sphaericus. GTDB lineage: Bacteria > Bacillota > Bacilli > Bacillales_A > Planococcaceae > Lysinibacillus > Lysinibacillus sphaericus. The sequence goes on along the minus strand of NZ_CP019980.1, from coordinate 3,780,964 downwards.
CAAAGGAGCAACTCATTCGTGTTTGGGTTGACTCTTTTTTCTATTATTTTTCTAAAATTGTAATAGACAGAAAATTCCTTCAGTTGTAGAATAAGCGTAACAGGGGGGGAACGGTGGCGAAATGATGAACGAAAATTTTACTATGACATTGATGCGAGTTGTTCGTATTATTGTCCAAATTGGCATACTTAATATTTTTTATTACATCGGTGTGGGCATTGTGTCTTACTTACATATTCCGCTTCCAGGAAGTGTAATTGGCTTACTGTTATTGGCACTTTTACTCAATTTTAAACTAATGAAAGTAGAATACATTCAAGATGGTGCTGGCTTTTTAATTGGCGTTTTAACATTGTTCTTTATTCCAGCAACTGTTGGTATTATTGATTATCCAGAACTGATGTCAACAACGGGTCTGCTGATTATTTTGGCGGTTATTGCTAGTACATTAATAGCTATTTATGTAACGGGAATACTCACCCAACTGATTGAAAAAAGAGAAGTAGCGAAGAAAGAACAAGCAGTAACTATTGAAGAGGGGAAGGGAGAATTATTTGTTGATTGAACTTATTGTTGTACTTGGTACAATTGGACTGTTTATATTATTTACAAAGCTGTATCAACGGTTTCCCCATCCATTAATAATTCCATTAGTGACGACAACTATTGTCAGTGCAGCTATCTTACTTGTTTTTAATATTCCATATTCAACCTATATGGTAGGAGGAGAATGGCTACAAAAAATGTTGGGGCCAGCTGTTGTTGCACTTGCCTACCCGCTTTATAATCAGAGAGCCATCATTATGAAATATAAAGTTTCTATTTTATCCGGTATCATATTAGCGATGATAACTGGATTAGTAACCATTTTTGTTATGCTCAAATGGATCGGTGTTAAAGAAAGTTGGATGCTGACGGCGTTACCTAAATCTTTAACAACGCCTGTTGGCATGCAGGTAAGTGAAACAATTGGCGGAATTCCTCCTTTAACGGCGGTTTTTGTTATGATTGCAGGTTTTGTTGGCGCTATTATTGGGCCATTCGTATTGAAATATGGAAAGATTGATTCTGCTGTCAGTAGAGGTGTAGCAGTAGGAAGTGCCTCGCACGGTGTTGGGCTTGTAAAACTAAGAGAGTATGGTGAGCAAGAATTATCGGTTGGTTCGCTTTCTATGGGGTTAACAGCGATTATAGGAGCTTTTCTCTGTCCACTCTTTGTCTATCTATTTTTATAAAAGAAAGCCCTTTACAAGGCATAATGGGCTTGTAAAGGGTGCTAGCATTTTCGCTTGACACAAGCATAGTTAACTTTTTTCAATGATTAATTGAATGGTATGTGCAAGTCCTGTGTGTAGAGTACCTTCATGGCGTATTTGTTCACCGGTAAAGAAATGAATAATTTTATAGGGCTGACACCACGTAAGCACCGATGCTGGATTATATAGGAAATTAATATTTTGTGGACCGCCTGTTGCATAGGATAATTGAGACGTGGAATATAATTCCATCATAATACGACCGCCGGGTTTAACCGAATTGACGATGCGTTGAAAAACGGCATGTTGCTGTTCTGCGGGAAAATGACCAAATACCATCACGGCAGCGTCAAATGTTTCTACTGGTAGTTCATCTTGCAGTAAATCTTGCAGTTGTGTGTTGACAGTAACGCCATGCTTTTTTGCTAACTGTGCTGTTTTTTCAAGACCGCTTTTTGCATAATCAAAAGCCGTTACCACATGCCCTTTAGAAGCTAAATAAACGGCATTTCTACCTTCTCCTTCAGCATATGCGGCAACATTAACATACCCCTCTAAAAATTCTACATAGTTTTCTATAAACGCATTTGGCTGTTCGCCATAGACGTATTCAATTGTGTTAAAGCGTTCATCCCATGTATTCATACAATTCACTCCCTTTATAAATATTGTAAGTAAAGGACAGCACATAAGCTATTTTTTTGCTTTATACAATTATTAATACAATCTTTTTCAATTTGATGAAAGCAATGCAATAGAATTTAACTAATAGAATGAAAGAGTGTAAATATAGGGATAGAAAAAGAATGGGGATTTTAGGTTTGTAAAATAAAGGTATTTTATGTAAGAATGCTTACAACTGTATGATTCAACTATAAAAAGCTACCCCTTCTAAAATGAAGAGGTAGCTTTGTTTTTTAAATAATTGCTCTGCGTTCTTTAATAACACGAATTGTTTGTAATGTTGTATCTTCGGGTCCTTGAACTGGTAAACCAGCTTCAATATTCATTTGAATATAACGAATATTTTCTTGTGTAATTATTTCCCCGGGAATAAAAATAGGTATTCCAGGTGGGTAGACCATAATAAATTCAGCGCAAATACAATTGTCTGCTTCTGCAAGAGGGACTACTTCTGTATCTGCATAAAAAGCATCACGAGGTGACATTGCAAGTGCTGGAATTTCAGGTACATTGACAACTGTTTCAGTAACAGCAGCTTCTGAATCAAAAGCTTTTGACATACGGCTTAAAGCATTGATGAGAAGATTAATTTCTTTTTTCGTATCTGCTAATGTCACTAAACATAAAATATTGTATAAGTCCGATAACTCTACTTCAATATTTGCATTGTGACGAAGCCATTCCTCAGCTTGGTGCCCTGATATGCCTAAATCTTTTACACTAATTAACAGTTTTAGTGGGTCCATATCGTATGTTGCGGACGAGTGAAGCTTTTCCTTACCTGCACATTTTAAATGTGGAATTTGGTTAATGCGTTTACGCGCATCTTTTGCTAGACGTAGTGCATCCCCAATTAAATCATAGCCATGAATTGCAAGCTGACGACGAGCTGTGTCGAGCGATGCAAGTAATGGGTAGGATGTTGATGTTGTTGTCAGCATAGAAAAGACTGCTTGTACGCGCTTAGCTGAAACTAGTCCTTCACGTACGTTTAAAATTGAAGTTTGCGTCATGGAGCCTCCAAGCTTATGTACGCTTGTTGCAGCCATATCCGCGCCTGCTTCCATTGCTGAGTATGGTAGCTCGTCATGGAATTTAATGTGCACGCCATGTGCTTCATCTACAACGACTGGAATATTACGGCGATGGACAATTTCGACAATGCGTTTTAAATCCGCAGAGAAGCCGTAATAAGTTGGATTAATAACAAGGACAGCCTTGGCGTCCGGATAAGCATTTAAAGCCTTTTCTACAGCTTCCGCCGAAATACCATGAGAAATGCCATATTCACTATCTACTTCAGGATGAATAAAAATAGGAATTGCACCAGCGAAAACAATCGCTGACATAATGGATTTATGAACATTCCGTGGTACTAGAATTTTATCACCTGGACCGACGACGGTCAGTATCATCGTCATAATGGCGCCACTAGTACCTTGAACGGAAAAGAATGTATGATCAGCACCAAAGGCTTCTGCTGCCAGTGCTTGCGCATCCTTGATAGCACCTTTTGGTGAATGTAAATCGTCTAGTGGAGCAATGTTGATTAAATCAATTGATAAAACGTTGTCGCCGACGAATTCTCGGAAAGCAGGATCCATACCGTGCCCTTTCTTATGGCCTGGAATATGGAACTGAATTGGATGTCTGTTCCGATGTTTTAGTAATACGTCGAACAATGGAGTCTCTAATTGTGACAACGCAGGTACCACCTCACTTTTATAATATCTAAGAAAACAAATGAATTATAGCACCTAACGACATGAAAAAATAGACTTTAATTAAAAAAATAAAAGGATTTTTTCGTGATTACGAGAAGATAGTATGGAACGAAAGGAGAGATTCGATGAAATGGGAGACACGTATTACCGAACTATTAAAGATTAAATATCCAATAATCCAGGGGGGATTAGCCTATTTAGCATATGCTGATTTAGCAGCAGCTGTGTCAAATGCTGGCGGTTTAGGGCAAATAACGGCGATGAGTTTACGCGACCCAGACTTATTGCGTGCAGAGATACAAAAACTAAGAACATTAACAGATAAGCCGTTTGGTGTAAATTTTGCCATTGGAATGCATGGCACAGGCTATGAAGATATGGTGCGAGTTGCTGTTGAAGAAAATGTACCTGTTGTCACAATGACAGGCGGTAATCCCGCACCGATTTTTGATTTACTTGCAGGAACAGGCATTAAAAAGCTAGTGCTTGTTGCAGCCCGTAGACAGGCTCAGAAAGCTGAAGAACTAGGGGCAGATGCAGTGATGGTTGTTGGACAAGAAGGTGGTGGCCATCTTGGGCGTGATGACGTTGGGACAATGGTGCTCGTACCTCAAGTGGTCGATAGTGTAAAAATTCCTGTGATTGCGTCTGGTGGCATTGGCGATGGTCGGGGTTGGATGGCCGCACATGCACTTGGTGCAGAGGGCATTGAAATGGGCACACGCTTTATTGCGACGAAGGAATGTGTGGATGCCTCGCAAGCCTATAAAGACGCATTACTCGCGAGTTCTGAGGCAGATACAACGGTGATTAAACGCTCTATTGGGGCGCCTGCACGCGCGTTACGGAGTGACTTCACAGCAAAAATTTTAGAAATAGAGCGTGAAACGCCTACTTATGAGGCTTTAAAAGACTATATTAGTGGCAGTGCCAATAAACGTTTTATTTACGATGGAGAAAAGGATGCTGGTATTGGTTGGGCAGGACAAGTGACGGGCATGATCCATGATATCCCAACGGTGGACGAGCTAATTACAAGAATGGTTGCAGAAGCGGAAAGTATCCGGGTAAAATGGGGACACTAATGTAAAGGTGGTTACGTTCAAATGGAATATTCTTATCCGTTTTCAATTGATTGGTCAACAGAAGAAATTGTCGATGTTGTAAAATTTTTTGAAGGCATTGAACTTGCGTATGAAAAGGGCATTAAACGTGAAGTGATGCTGGCAAAATATCGTCGATTTAAAGAAATTGTGCCTTCACAAGCAGAGGAAAAAACCATTTTCCGTGAATTCGAAGATGCTAGTGGATATGTTAGCTATCCAGTAGTGAAGCAAGCAAAAGAAGCGGTTGATGGTACGATAATCAAAGTTGTACCAAAGCAAAGACGTTAAACATTGGCTTGGAAATAGTGTGCTAGGGAATACTCTAGCATGCTTTTTTTATAAAAAAACAAACCCGCCCTGCCTTCTGGACAGATGTACATAATGGATTGTGAATATTTGTGCCCGTTGAAAGCAAAGCGGATTTTGCTAGCTTACTATTTATAATGATATGTTAAAATAATAATTCTTCTTAAGAATTCACTAGCATTATGGTGTTAATTTATAGTTGTCTGCATAAACTACAGCAATATCAATTTTTTTAAAAATGTTCACAGATTTTGGATTTTCCAATAATATACACTGACATAGCTCAAGGCTATAGAAAAAACTTTAGCCACAACAAGTGATTGATAATTCTTGCTGTGCAAAATCCTCAACAACCTCAAAAGAAAGTGCTTCAGTCCTTTAGCTTACAATTTACAGAAACGGTTAATGGATAAATACCTCGTCCAAAATTGTTAAACCTTATAAATTTCTTGTAAGATTTTTATGCCACATTTTCAAAAATGAATAGGCCATTTTATTTTTCTTGAATAATTTTATAAATTGGAAGTAATGCAGTGAATGTTTCCTCTACTAATTGTTGGAATTGACTAACAGACAATTTTATCGCGTCTTCTCGTGGAATATGACGGCCAACTAAAAATTCCCCTTTTTTAACATCACGTAGACGGATAAGCAATTCATCTAGTTTTTCTTCTTTCGCGTCTTCGATGGAAATTGCCTCTGGTGACATATGATCCCCAGAAACAATAAAATCATTCGGAAGCTGTTGTAGCAAGGGTTTGTTGGCTAGTAAACGTTGTGCCATTAAATTTTTTTGCGGTGCTTCATAAATAATAGCAAAGACGATGAATAAATGTGTGCTCCAAAGACCAATCTGAAAGTGAGGCAATGCTTTATAGCCTCTTTTATAAGGAGCAAAGGCAACCCAACTATCATTTGGTGGATTTACCGTTCTGCGGGCGTGTTTAGCAACATGGGGGTAAAATTCTTCTCCAAGATGACTGGAAAAGAAAGCAGAGAAGTTCTCTCCTAGTTTATTGAACTTTGGTCGTACACAAGAATTTAAGGCATCCATTCTTTGTTCTAAACCATTTATTTGAAACACATTAAAATCTTTATTAGTCCATTTTAGTGTAGGCATTTTTAATAACTCCTTTCGATTATAAGGTTTATTTTATTAAAAAAATGGGAAAAAATCTTATAACAAGAACTTTAGCGAATCGTATAAGGTTTTGAAAAAAATAAAAAAGGGACGTGACTTTTATGAAACAAGTCGTAAAAATTATACGTAAAGTTGACATTGAAAAGCAATATGAACGCATTTTACAATTAGAATTAGATTATGAGCTAGCCTCACTCTTCTTAGCGATGAATGAGAAAGACGAAGGTGCAATCGCAAAAAGTAAAAAGCGTCTAGCTGAAATACAGATGGAGCTGGAAAGTTTGCACGCCTATGCGTAAAAAAAAATTAACCCCCATATGAAAATCACTTGCTGAATATTCCGACAGCAGGTGATTTTTGTTGTTATAAAGGGTAAAATAGACAATATACCATTGTTAGATAATGGAGTTTTCATCTTTCTTCATTTGACGCTACACATGCAAAGCTCTTAAAGGGTCACATTGTACATGATGCTCACTCTTATTGTGGAGAGTGTGTAGGCCATTTTACTGTCTAGAACCAGAGTACGTTTAAAGTGTGTAGCTACGGTAGTTTTATTGCTTGAATACCACAGATAAGCAAGTTGTGTGTGACGGGCGTAAATGTTTTCTATATTCGAGGGGTGGGTTTTTATGGATTTAAAGCAGATTGATCAATTTGCAAAAAGTATTATTGTTGAAGCGGGAAACCGTATTCGTAATGCCTTTTCGTATAATTTAGTGATCGAGACAAAATCGAATGCGAATGACCTTGTTACAAATATAGACCGTGAAACAGAATTGTTTTTTATAGAAAAAATTAAATCTTTTGATCCTACCCATCATATTATAGGCGAAGAGGGTATGGGGGAGAAAGTGGAGTCATTAGATGGCGTTGTATGGATTATCGACCCGATTGATGGAACGATGAATTTTGTAAAGCAACATCGCCACTTTATGATTTCAATTGGAATATTTATTGATGGTATAGGGAAACTTGGTTACATATATGATGTAATGCGCGAAGATTTATTTTATGCAATTGCTGGACAGGGTGCTTGGTATAATGCGTCACCGTTACGTAAGTTACAACCAGTGACCATTGAAGAGTCTGTTATTGGCATTAATGCACATTGGGTTGCACCCAATCGCCATATACATCATGAAAAAGTCATTGACCTAATTCGTAAAGTTCGAGGTACGCGTTCTTATGGCTCTGCAGCAATGGAAATTGCCTTTGTTGTTAGTGGAAAATTAGACGCTTATGTATCGATGCGGCTATCCCCATGGGACATTGCCGGCGGAACAATTATTGCAAATGAAGTTGGGGCTATTGCAACCAATTTACATGGACGAACTGTAGATTTACTACATCAAGATACTTTTATTATTGCAAATCCTTCTATTCATCATGAATTATTAGAAAAATATATTGTCCCTTATGATGTATAACTTTTAAAAAACTGTTTAGGACTGTTGATTCCTAAACAGTTTTTTGTATGCGCTAATTTAAATCGAGCTGATAGTATTTTTTCGGACGTCCTCGAGTGGTGGAAGTAGTGCTAGGTAATTCAACAGCTAAATTTTTTTCATGCAGTTGTTTTAAAATGCGGTTTGCAGAACGTACAGTAATGCCTAAATGCTTGCTTAGCAGTTCGCCATTGACGATAGTTGTTGCTAATCTTTCGATAACAGCCTCGATTTTTTGCAATTGTAATAAAGGAAGATCATGGGTAACGCTTAATTTTTGTAAGAGCTGTTGTTTTTCGTTATCAAACTGCAATAAAGTCCCGTTTAGCAACGGACCAATTTCTTTTTCATGTTCAATAATATAGCCTTGCGTTTCCTTGGAAGAGCAGAGCGTAGCAGCCCTTTTTGCGTATTTCTGACTTTCAGTTAAAGAGTTACCGATACCCCAACCTATTTTTACAGGAAATTGTAATGTATCATCTAAAAAATCTACAAGTTGACAATGGCTATAATCATCGGTTGTGATTAAAAATTGCTGATAGGTTGTAATAAGGGCCATATAAGAAGCTTCGCGATGCACGATAAAGGTGCTTGCATAGCGTTGCTTAAAATCTAAAATGGCTTTATATAAAGCAATTTGTCGATATTCCAATTCATCGATATTGGATTTATCAATCGGAATTAAAATATGGACAACGACTACTTTATTTTGCTCAAGTTGTCGAAGCTGAAGCTGATTGACCAACTGATCCAATGTTAATTGCATAGCATGGAGTGATGGGTGAAACGCGATAAACGGTATATTTAGCTGTGCCAATCGCTCGCGCATTTCTGCAATGCGCGTAAAGCTTAAATCTACTTTATTGTCGCGATGTAACTGAATATGCCAATTAGCAGCCTTCTCAACAATATCGTTGCTTGCGAACTCGTTCATTGTTTGACTAAATAGATAGGGCTGTCTACCGATTGACCATTCATGAATGCCGAGGTATTCATTCTCTTCATAACAAAAATCAATGGCAATCCGATTCATAGCAATTGTATTGTCATAAAATAACTCCGTTAAGACACGGTAAAAATCTCGCTCTGAAATATCAAAATAGAGCATGGGGATAGCCGTGTTTGGAAAATATGTTTGCGAAAAAAAGTATGGGATTTGCCCGCTAAAAAGTGCACCATCTCCAGCTAGTAAATGTTGCTGTAGCAGCGCATTTAAATGCTCAAAATCTGTGTAGGGATGGTAATGGAAATGGCAAAAAGATGGCTTGATTTTCTCTAGTTGCGTTACCCATGAGAGAGATAGTTTAGCGGTGAAAACATTAATTTTATACATAGAGTAAGCTCCTTAACTATAAATTAAATATTGAAAATATTCTAAAAATATGGTTTCTTTGTATTAAGGACACATGCTATCAATGTCTTAAATGAGGATTAAGATGAATAGCACAAGTCGAATAACACAGAGAAGGAGAGGGGCTTATGCAAAAAAATTTAGACACAGTAAAAAAATCTTGGATTGATAGAATGCTAGATAGCATTGAAAAGGCAGGTAATAAACTACCAGACCCCATCACGCTATTTATTATTTTAGCAGGTATTGTGCTTGTTTTATCATGGATATTATCGATGTTTGGTGTTTCAGCAGTTCAACCAGGCACTGAAGATGTTATTCAAGTAAAAAATCTGCTAAGTCAAGAAGGTCTTATTTTAATATTAACGCAAATGGTATCAACATTTACAGGCTTCGCTCCTTTGGGATTAGTGATTGTGACAATGATTGGTATTGGTTTAGCCGAGCAAACAGGGCTTATATCTGCCGTAATGAAAAAGCTAGTGCTGTCAGCTCCGACAAAATTAATCGTGCCATTTATTATTTTCACAGGTTTAGTGGGGAATCTAGCTGCCGATGCAGCGTTCATTATTTTACCGCCAATTGCAGCGATGATTTTTATGAGCATTGGTCGAAACCCACTAGCAGGTTTAATTATTACATATGCCGCAGTAGCTGGAGGCTTTAGTGCCAATATTTTAATTAGTTCACTTGATGTATTGTTATTGGGAATTACGGAATCATCAGCACAGATTGCAGATTCTGGCTACACAGGTCGAGCAACGATGAACTATTATTTTTTAATTGCTTCGACATTTTTACTAATTGGGATTGGTACGTGGGTTGCCAAAAAGTTTACTGAGCCTCGCTTTGGTAAGTTTGAAGGCAAGGTTGAAATGTTAGAACCGCTAACTGCTTTAGAAAAGCGTGGTTTACGATGGGCAGGACTGGTGACAGTCATTTATAGTGCAGTTATTGCATTTACGGTCATTCCGTCTAACGGTCTTTTACGTGATCCGGAAACAGGGGGCTTTTTAAATTCACCATTTATGTCAGGTATTGTGCCGATTATGTTATTCTTCTTCCTTTTACCAGGTCTTGCCTATGGCATTGCGGCAAAAGAAGTGAAAAATGACAAGGAAGTGGCTGAGAAAATTTTTAAATCGATTGCGGATATGGCACCATTTATTGTTTTAGCATTTGCCGCTTCGCAAATGATTGCCTTTTTTAACTGGAGTAATATCGGTGCTATTTTAGCCATTAAAGGAGCGGAACTTTTACAAGCATTAAATTTTACAGGTTTACCAATGATGATAGGATTTGTTTTAATATGTGCTTTCGTTAATTTACTTATCGCCAGCGCTTCTGCGAAGTGGGCTTTACTTGCGCCAATTTTCGTTCCAATGTTCCTTTACTTAGGCTATTCTCCTGCTGTTACGCAAATGGCCTATCGAGTAGGAGACTCTATTACCAATCCAATTACACCAATGCTACCGTATTTTGCTATTTTGCTATCGTTTGCCAAACGCTACGATAAAAATATCGGGATGGGGACACTAATTTCCGCGTTACTACCATTCTCTGTGTTCTTTGCAATCGGTTGGATTATACTGTTCGCCATTTGGTTCCTACTTGGTTTACCACTAGGGCCTGGAGATTATATATACTTAAAATAAGGGGTGTTACTAATGGCAGTATTACAGCAAGAGCAGTTAGTTGATTTATTAAAACGATATGAAGAGGAAATGATTCAACTTCGTCGTCATTTTCATGAAAATCCCGAGCTTTCCTTTGAAGAAATTGAAACACCGAAAACGATTGCTGCATTTCATCGTGCTTTAGGGCATGAAGTACGTGAAGGTGTTGGGGGTAACGGTGTTGTAGCGAAGTTAGTTGGTGCTAAGGCAGGGAAAACAGTGGCATTACGTGCAGACTTTGATGCTTTAGCTATTACAGAAGAAACAGGTCTGCCATTCCAATCAAAAATAAAAGGGCGCATGCATGCATGTGGTCATGATGGACATACAGCTTCATTATTAATTTTGGCGAAGGCATTAAATCAAATGAAAGAAAACTTAGCGGGGACAATTGTCTTTATTCATCAACATGCAGAGGAGCTTGCACCAGGTGGGGCGAAATCAATGATTGCTGATGGCTGTTTAGAAGGTGTCGATGTAATATTTGGCACACATTTATGGGCACCAACAGAACTTGGTAAGGTGCAAACAGCAATTGGACCATTTATGGCTGCGGCTGATGGCATTTACATTAAGATTAAAGGAAAGGGTGGTCATGGCTCAAATCCAAGCGATACGAAGGATTCCATCTTGCTGGCAGCGCAATTTATTACAAATTTACAACAACTTGTAGCACGTCGTATTAATCCATTGCGTCCTGCGGTAGTATCAGTTGGTCATATTGAGGCGTTAAACCCTTTTAATGTCATTGCAGACCAAGTCTATATGAAGGGGACTGTCCGGACCTTCCATGAGGAGGAGCGCGATTTACTGGAGCGTGAAATTGAAGAGCTATTAAAGGCAACTTGTTATTTAACAAAAGCGGACTATGAATATGAGTTTCGTCGTGGTTACCCACCAGTGGTGAATCATGCGGCAGAAACAGAGCATGTGATGGCGTCAGCAAGAAAAGTAGCAGATGTCGAAGCGGTTGAATTTGTTGACCCTACGATGGGTGGTGAGGATTTTGCGTACTATTTAGAGGAAATACCAGGGGCATTTTTCTTTACTGGGGCAAAAAATCCAGCATGGCAAGAAGTGTATCCACACCATCATCCAAAATTCGATATTGATGAACGTTCATTGCGGATTGCCGCCAATGTTTTAGGTCAAGCAACGTTAGATTATTTGGCAAAAGACTATTAATGAAAGCATCACTTGTTTGCTTGCAGGCTGAGGAGATAGTAGCTAAACATTAAACAAATATGTTGTGAAATATAGCCAAAAAGAGGCGTTGTCTATTATGGACAATGCCTCTTTTTAGACACATATAGGTAGTTAGAGTGCAAATACTAACATTAAAGTAAGCCTTGTTCGCGAAGTTTACGCTTCATTTTAAAAGCTGTCATAAAAATGACACAAGTAGCTACAATACCTGCTATTACTCCCCAAATATTACTTGCTGCTACTGAATACCCGATAGAACACATTGCTAGCACAGCTGCTAGTGCATAAATGGCCATTACGATTTTTCCACGATTCATAACCGAGCCCCCTAATTTATAGTAAATTTGTGATTAAAAATATTTTTTTAGAATGATAGAAATTCTAATAAGGACATTTACATCCTTCTTGTGCTATAATATCACAGTTAAACATTCGAAAAAAGAATATGGAGTGGAATAATGACAAACTTACGTCAAGATCTTCGCAATATCGCAATTATCGCCCACGTTGACCATGGTAAAACTACCTTAGTCGACCAATTATTAAAACAATCTGGTACATTCCGTTCAAACGAACGTGTTGAAGAACGTGCAATGGACTCTAACGATATCGAACGTGAACGTGGTATTACAATATTAGCAAAAAATACTGCTGTCAACTATAACGGAACTCGTATCAACATCCTTGATACGCCTGGACACGCCGACTTTGGTGGTGAGGTAGAACGTATTTTAAAAATGGTAGATGGCGTTTTACTAGTTGTCGATGCGTATGAGGGTTGTATGCCGCAAACACGCTTCGTACTGAAAAAAGCGTTAGAACAAAAGTTAACACCGATTGTAGTAGTGAACAAAGTAGATAAAGACTCAGCTCGTCCACTTGAAGTAGTAGATGAAGTATTAGAGTTATTCATCGAGTTAGGTGCAGATGACGATCAATTAGACTTCCCTGTTGTGTATGCTTCAGGTGTAAATGGTACGGCTTCTTTAGACGCTGATCCATCTAAACAAGAAGAAAATATGAAATGTCTATTTGAAAAAATTATTGAAGCTATCCCAGCACCAGTTGATAACTCAGAAGACCCATTACAATTCCAAGTAGCATTACTTGACTATAATGACTTCGTTGGACGTATCGGAATTGGTCGCGTATTCCGTGGAACAATTTCAGTAGGTCAACAAGTTGCTTTGATGAAATTAGACGGTACAGTGAAAAACTTCCGTGTAACAAAAATCTTTGGTTTCTTCGGCTTAAAACGTGAAGAAGTTGAGACAGCAAAAGCTGGTGACTTAATCGCCGTTTCTGGTATGGAAGATATCAACGTAGGAGAAACAGTTTGCCCTGTTGAACATCAAGAAGCGCTTACGCCTTTACGTATCGATGAGCCAACTTTACAAATGACTTTCTTAGTAAACAATTCTCCATTTGCAGGTCGTGAAGGGAAATGGGTTACTTCTCGTAAAGTAGAAGAGCGTTTACGTGCTCAATTACAAACAGACGTATCTTTACGCGTTGAAGATACTGATTCTCCAGATGCTTGGACAGTTTCAGGTCGTGGTGAGCTTCACCTATCAATCCTGATTGAAAATATGCGTCGTGAAGGTTTTGAATTACAAGTATCAAAACCACAAGTAATCGTGCGTGAAATCGATGGTGTTAAATGTGAACCATTCGAACGTGTTCAAATCGATGTACCTGAAGAAAATGTTGGTTCTATTATTGAATCTATTGGTACTCGTAAAGGTGAAATGCTTGATATGGTGAACAACGGCAGTGGTCAAGTGCGTTTAACGTTCTTAGTACCAGCTCGTGGATTAATTGGTTATACAACTGAATTTATGTCGATGACAAAAGGTTTCGGTATTATCAACCATACGTTTGATTGCTACCAACCATTATTACCAGGGAAAATTGGTGGTCGTCACCAAGGTGTACTCGTTTCAATGGAAACTGGTAAATCAACAACTTATGGTATGATGCAGATTGAAGACCGTGGTACACTATTCTTGGAGCCAGGTACAGATATTTACGAAGGTATGATTGTTGGCGAAAATACTCGTGACGCTGATATCACTGTAAATATTACAAAAATGAAACAAAAAACAAACATCCGTTCAGCAAATAAAGACCAAACGAATGTTATTAAAAAACCACGTATTTTATCTCTAGAAGAAGCGCTTGAATACTTAGGGGATGATGAGTACTTAGAAATCACACCTGAATCAATTCGCCTTCGTAAAAAAATTCTAGATAAAAACGAACGTGAGAAAGCAGCGAAAAAATTAAAAAACGCTGAACAATAATTTTCCGCTGATATGAAAGGGAGAGGGAGTCTTGGATATAAAGTCCGCTTTATTGGGTGAACTAAATGTTATTCAAGTTGCTGCATCAACAAATGCAGAGGAAACAACAAAGGTTTATGGGAGAATGGCTGGTATTACAAGATTTCTATATGAAAATTTACCAAGCTATGAAGTTGCAGGCTATGTTGTATTTCTTCTTGTCTTTGTACTTTCTGCAATTGTCTATAAATTAGGCTTTGCAAAAAAGTTAAAGCTATCTCAAAATATTGTCATTTATGTGTTCCTATTTTTGGGGTGTATTATGTTGACATTTTTCGCGTTATTCCTACCTATGATTGAAGGCCTCATCGTAGCGGCGTTAATTTTGATTGTATACAAAACACGTATGTGGCGAGAAAAAAGAGAAGAGCAACAAGCTGCCAATCAATGATAGTAGCTTGGCTCCTTTACCATAAAACTTACCTTAAGTTTTAAGGGCATAAAAAAAGTCTTAGCATTTATTTGCTAGGGCTTTTTTTCTTTGATAGAGAAAATTTTTACGTCTTAGGCAATCTACCTATGTAAGAATAGCTGTGCATCTATGTTCAATCAATTGAATGACATATGACAAAATGGTTGGCACCTAAATCTTCTAACGTGAATAAGTTAGTCTCGATAGGCTATTTATCAATCAAGGAGGAAATGGAATGCGTTGGCTTAAAAAAGGTTTGTTATTTAGTAGTATTGCTTTGTTGCTCCTTTCATTGGCAGCGTGTAATAAAGCGGAGCTAGAAAAAGTAAAGGTCGGAGAAGTGACGCGCTCGATTTTCTATGCTCCGCAATATGTAGCGCTTGAAAAAGGTTTTTTTGAAGAGGAAGGACTTTCTGTTGAGCTACAAACGATTGCCGGTGGCGATAAAACGATGACAGCGTTACTTTCAGATGGCATCGATATTGCCTTAGTTGGCTCAGAAACATCCATTTATGTAACAGCTCAAGGTGCGAACGATCCGATTCAAAACTTTGCACAATTAACACAAACAGATGGTACATTTTTAGTAGCCCGTGAAAAGATGGATAATTTTTCATGGGAAGATGTAAAAGGATCAACATTTTTAGGGCAACGTAAAGGTGGAATGCCACAAATGGCTGGGGAGTTTGTCTTGAAAAAGCATGGCATTGATCCTACAAAAGATGTAACACTTATTCAAAATATTGATTTTGCCAATATCGCTACAGCCTTTGCTTCAGGAACAGGAGATTATGTTCAGTTGTTTGAACCGACAGCGAGTGTGTTTGAAAAAGAAGGGAAAGGTTATATTGTTGCTTCATTTGGCACGGAATCAGGCCATTTACCATACACGTCCTTTATGGCAAAAAGTAGCTACTTAAAGGATGATGCTAAAACAGTGCAAGGATTTACTAATGCGCTAAAGCGAGCACAAGATTTTGTACAAGAGAAAAGTGCGGCAGAAGTGGCAAAAATAATTCAGCCGTATTTTGAAAATGTTGATGTAGCGTTAATTGAGACGGTGGTCGAACGTTATAAATCACAAGGCTCTTATGCAACAGATCCAATTTTGGATGAAGAAGAGTGGGATAACTTACAAACAATTATGGAGGAAGCAGGTGAACTTCCTCAACGAGTAAAATATGAAGAGCTTGTGAATACAAAGTTTGCAAAAAAGGCTGCAGAGTAAATGGAATTTTTAAAACTAGATCATATTCACCATAGTTATTTTTCTAGTACGCAGGCAAAGGAAGTTTTAAAAGATATTAATCTAGATATTCGTGAAGGGGAGTTTGTTTCTTTTATAGGGCCAAGTGGCTGTGGAAAAACGACACTCTTGTCTATTATTGCTGGGTTATTTCCTGCAACGGAAGGCAAGGTTTTTATTGATGGCGAAATTATTGCGCCACATAATCAGGCACTTATCGGCTACATGCTTCAACAAGATTATCTATTCCCGTGGAAAACGATTGAGGACAATGTCACCATTGGTTTAAAAATCATGCAGCGGGATAATAAAACGCATAAAGTAACGGCCAATGCGCTCTTACATGAAATTGGTTTGCCACATGTCGGAAGTTATTATCCGAGAGAGTTATCCGGAGGAATGCGTCAACGCGTAGCACTTGCAAGGACTTTAGCGGTTAATCCGAAAATATTATTGCTAGATGAACCATTTTCAGCGCTCGATTATCAATCTAAGTTAAAGCTTGAAGATTTAGTTGTCGAAACATTAAAGACCTATCAGAAAACGGCGATTCTTGTCACACATGATATTGGTGAGGCAATCGCTATGAGTGAAAGGGTATTTCTTTTCTCGGCTAATCCAGGCATGTTACACAAAGTGTTTGAAATACCTTCTGAGTTACAACAATTATCTCCGTTCGATGTAAGGCAACATCCAGCTTATTCAGATGTATTCCAAACGATTTGGAAGGAGCTGGAGAGTCTTGGATAATACATTGTTTAAACAATATCAACAATTGCTAAAGAAGGAAAAGCGCTTCGTTCGTCTATATCAAATCATTATTTTACTGGTCTTTTTTGGGGGGTGGGAGCTGCTCTCGAGGCTTGAATGGATTGACCGTTTAATCTTTAGCTCACCAACCTATGTATGGCAAACGTTTATTGAAAAAGTAAGCGACGGCACACTCACATTACATGTTGGTGTGACGTTAATGGAGACGATTATCGGCTTTATTGCTGGAACATTATTAGGGACCTTGATTGCAACTGTCCTCTGGTGGTCTCCGATGTTATCCAAAATTTTAGATCCGTATTTAGTAATATTAAATGCTATGCCAAAAGTGGCGTTAGGGCCGATTTTAATCGTTGCACTTGGACCAGGTTATTTTTCGATTATTGCAATGGGTGCTCTGATATCTATCATCATTACTACCATTGTTGTGTACACCGCTTTTAAAGGTGTGGATCCCAATTACAGTAAAGTGTTACAAACTTTTGGTGCAACTCGTTGGCAAACTTTCAAAGAGGTGATTTTGCCTGCTTCTTTTCCAACTATTATTTCGACTTTGAAAGTGAATGTTGGTTTGTCATGGGTTGGTGTGATTGTTGGTGAGTTTTTAGTTGCTTCAAAGGGGCTTGGTTATTTAATTATTTATGGCTTCCAAGTATTTAACTTTAATCTTGTCCTTATGTCACTGCTCATTATCGCTTTCTTCGCGACAATTATGTATCAAGTTGTCGAATTGCTGGAAAAAGTGATTATCAAAAATAATGGCTAAGTAAAAAACGCAAAACCTGTATGAATAGGGTTTTGCGTTTTGTACTGTTAAATCTGCTAGAGCGAGCGCTTTTTAAATTGTATGAGTGCCTGGCACTTAAAATTCTTTGTCCATTTGTGGTGAGGTACGGTAAAAGCGGAAATTTCCCGTTTCAATACGTGCCACCGTATTTTCCTTAATTCGATCATGGCATGTGTCGCACATATACGTATGAATCGGACGATTACGCAGTTTTTTTGCTAACGGTAAATCATCATCTAACTGGTTAATAGTATCGCAAATGACACATTTTACGCGCATCGCATTCCCTCCCTATTCCGCACGAATGGCTAACACATTTTTAATAGGGCTGTCTACATTGGAGCCGTCTCCAAATAATACATGAACGGGTCCATCTTCGGTTAAAGGTTTGCCATCCTGACTGTATTTAAAAATTAATGTCTGTGCTTCTTCAATTGTAAATGCATGTTCTTCCCCGTTTTTGCATTCAATGACGATTGTTGTCGCTTCGGGTTTAACTTCAGCATTTTTCAAGAAGTGACTTAATTCGATACCGAAAGTGCCCGTTTCCATCCCTTTGCGGTCGAATTTTCGTTCTGATTTTAATGTTGGTGGGAAAGTAGCACCTTCCATGATTTCACGTGACCAGTGAGCACCGACTTCGCGCATATATTTTGTATCCGCATCTTCCTCTACTGCACTTGCCTGGAAGTACGTATTTAAGTCTAATTTACGATCGTCAAAAATCCAAACCGTTGGATCTAATGTTAGTTGATACGAAACTGCACCCTTAATAGGAATAATTGTTTCCATAATAGAAATCCTCCTCAAATCTTGTATATCCATGAATTAGTATAACGCTAATGCAAGGAGATAATAAAGAAATATAATTCGGATTGTTTATTTTCCGACGAAGACACTTGCATTTTTAGCGACTAAAAGATAAACTTTATTAAGATAGAATCGAAGAAATATCAGATAATGGGGGCGTCCTCATGGATACGAAATCACAAACTTCCTTTCAAGAGAAGGCTTTGGAGCTTTTAGTTGCTGATGCAGATAAAATTGCTCGCCTCATTCGAGTACAAATGGATCATTTAACGATGCCACAATGCCCTTTATATGAAGAAGTATTAGATACACAAATGTTCGGCCTTTCACGTGAAATTGACTTTGCTGTGAAGCTTGGACTTATTGAACGCGAAAAAGGCAAGGCCATTCTCGATTCACTCGAGAAGGAACTTTCTGTACTACATGACGCGTATACAGACAAATAAAAAGAAAAAACTCAAACGCTGCTTGCGATTTGAGTTTTTTTTCTAGAACGAGGTTTTCCAATGAAACAATACTTAAAACGATATGCTCAAAATTTTGATTACCCATTATTTTTTACGGTTTTGTTGTTAAGTTTATTTGGCTTAGTAATGATTTATAGCTCAAGTATGATGGTGGCAATCGTTCACAAAGAACAAGCACCTGATTATTTTTATCAAAAACAACTTATTAACTTAGCAGTCGCGTCTTTAGGATTTGTGGCCGCAGCATTTTTCCCTTATAAGCATTATGCAAATAAGAATATTATGTTGTTACTGACGATTGTGTTAATTGTGCTCTTTACTTGGGTAAAAGTAGCTGGTAATGGGGCAGAGGAAGTAGGCTCTCAAAGTTGGATCAGTGTACCAGGATTGGGGAATTTCCAGCCTTCCGAATATGCGAAACTATTTATAATTTTATATTTTGCAGCAGCATTTTATCGGAAATCTCAAAAGTATACATTTGAAAAGCTTCAGCCAACAGAGATTTTTTATCCAATTTTCCTTTGGATACTAGTTGTAGCTGGTGTAGCCTTTGAAACAGATTTAGGGGCAGTTATTATTTTATGCGGTATCGCTGTATCTGTGGTCGCAGCAAGTGGTATTCCTTTTAAAACGTTTTGGAAGTTTTTTGGTGTGTTAGGTGCATTTGGTACAGCTATTCTAGGCATGCTCTGGCTATTTAAAGGTGAATTATTAAAAGGGAACCGTAAAGGACGTATCGAATCTTATTTTAATCCATTTGAATTTGAAAATGGAGTAGGTCACCAAGTTGTCAATAGTTATTATGCAATTGGCGGTGGCGGTCTAGAAGGTAGAGGACTCGGTCAATCTATTCAAAAATTAGGTTATTTGCCTGAGCCACAAACCGATTTTATTATGGCGATTGTAATGGAGGAACTTGGTGTTTGGGGAGTTCTAATCGTCTTAGGTGGTTTAGGATTTATTGTATATAAAGGTTTTTCCATTGCATTGCGAACAAAAGATCCACTAGCACGTATGATTGCTGCTGGGATTGCGAGCTGGATTGCCTGGCAATCGTTTATTAATCTTGGGGGTGTAACCGGGTTAATCCCGTTAACCGGTGTCACGCTGCCTTTCATTAGTTACGGCGGGACATCTATAATTTTGCTATCTTTAGCTATGGGGATATTGATTAATGTTTCCATGTTCGAAAAGGTAGAAAGAAGGAAATCACAAACATAAGGGGGATACCTATGGAATCAATCAACAAAATCCTTGTAGCCAATCGGGGAGAAATTGCAATTCGAATTTTCCGTGCGTGTACGGAGCTCAACATTCACACAGTCGCTATTTATTCACGTGAGGATAGTGGAGCATTCCATCGCTTTAAAGCGGATGAAGCTTATTTAGTAGGGGCAGGCAAGAAACCAATCGATGCGTATTTAGATATTGAAGGCATCATTGCAATCGCTAAGGATGCAGGCGTTGATGCGATTCATCCAGGGTATGGTTTTTTATCAGAAAACGTGGAATTTGCACGTCGTTGTGAGGAAGAGGGCATTTTATTTATTGGTCCAACTTCACAACATTTAGATATGTTTGGCGATAAGGTAAAAGCGCGTGAACAAGCTATTAACGCAGATATTCCTGTTATTCCGGGTACTGATGGTCCAGTTGCTTCAGTAGAAGAAGTACAAGCTTTTGGTGAACAATACGGATACCCGCTTATGATTAAAGCTTCTTTAGGTGGCGGTGGGCGCGGCATGCGTGTCGTGCAAACAAAGGACGATGTAGCATCTGCTTATGAACGTGCCAAATCAGAGGCAAAAGCAGCCTTTGGGTCTGATGAAGTGTATGTAGAAAAATGCATACTTCACCCAAAACATATTGAAGTTCAAATTATAGGCGATAAAATGGGCAATATTGTGCATTTATATGAGCGTGATTGTTCGATTCAACGTCGCCATCAAAAAGTTGTAGAGATTGCGCCATCGAATTCGATTTCAGAAAATTTAAGAAATAGAATTTGTGATGCAGCAGTTCAAATAATGAAAAATGTCTCGTACATAAATGCAGGGACAGTTGAATTTTTAGTTGCGGGCGATGACTTTTATTTCATCGAGGTAAACCCTCGAATTCAAGTAGAGCATACAATTACGGAAATGATTACAGGCATTGATATCGTACATGCGCAAATTAAGGTAGCGGCAGGCTACAGCTTGCATAGTGAAGAAATACACATACCGGAACAAGCGAATATTCCGATGATTGGTTATGCGATTCAAGCACGTGTAACAACTGAAGATTCAGCGAATGATTTTATGCCAGATACAGGGAAGTTAATGGTATATCGTTCAAGTGGTGGCTTTGGCGTTCGTTTAGATGCAGGGAACGGATTCCAAGGTGCCGTTGTTACACCGTATTATGATTCATTGCTTGTGAAAATTTCAACATCAGGTATGACTTTTAAAGAAGCGGCTGCGAAAATGGACCGTAACTTAAAAGAATTCCGTATTCGCGGGGTAAAAACGAATATTCCATTTTTAAATAATGTAGTAACGCATAAAAATTTCTTAGAAGGTTCGTTTGACACGAGCTTTATTGATACAACGCCTGAATTATTCAATTTCCCTGTGCGACAAGACCGCGGGACAAAGCTGTTAAGTTATATCGGTAATGTGACGCTAAATGGTTTCCCAGGGGTGGAAAACAAGGCCAAGCCAATTTTCTCACAGCCTATTAAGCCACTTGTGGATTTGAATGGGCGGCCGTTATCGGGTACAAAGCAAATTTTAGATGAGCAAGGTGCAAACGGTTTAGTGCAGTGGATTTTACAACAAGATGATGTGTTATTAACAGATACAACGTTCCGTG